>NZ_JBHYJI010000060.1:57127-58291 GCF_042740435.1 Streptomyces sp. NPDC059002 | reverse complement strand
GGCCCGGCGCAGCGGGCCCGGCCCACCTCGGCGACGTGCGCCGTGCCGCCCCGCGGCACGATGGCCCGCGGCCGCCCGCGGCGGAGCAACCCGCAGTGACGCGCGCCCTTCGTGCGCCGGAGCAACGCGCCTCCCCGTCACATCGCTTTCGTCACAAACACTCTCTTCCTGTCACACATGTCTCACGTACGCGGGTCTTGGGTCACAGGGAGTCGACAGCCACTCCCCTGCGGTCACTCTGCGTCGTTCACCGGGCACAGGCTGAGTGATCGCCGCGCGCCGCGCCCAGCTCCCCCGTCGGCCTTTCCGGCCGCCCTGGGCGCGCGCAGGGAGGTGCCACCGATGACCGACCGCAGGCTCTGGTCGTACAAAGAGATCGCCGCGCACATCCGGGTGCAGCCCGACACCGTGCGCTCCTACCGCAAGCACGGACTGCTGCCCGAACCCGACCACGTGGAGGGCGGCAAGCCCTACTGGTACGCGGACTCCATTCGCGCCTGGGTCGCGGCCCGCCCGGGCAACCGCGGCCGCAGGGACTGAGACATCGCGCCCCGGCCCCGCGCCCCGACCTCGCGCCCCGACCTCGTTGAGAAATACCCCCTAGGGGTATAGTGTGGTGAGTGTCAGGAGGTCCCCGGGACTCCGGGGCCCCCTCCTGCACGTTATGCCGCACACGCACCCACGCCTCCCGGAGGAGAACGACATGAGCGCCCAGACCGAGCTCCCGCAGGCCACGTCCGAGACGACCGGATCCTGCTGCTCCCCCAGCGGTTCCTGCCACTCCGACTCCGCCGCCGAGGCGCCGCAGGGCGCCGTCACCACGGTGTACGAGGTCACGGGCATGACCTGCGGCCACTGCGAGGGCGCCATCTCCAGCGAGATCTCGGAGCTCGCGGGCGTCTCCTCCGTCACGGCCGTCGCCGCCACGGGCCTGGTCACCGTGGTCTCCGAGGCCCCGCTCGACGAGGCCGCGGTGCGCGCCGCCGTCGACGAGGCGGGCTACGAGCTCGCCGGCGTCAAGGCCTGAGCCGACCGCCGCCCGCCGGGTACCCGGGCCCCGGGGGGGGGGCGGCACCCCCGGGCCCCCGGCCGGCCCCCCACCCCCGGAGGAGGACGAAAGAGGGCAGTCCGGGGGGGTGGACACCACAGACGCAGCCGGCGACG
>NZ_JBHYJI010000060.1:0-57117 GCF_042740435.1 Streptomyces sp. NPDC059002 | reverse complement strand
GCGTGGGGGGGGGGGGGCGCCCCCGCGGCGTGGGGGGGGGTTCCGGGCGCCCGGCGTACCTGCCCTCCCCCCCCCCCCCCCGGGGGGGCCCGGGGCCCCGGGGGTGCCCCCACCCCCGGGGGCCCCGCGGCCGTCCCACCACCCCGGAAGTAGTACGAAAGAGTCATGACCGAAGTCGAACTCGCCGTCGGCGGAATGACCTGCGCCTCCTGCTCGTCGCGCATCGAGAAGAAGCTGAACCGCATGGCGGGCGTGACCGCCACGGTCAACCTCGCCACGGAGAAGGCGAAGGTCTCGTACGACGAGGGCGAAGGAGTCGAGGTCGCCCAGCTGATCGCGCTGGTCGAGAAGCTGGGCTACACGGCCGAGGAGATCCTCCCGCCCGAGCCCGAGCCGGAGCCTCGGCCCGGCGACGCCCCGGCGCCGACCACGGCCGACATCGCCGAGCCCGACACCCTGCGCCAGCGCCTGACCGTCTCCGCGCTCCTCGCGCTGCCCGTGGTGCTGCTCGCGATGGTCCCCGCCCTGCAGTTCGACAACTGGCAGTGGCTCTCGCTGACGCTCGCCGCGCCCGTCGTCGTCTGGGGCGGCCTCCCCTTCCACCGGGCCGCCTTCACCAACCTCCGGCACGGCGCGGCGACGATGGACACGCTGGTCTCCGTCGGCACGCTCGCCGCCTTCGGCTGGTCGCTGTGGGCACTGTTCTTCGGGGACGCCGGGATGCCGGGGATGCGGCACGGCTTCGACTTCACGGTCTCCGGGGGCGACGGGGCCTCGACGATCTATCTCGAAGTGGCCGCGGGCGTCATCACGTTCATCCTGCTCGGCCGCTGGCTCGAGGCCCGCTCCAAGCGGAAGGCGGGCGCCGCGCTGCGCGCCCTGCTCGAACTGGGCGCGAAGGACGTGACGGTGCTGCGCTCCGGCGCCGAGACCCGGATCCCCGTCGGCCGCCTCGCCGTGGGAGACCACTTCGTCGTACGCCCGGGAGAGACCGTCGCCACCGACGGCACGGTCGTCGACGGCGCGTCGGCGGTCGACGCCTCGATGCTGACCGGCGAGTCCGTGCCGGTCGACGTGGGCGTCGGCGACACGGTCACCGGGGCGACCGTGAACACGTCGGGGCGCCTGGTCGTCGAGGCGACGCGGGTCGGCTCCGACACCCAACTGGCGCGGATGGCGAAGCTCGTCGAGGACGCGCAGACCGGCAAGGCCCAGGTGCAGCGCCTCGCGGACCGGATCGCCGGCGTCTTCGTGCCCGTCGTCCTGCTCATCGCGGTCGGCACGCTGGGCGGCTGGCTGGGCGCCACGGGCGATGTGACCGCCGCGTTCACCGCCGCGGTCGCCGTCCTGATCATCGCCTGCCCCTGCGCCCTCGGGCTCGCGACCCCGACCGCCCTCATGGTCGGCACCGGCCGCGGCGCCCAGCTCGGCATCCTGATCAAGGGCCCCGAGGTCCTCGAGTCCACGCGCCGCGTCGACACCGTCGTCCTGGACAAGACGGGGACGGTGACGACGGGACACATGGAACTGACGGACGTGTACGTCGCGGGGGACACGGAGGAGAAGCAGCTCCTTCGCCTCGCGGGCGCCCTGGAGCACGCCTCCGAGCACCCGGTGGCCCGCGCCGTCGCCGCGGGCGCGGCCGAGCACCTGGGGACCGCGCCGCCCGCACCGGAGCGGTTCGAGAACGTCGCCGGGTTCGGGGTGCACGGCACGGTCGACGGACACGAGGTGCTCGTCGGCCGCGCGCGGCTCCTCGCGGACGCGGGGGTGACGGGCCTGGACGCGGTGGCGAAGCTGAAGGACGACGCGGAGGCCGCCGGGCGCACCGCGGTCCTCGTCGCCTGGGACGGCGCCGCACGCGGCGTCCTCGCGGTCGCGGACGCCGTCAAGGACACCAGCCCCCGGGCGGTGCGCGAACTGCGTGCCCTCGGCCTGACACCGGTCCTCCTGACCGGCGACAACAAGGCCGTCGCCGACGCGGTGGCGCAGGCCGTGGGCATCGGGCCCGACGCCGTGCACGCGGAGGTCCTGCCGCAGGACAAGGTCGACGTCGTACGGCGCCTGCAGGGCGAGGGCCGGGTCGTGGCGATGGTCGGGGACGGCGTGAACGACGCGGCCGCGCTCGCCACCGCCGATCTGGGCCTGGCGATGGGCACCGGCACGGACGCCGCGATCGAGGCGAGCGACCTGACCCTGGTGCGCGGGGACTTGCGGGTCGCGGCCGACGCCATCAGGCTCTCCCGGAAGACGCTCGCCACCATCAAGGGCAACCTCTTCTGGGCCTTCGGCTACAACGTGGCCGCGCTGCCGCTCGCCGCGGCCGGGCTCCTGAACCCGATGATCGCGGGCGCCGCGATGGCGTTCTCCTCCGTCTTCGTGGTGACGAACAGCCTCCGTCTGAGGACGTTCACATAGGCCCTTCACAGACCCGTTTCAACATCCTCACGCGAGAGCCCCGATCCCCATATCGGGGCTCTTGCGCATGTACAGGACATATGCAAGAGACGCAGATCACAGTGATCCGAACGTAACCATTGAGGGGGGTCGCGAGTCTAATGGGGCGATGCAGGAAGATGTCTTGGGGGACGTCTTCCGGCATATGGGGACATCTTGGGGGATGTTCCTTGAATTGCGTTGCCGGGGCACGTGCACCGGGGAGCTTTGAGCGGCCCTCCCGTACGTACGCGTCCCGGCAGACCGCAGGGCAACCACAGACGCCCGGCCGGATCCCGTGGGGGGAATCCGCACCGGGAAAAAGGGAAGCGCCCCGACCGTCGACCCGTGGGGGGATCGATGGCGGGGCGCTTTCCGCTTCAGTACCGAGGGGGCGCCCCGTAAGGGGCGCGGGGAACTGCGCGCTCAGCCGAGAACCGGCCCGCAGCCACCCAGAGGGCTCAGCGGCCCTCGACCGGGACGAAGTCCCGAAGAACCTCACCGGTGTAGATCTGGCGGGGACGACCGATGCGCGAACCCGGCTCCTTGATCATCTCGTGCCACTGGGCGATCCACCCCGGAAGACGTCCCAGCGCGAAGAGCACGGTGAACATCTCGGTCGGGAAGCCCATGGCCCGGTAGATGAGGCCGGTGTAGAAGTCGACGTTCGGGTACAGCTTCCGCTCGACGAAGTAGTCGTCGGCCAGCGCGTGCTCTTCCAGCTTCAGCGCGATGTCGAGCAGCTCGTCGGACTTGCCGAGGGCCGAGAGGACATCGTGCGCGGCAGCCTTGATGATCTTCGCGCGCGGGTCGAAGTTCTTGTAGACCCGGTGCCCGAAGCCCATGAGCTTCACGCCGTCTTCCTTGTTCTTCACCTTGCGGATGAAGGTGTCGACGTCGCCACCGGACGCCTGGATGCCCTCGAGCATCTCCAGGACCGACTGGTTGGCGCCACCGTGCAGCGGACCCCACAGGGCGGAGATGCCGGCGGAGATCGAGGCGAACATGTTCGCCTGCGAGGAGCCGACCAGACGCACGGTGGAGGTCGAACAGTTCTGCTCGTGGTCCGCGTGCAGGATCAGGAGCTTGTCGAGCGCGGAGACCACGACCGGGTCCAGCTCGTACTCGGCGGCGGGCACCGAGAAGGTCATGCGCAGGAAGTTCTCGACGTAGCCGAGGTCGTTGCGCGGGTAGACGACCGGGTGGCCCTGCGACTTCTTGTACGCGTAGGCCGCGATCGTCGGAAGCTTGGCGAGCAGGCGGATCGTCGAGAGGTGACGCTGCTTCTCGTCGAACGGGTTGTGGCTGTCCTGGTAGAACGTCGACAGCGCGCTGACCACGGACGACAGCATCGCCATCGGGTGGGCGTCGCGCGGGAAGCCGTCGTAGAACCGCTTGACGTCCTCGTGCAGCAGGGTGTGCTGCGTGATCTCGTTCTTGAACGTGGCCAGCTCGTCGACCTTCGGCAGCTCGCCGTTGATCAGGAGGTACGCCACCTCGGTGAAGGTGGAGCGCTCGGCCAGCTGCTCGATCGGGTAGCCGCGGTACCGGAGGATGCCCTGTTCACCGTCGAGATAGGTGATGGCGGATTTATAGGCGGCGGTGTTTCCGTAGCCGCTGTCCAGGGTCACCAGACCGGTCTGGGCGCGGAGCTTCCCGATGTCGAAGCCCTTGTCGCCGACGGTCGACTCGATCACCGGGTAGGTGTACTCGCCGTCGCCGTACCGCAGTACTACACCGTTGTTAGCGTTCTCGCTCACGTCATCCCTCACCGACGTTGTGCCTCTTCTTCGAGGTGCCCTGACTGTCTCTACCATCCCCCATTTGGCCCTGGAGAGTGCACTCGGGGTCGACCATTGGGCCTATTGGCGGCACTCAGTGCCGCCAACCTGCTCATCCTGCCCCCTTCGCCCCGGTTCCGGAAGTGCTGTGTGACGTTTACGACTCGTTTGATCGATCAAAACGTCCAGGGCCTTCTCCACGGCGCCCCGAGAGCCTGAAATCCAGGGCCGTACAACGCTTACCCGCGGAGACCGTGCGTACCGCCTGGGCCAGAGCCTTGCGTGAACCGACAAGAACGACCAGCTTCTTGGCGCGTGTCACCGCGGTGTAGAGCAGATTGCGCTGCAGCATCATCCACGCGCCCGTGGTGACGGGGATCACCACCGCCGGATATTCGCTGCCCTGGGAGCGGTGGATCGTCACGGCGTAGGCATGGGACAGCTCGTCCAGTTCATCGAAGTCGTAAGGGACTTCCTCGTCCTCGTCGGTGCGGACGGTGAGCCGCTGCTCGTCGGGGTCGAGGGCGGTGACGACGCCCACCGTGCCGTTGAAGACGCCGTTCTGTCCCTTTTCGTAGTTGTTGCGGATCTGGGTGACCTTGTCGCCGACGCGGAAGACCCGGCCGCCGAAGCGCTTCTCGGGCAGGTCGGGCCTGGCGGGCGTGATGGCCTGCTGGAGGAGGCCGTTGAGGTTTCCGGCGCCCGCGGGGCCGCGGTGCATGGGCGCGAGGACCTGGATGTCGCGGCGCGGGTCGAGGCCGAACTTCTTCGGGACGCGGTGCGCGGCGACGTCCACCGTGACGCGGCCCGCGTCCTCGGTCTCCTCCTCGACGAAGAGGAAGAAGTCCTTCATGCCCTGGGTGAGGGGCGGGACACCGGAGTTGATGCGGTGGGCGTTGGTGACGACGCCCGACTCCTGGGCCTGCCGGAAGATATGGGTGAGGCGGACGGCGGGGATGGGGCTCCCGTCGGCGAGCATGTCCCGCAGCACCTCGCCCGCGCCGACGCTGGGCAACTGGTCCACATCGCCCACGAAGAGCAGATGGGCGCCGGGCGGGACGGCCTTGACCAGCTTGTTGGCGAGGAGGAGATCCAGCATGGAGGCCTCGTCGACCACGACCAGATCGGCGTCGAGCGGCCGCTCCTTGTCGTACGCCGCGTCTCCGCCCGGTTTCAGTTCGAGCAGGCGGTGGACCGTGGACGCCTCCGCTCCGGTGAGTTCGGCCAGGCGCTTGGCGGCGCGTCCCGTGGGGGCGGCGAGGACGACCTTGGCCTTCTTGGCGCGGGCCAGCTCGACGACCGAGCGGACCGTGAAGGACTTTCCGCAGCCGGGTCCGCCGGTCAGGACGGCGACCTTCCGGGTCAGCGCGAGCTTGACCGCCTCCTCCTGCTCGGGCGCGAGATCGGCTCCCGTGCGCCGCGCGAGCCAGGCCAGCGCCTTGTCCCAGGCGACGTCCCGGAAGCCGGGCATGCGGTCGTCGCCGGTCTTCAGGAGGCGCAACAGCTGGGCGGCCAGGGAGAGTTCGGCGCGGTGGAAGGGGACCAGGTAGACGGCGGTGACATCCTCTCCGCCGTCCGGGCCCGGCACGGTCTCCCGTACGACCCCCTCCTCCTCGCCCGCGAGTTCGGCGAGGCAGTCGATGACGAGGCCCGTGTCGACCTGGAGGAGCTTCACCGCGTCGGCGATGAGGCGCTCCTCGGGGAGATAGCAGTTGCCCTGGTCGGTGGATTGCGAAAGGGCGTACTGCAGACCGGCCTTGACGCGCTCCGGGCTGTCGTGCGGGATGCCGACGGCCTGGGCGATGCGGTCGGCGGTGAGGAAGCCGATGCCCCAGACGTCGGCGGCGAGGCGATAGGGCTCGTTCTTCACGACGGAGATCGAGGCGTCGCCGTACTTCTTGTAGATGCGCACGGCGATGGAGGTGGAGACGCCGACTCCCTGGAGGAAGACCATGACTTCCTTGATGGCCTTCTGCTCCTCCCAGGCGGCGGCGATCATCTTGGTGCGCTTGGGGCCGAGCCCGGGCACCTCGACGAGACGCTTGGGCTCGGTCTCGATGATGTCGAGGGTGTCCACGCCGAAGTGGGTGGTGATGCGGTCGGCCATCACCGGGCCGATGCCCTTGATGAGGCCGGAGCCGAGATAGCGGCGGATGCCCTGGATGGTGGCGGGCAGCACCGTCGTGTAGTTCTCGACCGTGAACTGCTTGCCGTACTGCGGGTGGGAGCCCCAGCGGCCCTGCATCCGCAGCGACTCGCCGGCCTGGGCGCCGAGCAGCGCGCCGACGACGGTGAGCAGGTCGCCCGCACCGCGTCCGGTGTCGACGCGCGCGACCGTGTACCCGGTCTCCTCATTGGCGTACGTGATGCGCTCGAGGACCCCCTCGAGCACCGACATCGCCGGTGCTTGACTCGACATGATCCGACGCTACCGCCCGGCACCGACATCGCGGGAAGCCTGTGGATAACTTCGGCTCGCCGGGACGTTTTGAGGGGGCCTGCTCCGTCGACCAGGCCCCCTCGGTTCCCTCCCCTGTCAGAAACCCCGCGATTCCCCCCGGAATCCCCCCAGATTCCCCCCTCGGGAAGTCCTGACGCCAAGTACGACACGCATGGTGCCGGAAGGGTTGCACGCAGTCGCGCGGAAGTTTCCCGGCCCCGCTCCAGGTGCTGACAAAGCGGGGCAGACGTAGCGTTTGTTGCATGAGCGATTCCCAGTCCTTCGAGCAGGACGTGCTGCAAGAGCTCGGCGACGACAAGCTCCAGGAGATCGCCGGTCTGCTCGGCACGGACGCGGCAGGGGCCCAGGACATCGTGGGCACCACCGTGACCGCGCTCTCCGGAGACCTCAAGGGCAAGGCCGAGGACCCCGCGGAGGCCGACGAGGTGCGGCAGGCGTTCGCCGAGGTCGAGTCCGCCGAACCGCCCCTCCAAGGGGTGGCCGCCTTCGGCGGGTTGGGCGGTCTCGCCGCGGGCGGGATGATGTCCGGCGTGCTCGCGAAGATGAGCAAGCCGGTGGCGGACGCGGTCTCCAAGAAGACCGGCATCCCCGCGCCGACGGTCACCCGTGTCATCGAGATGCTCATCCCCGTGGTGCTCGCGGTGCTGTCCAAGCGCGCGGCGAGCACGAAGGCATCCGGCGGCGCGGCCCCGAAGGCGTCGGCGTCCTCCGGCGGCCTCGGCGATCTGCTCGGTCAGATCCTGGGCGGCAAGAAGTAGCCGCAAGGACGCATTACGCGTGCGTGCGGAACCGCTCCGCGGTCTCCCGCAGCACCTCTCCCCCGTCCCGTTCCCACAGCGCCTCGTTGAAGATCTCGACCTCGATCGGCCCCGTGTACCCGGCGCCGTCGACCAGGGCGCGGAACGCCTTGAAGTCGACGCTTCCGTCGCCGAGTTGGCCCCGGCCGAGCAGGACGCCCGCGGGCAACGGCGTGATCCAGTCGGCCAGTTGGAAGGCGTGGATGCGGCCGGTGCGGCCCGCGCGGGCGATCTGTGCGGGCACCTGGTCGTCCCACCAGAGGTGGTAGGTGTCCACGACCACGCCGACCTGCCGCGCGGGGAAGCGTTCCGCGAGGTCGAGGGCCTGGCCGAGGGTGGAGACCACACAGCGGTCGGCGGCGAACATCGGGTGGAGCGGTTCGATCGCCAGGCGTACGCCCCGTTCCTCGGCGTAGGGCCCGAGGACGGCGAGGGCGTCCGCGACGCGTTCGCGCGCGCCCGCCAGGTCCTTGCTGCCGGGCGGCAGGCCGCCGGAGACCAGGACCAGGGTGTCCGTGCCGAGCGCCGCCGCCTCGTCGACCGCCGCGCGGTTGTCGTCGAGGGCACGCGCGCGTGCCCCCTGGTCGATGTCCGTGAAGAAGCCGCCCCGGCACAGGCTGGTGACGGTGAGGCCGCTCTCGCGCAGGAGGCGGGCGGTGCGCTCGACCCCGTACTCCTGGACCGGCGCGCGCCACAGGCCGACCGCGGTGATGCCCTCCTTGATGCAGCCTTCGGCGAGTTCGGGCAGCGACCACTGCTTGATGGTCTCCTGGTTGATGCTCAGCCGGGACGGGTCGACAGAGGCGCTCACGGGGGTGCTCGCAGAGGCGCTCGCAGAAGTGCTCATTGGGATACCCCGTGGACGGTGAGCAGGGATCGCATCCGGGCCGCGGCGAGGGCCGGATCGGGGAACAGGCCGAGTCCGTCGGCCAGTTCGTAGGCCCGGGCCAGATGCGGCAGCGAGCGCGCCGACTGCAGGCCGCCGACCATCGTGAAGTGCGACTGGTGGCCCGCGAGCCAGGCGAGGAACACCACGCCCGTCTTGTAGTAGCGGGTCGGCGCCTGGAAGAGGTGGCGGGACAACGCGACGGTGGGGTCGAGGAGTTCGCGGAAGCCCTTCGCGTCCCCCGTGTCCAGGATCCGCACCGCGTCCGCGGCGAGGGGGCCCAGCGGATCGAAGATGCCGAGCAGCGCGTGGCTGAAGCCGTGGTCGTCGCCCGCGATCAGTCCGGGGTAGTGGAAGTCGTCGCCGGTGTAGCAGCGGACGCCCTTGGGGAGGCGGCGGCGCAGGGCGATCTCGCGGTCCGCGTCCAGGAGGGAGACCTTGATGCCGTCGACCTTGTCGGGGTGGGCGGCGATGACCTCCAGGAAGGTGTCCGTCGCCGCGTCCAGGTCGGCCGAGCCCCAGTAGCCCTCCAGGGCCGGGTCGAACATCGGCCCGAGCCAGTGCAGGATCACCGGTTCGGCGGCCTGGCGCAGGAGATGGCCGTACGTCTCCAGGTAGTCGTCCGGCGACGTGGCCGCGGCCGCCAGGGCGCGCGACGCCATCAGGATCGGCTGGGCGCCGCTCGACTCGACGACGTCGAGCTGCTCCTCGTACGCCGTACGGACCGTCAGCGGATCGGCGGGGAGCGTGAGTTGATCGGTGCCGACACCGCACGCGATGCGCCCGCCGACCGCCTTCGCCTCCGCGGCCGAACGCCGGATCAGCTCGGCCGCGCCCGCCCAGTCGAGGCCCATGCCGCGCTGGGCGGTGTCCATGGCCTCCGCGACACCGAGCCCGTGCGCCCACAGGTGGCGGCGGAAGGCGAGCGTGGCGTCCCAGTCGACGGCGGCGGGTCCGTCGGGGGCGACGTCCGCGAAGGGGTCGGCGACCACGTGGGCGGCGGAGAAGACGGTGCGGGAGGTGAACGGCGGGCCGCCGGGCGTCGTGCGCGGGGGCTCGTCGCGTGGGGTGTACGCGCGCGTGCCGCCGCCCGCGGCCGGCAGCAGGACGGTGCTCACAGCTCGATCTCCGGTACCTCGATGCGGCGGCCCTCCGCCGAGGACTTCAGGCCCAGTTCGGCGAGCTGCACGCCGCGCGCGCCCGCGAGGAGGTCCCAGCGGTAGGGCGCGTCCGCGTACACGTGCTTGAGGAAGAGCTCCCACTGCGCCTTGAAGCCGTTGTCGAATCCCTCGGGCCCCTGGTTGTCGGGGACCTCCTGCCACTGGTCGCGGAAGGAGTGGGTGGCGGGCAGGTCCGGATTCCAGACCGGCTTCGGTGTCGTACTCCTGTGCTGTACGCGGCAGTTGCGCAGGCCCGCGACGGCCGAGCCCTCCGTGCCGTCGACCTGGAACTCGACGAGTTCGTCGCGGTGGACGCGCACCGCCCAGGAGGAGTTGATCTGCGCGATCACGCCGCTGTCCAGCTCGAAGACGCCGTACGCCGCGTCGTCGGCGGTGGCGTCGTAGGGCTTGCCGTGCTCGTCCCAGCGCTGCGGGATGTGCGTGGTGGCAAGCGCCTGGACACTGCGCACCCGGCCGAACAGCTCGTGCAGGACGTACTCCCAGTGCGGGAACATGTCGACGACGATGCCGCCGCCGTCCTCGGCGCGGTAGTTCCAGGAGGGGCGCTGGGCGGCCTGCCAGTCGCCCTCGAAGACCCAGTAGCCGAACTCGCCGCGGACCGAGAGGATCCGCCCGAAGAAGCCGCCGTCGATGAGGCGCTTCAGCTTCAGCAGGCCCGGCAGAAAGAGCTTGTCCTGGACGACGCCGTGCTTGATGCCGGCGTCCCGCGCGAGACGGGCCAGCTCCAGGGCGCCGTCGAGGCCGGTCGCGCTCGGCTTCTCCGTGTAGACGTGCTTGCCCGCGGCGATGGCCCGCTTGATGGCTTCCTCACGCGCGGAGGTGACCTGGGCGTCGAAGTAGATGTCGACGGACGGGTCGGCGAGGACCGCGTCGAGGTCCGTCGAGTGGTGCTCCACGCCGTGCTGTTCGGCCAGCGCGCGCAGTGCGTGCTCCCTGCGGCCGACCAGGACGGGCTCGGGCCACAGCACGGTGCCGTCGCCCAGGTCGAGGCCGCCCTGTTCGCGGAGGGCGAGGATCGAGCGGATCAGGTGCTGGCGGTGGCCCATGCGTCCCGTGACGCCGTTCATGGCGATGCGCACCGTCTTGCGTGTCACGAAAGTCCCTCCGTAGAAGCCTAGCAAGCGCTTTCTATCCCAGGGCAAGCTAGCCTGCCGGGCAAGGTTCGGACAAGGGCTTCGAACTTTCGGAGCGGAGCAGGCTCTGGGGCGTGGGCCCGCGCAACGACCAGAGCAGTGACCGGAGGACGACGAGATGACCGTGACCCTGGCGGACGTGGCGGCCCGCGCGCAGGTCTCCCCCGCCACCGTCTCCCGCGTGCTGAACGGCAATTACCCCGTCGCGGCGGCCACGCGCGAGCGCGTGCTGCGGGCCGTGGACGACCTCGAATACGTCCTCAACGGACCCGCGAGCGCGCTCGCCGCGGCCACCTCCGACCTCGTCGGCATCCTCGTCAACGACATCGCCGACCCGTTCTTCGGGATCATGGCGGGCGCCGTGCAGTCCGAGATCGGCGGGCCCGGCGGACGCGCGGGCGGCGAGCGCATGGCCGTCGTCTGCAACACCGGCGGCTCCCCGGAGCGCGAACTCACCTACCTCACCCTGCTCCAGCGCCAGCGCGCCGCCGCGGTGATCCTCACCGGCGGCGCCGTCGAGGACGCCGGGCACGCCGCCGCGATCGCCGGGAAGCTGCGACGGCTCGCGGAGGCGGGCACGCGGGTGGTGCTGTGCGGACGGCCGCCGTCGCCGGACACCGACGCGGTCGCGCTCACCTTCGACAACCGTGGCGGCGGGCAGCAGTTGACGGAACACCTGCTGGGCCTCGGGCACCGGCGCGTCGGCTACATCGCGGGCCCGGAGGAGCGCACGACCACCCGGCACCGCCTGGAGGGCCACCGGGCCGCGCTCGCCGCGCGCGGCATCGAGGACGATCCCGCGCTGACGGTGCACGGGCCGTACGACCGCCGCTCCGGGTACGACGCCACGGTCGAACTCCTGCGCCGCGCCCCCGACTTGACGGCGGTCGTCGCCGCGAACGACACGGTGGCGCTCGGCGCGTGCGCGGCCCTGCGCGACAAGGGTCTGCGCATCCCGGACGACGTGTCCGTGGCGGGCTTCGACGACCTCCCCTTCAGCATCGACGCGGTGCCCGCGCTGACGACGGTACGGCTGCCGCTGCATGAGGCGGGAGCGCGGGCGGGCCGCATCGCCATGGGCAAGGAGAAGGCCCCGCCGGGAGGTGTGGCCACGGTGCACGGGGAGTTGATGGTGCGGGGGTCCACGGCGGGGCCCCGGTCCCGGTAGGGGCCCTGCCCCGGCTGCGCACCGAGCCTCCGCGAAAACCCGTTGGCACAGCCATGGCGGCCGCTGCTACTTTTCCGGAGGCCGTGCGAGAGAACGAGGAGGTGGTACCCGTGAACGCAGTATCGACATGGGTGCTCCCCTCCGGGGTCACGGTCGGGCGATAGACAGGTCGTCCGGGAGCGCCGCCCGTGAGCCCTCCCGAAAGGCACGACCATGCACTTCACCTCTGAACAGCGTCTCGACGACGGCGTCGTCGAGCGCGCCTTCACCCTCGGCGACATCCCCGGCATCCTGTGGACGCCCGTATCCGCGTCCGCGGCCGCACCGACGCCGCTGATCCTGCTCGGCCCTCCGCCCCTCGGGCTGCGCAAGGCGTACCCCCGCCTTGCGGCCCGCGCCCGGCACGCCGCGGCGGACGGCTTCGCCGCGGCCACCATCGAGCTCCCCGGAAGCGGCGACCGGCCCCGTCGGCCCGCCGACGAGCAGGCCCGCGCCGAACTGCGACGGACCCTGGAGGCCGGTGAGCCGGTCGGCGACGAGCTCATCGACGCCCTCATCCTCCCCCTGGTCGACCAGGCGGTCCCGGAATGGCAGGCCGCCCTGGACGCCCTCCTCGCGCTGCCCGAAATCGGTGGCCCGGTCGGCTACTCGGGAGGCGTGATCTCCATCGGGACCCGCCTCGCGGTGGTCGAGCCGCGCATCTCGGCCGCCGTGCTGTTCGCCGGAAGTTTTGTGCCGCGCGCCCTGTTCGAGGAGGCCCGGCAGGTCACCATTCCGCTGCACGTCCTGCTGCAGTGGGACGACGAGGGCAACGACCGGCAGGCCGCCCTGGACCTGTTCGACGCCTTCGGCTCCACGGAGAAGGCGCTGCACGCCAACATGGGCGGGCACACCGGCGTCCCGCAGTTCGCGGGGGAAGCCGCGGCCCAGTTCTTCACCCGGCACCTGAAGACGTCGGACAGACGGGCCACCAGCAGGCGTTGAGCGGACAGGCCACCCGCAGGCGCTGAGCCTTCGCACCACGCCCCTGCCGGACTCCCGGCAGGGGCGTGAGTCAGGCCACGCGTCAGGGAATTCTGCGCAAATCTTTTGCCAGCAGGCAGGTATGGCAGCATATTCTTTCGCTCCAGGCGCCCAGTGCCTTCGTTTCCCAGGCACCCCCCTGTTCCGATGTAACCCCTCATCGCCTTGTATCTCGGCACATGTCCGTTACGTTCCGATGATCTGTTAAGTTCTTGATCGTCTTCGGCGGACCCCATGAGGCCCGCCGTATGCGACGAGCCGATCGGGGGGATCGGCGGCAGCGACGACAGCCGTGACCAGGCCTCGCACATCCCGCGCTCCCCTCTGATCTCTCGAAGGAAGAACCATTCTTCTGAGGGGGGACCTCAGAGCGTGAACAGAGGGGGATCCAGGGTGTCTGACATCACCCGTCGCCGCATGATGGGCAGGGCTGCCGCGGCAGCCGCCGGAATCATGCTGGCCGTGCCTGCGACGCAGGCCTTCGCGGCCGAGTCCGCACAGACCGGTGCCACCAGCCATGGGGAGCATGGTGATTACCCCGGCATCAGGCCGTTCGACGAGATCTACCAGGGCCGCCGCATCGAGGGCCGCCTCACGTCCGGCCACGGCGGTCACCACGACTTCGGCATCGAGGTCTACATCGACGGCCGGATGCTGCACATCATGCCGCGCGCCTGGGGCTGGGTCAGCGTCATGAACCACTACGAGGTCTTCGACACGCCGTACGACACGGCGCTCGCGGCGGTGCGCGCGCTCCAGGGCGCCAACCTCGTCTGATCCGTCTGATCTCGTAGCGACACGACAAAGGTCTGAATTCTCATGGCAGTTCGCAAGAACCAGGCGAACCTGAGCGCGGCCGAGCGCCGCGCCTTCATCGACGCGCTCCTCACCCTCAAGGCCCGGGGCGCCTACGACAAGTACGTCGAGGTCCACGACTACTTCGCGACGAACGACCTCGACGACGCGGAGCGCACCGGACACTCGGCGCCGTCGTTCCTCCCTTGGCACCGTAAGTTCCTGCTCGACTTCGAGCGGGACCTGCAGACCGTCAACCCCTCGGTCACGCTGCCGTACTGGGACTGGACGGTCGACCGTACGACGACGTCCCCGATGCGCCCGGACTTCCTCGGCACCACGGGCCGCGCGGGCGACAGCCAGGTCATGGACGGTCCGTTCGCGTACTCCGGCGGCAAGTGGAAGATCTACCTCGGGACGGACGAGCGCCCGTTCCTGCGCAGGGACATCGGCTCGACCGACATGCTCCCCACGGCCGCGCAGGTGGAGTCCGCCCTCTCCATAGCCCACTACGACGAGGCACCGTGGAACGGCCGGAGCGTGGGCGGTTTCCGCAACGTCCTGGAGGGCTGGGCGAACCGGAACACCGGGCCGCACAACGCCGTGCACCGCTACATCGGCGGCGCGATGAACTCCGGCAAGTCCCCCAACGACCCGGTCTTCTGGATGCACCACTGCTTCATCGACAAGCTGTGGGTCGAGTGGCAGCGCAGGCACCCGGGCTCCGGCTACCTGCCCGTCACACCGGTCAAGGACGTCGTCGCGCTGAACCAGCCGATGAAGCCCTGGAGCGAGCGCGGGGAGCGCATCACCCCCGCCGACATGCTCGACCACACGCGCTTCTACACCTATGAGTAGCGGCGTCCTGCCGGGTACGGCGGTCAGGATCGCCGTACTCGGCGCCACCGGTATGGCCGGCAGCCGCATCGTCGGCGAGGCACGGGCCCGTGGCCATGAGGTCACGGCGGTCGCGCGGTCGCAAGGCGGGGACGTCACCGACCCCGCGCTGCTCGACCGGGTCGTCGGCGCCGCCGATGTCGTCGTCAGTGCGCTGCCCGCCCGGGTCGTACTCCCGCTCCTGACCGAGCTGGCCGGTCCCGCCCGTGCCGCGGGCACCCGCCTTGTCTTCGTCGGCGGCGCGGGCAGTCTGCGGCTGCCGGCCGGTGAACGCGTCATCGACCGGCCGGACTTCCGCGAGGAGTGGAAGCCCGAGGCGTCCGCGCACGTCGAGCTGTTGGACGAGCTGCGGGCGCTGCCCGACGAGGTGGAGTGGACGTTCCTGAGCCCCTCCGCCCTCTTTGTGCCCGGCGAGCGGACCACGGTCTTCCGGCTCGGCGGCGAGAACCTGCTGACCGGGGCCGACGGAACGTCCCGGATCTCGGCCGAGGACTACGCGATCGCGCTGCTGGACGAGATCGAGTCGCCGCTGCACCGCCGTCAGAGGTTCACGGTGGGGTACTGAGCCCCACCGGGACCGACCGGCACGGACCGGGGTGGGGCCGCCAGAGGGGACGGCCCCACCTCTGCGCGCCACCGGCCGGGCCCGGCCTCGTCAGGAGGGGCGGAGCAGGTGGCCCAGGGTCGTCATGGCCTCGGCTATGTCCGCCGTACCGGCCGCCGCGTAGCCGAGGACCAGGCCCGGCGGGTGCGGGAGTTGGGTGTGCCAGGACAGGGGGTGGACCTTGACCCCGTGGGACAGGGACGCCGTGGCGAGGTCCTTGTCCGAGCCGTCGTACGCCGACGCGTCGAAGGTGATCGTGAGGTGCAGGCCCGCCGCGGCGCCGTGCACCACCGCCCCGGGCAGGCACGTTCCGATCGCCTCGATCATCGCGTCCCTGCGCCTGCGGTGGTGCTTGCGGATGAGGCGGAGGTGGCGTTCCAGGTCGCCGGAGTCCATCAGGTGGGCGAGGACGAGCTGGGGCAGCGCCGCGTTGCCCAGGTCGACGAGGCGTTTGGCGTCCACCAGCGCGTCCCGGTACGCGGGCGGGGCCAGCAGCCAGCCGAGGCGCAGCGCGGGTGCGAGCAGTTTGGAGACGCTCCCCGCGTAGCAGACGTGCTCGGGCAGTACGGCGCGGAGTGCGGGGACGGCGGGACGGTCGTAGCGGTGCTCGGCGTCGTAGTCGTCCTCGATGACCAGGCCTCCTTCGCGGGCCCACTCCATCAACGCGCGGCGCCGTTCCCCGCCGAGCACCACACCCGTCGGGAACTGATGCGCGGGCGTCAGCAGCACGGCCGGTGCGCCGGAGGCCCGCAGCGCGTCGACCCGGATGCCCTGCGCGTCCACCGGTACGGGCGGGGTGTCCAGCGGGCGCAGGTGCTGACGTACTCCCAGTGAACCCGGTTCCTCGACCGCCACTTGGGAGATCCCCTCCGCGCGCAGCACGTCGACGAGCAGGCGCAGCGCCTGGGCCGTGCCGTTCACGATCATCACGTCGTCCGGGTCCGCGACGATCCCCCGGTTGCGGGAGAGCCACCGCGCCACGGCGCCGCGCAGGCCGGGGGTGCCGCGCGGATCCCCGTACCCGAAGTCCTCCGGCACGAGCCCCGCGAGCACGGCGCGTTCGGCCCGCAGCCAGGCCGCACGCGGGAACGCGGAGAGGTCCGGCAGGCCCGGCGACAGGTCGATACGGGCGGGCGCGGCCCGGATGGCGTCGAAGATGCCGAGGTCGTCGGGGGGTGTGGTGAAGAGGGCGGCGGTGTCCGCCTCCGCGCGGAGGCGAGTGCGCACGCGGGTGCCAATACCCCTCTCCATACCGGCACTTGGGGTTCCCCGGACCGGCGCGGCGACCGGTGCCGCCACCACCACCGTGCCGCCCCTCCCCCGCCCCGCCACGTGCCCGTCCTCGGTCAGGCGCCGGTACGCCTCGGTCACCACGCCTCGGGAGACGCCCAGTTCGTCGGCGAGGGTGCGGGTGGCGGGCAGTCTGCCGCCGGTGGCGAGGCGGCCGTCCGCGATCGCCTCCCTGATCCGCCGCGCCAGCCAGTCGGCGAGGCCGCCCCTGGGGGCGTCGCGGGTGTCGAGCTGGAGGAAGTCGGAGGTGGCGGCGCCCCCGCCCGCTATGGACCTGCCGGAAGGAGATCCTTTGGACCTGTTCATGGATCCATTGTGGGCGCCAGGGTCGGGGCATGGAATTTCTGCTCACCTCACTCGTCGTCTGTGTGACACCCGGCACCGGGGTCCTCTTCACGATCGCGGCCGGTCTCTCCCGCGGCACCCGCGCCGCCGTGGTCGCCGCCGTCGGCTGCACGCTGGGGGTCGTGCCGCACATGGTCGCCGCGATCACCGGGCTCGCCGCGCTCCTGAACGCCAGCGCGGTCGCCTTCGAGACGCTCAAGTACCTCGGTGTGGCCTACCTGTTGTACATGGCGTGGAGCACGCTGCGGGACAAGAGCGACCTCACCGCGGAGCGGGAGAGCGCGCCGCGTTCGGCGGGGCGCACCATCCTCACCGGTGTGCTGATCAACATCCTCAATCCGAAGCTCACGCTGTTCTTCTTCGCGTTCCTGCCGCAGTTCGTGGACGCCGACGAGCCATACGCCTTCCTGCGCATGACGGAGCTCAGTGCGTACTTCATGCTGATCACGTTCGCGGTCTTCGCGGCGTACGGACGGTTCGCCGCGGCGATGCGCAGTCATGTCATCTCGCGGCCGCACGTGGTGAGTTGGCTGCGGCGCACCTTCGCGGTGGCGTTCGCCGCGCTGGGGGCGCGCCTCGCGTTCCTCTGAGGCGGCGGGCCCCTCGCAAGCGCCCGGAAGGCTTCCCTCCCGGCCCACTCCGCCGTACCGTTGACTCAGTCAAAGGTGACCTCCGGAGTGATCCGTCATGGCGAATCCGCCGCGCGCAGCCCGCACGCCGATCCACGCGCCGATCCATGAGATCCGCGCCTTCAACCGCTTCTACACCAACCTGATCGGCGCGCTCGACTACAGCCGCCATCTGTACGTGCCGTACACGCTCACCGAGTCCCGCGTCCTGTACGAACTCGCCCACTCGCCGCACACCGACGCGGCCGATCTGCGCGGTGAACTCTCCCTGGACGCCGGATACTTGAGCCGTCTGCTCGGCAAGTTCGAGCGGGCGGGCCTGGTCGAGCGGGCGCCGTCCGCGCCCGATCCGCGGCGACAGCGCATCACGCTGACCGCCCGTGGCCGCGACGCCGCCGATCTGCTCGACGAGCGGTCGCGCGAGGCCGTCGGGTCGCTGCTGGCCGATGTGCCGAGCGACGAGCGGGAGCGGCTCGCGGCGGCGATGCGTACGGTGCGGGAGATTCTGGCGGGCTCGACCGGGCGGGTCGGGCGGCGCGGCGCGCACGTCCTGCTCAGGGAGCCGGGCGCGGGCGATCTGGGGTGGATCGTGCAGCGCAACGCGGCGGTGTACGCGGCCGAGTTCGGGTGGAACGCCGACTACGAGGGGCTCGTCGCCCGTCTCGTCGCCGACTTCGCCCAGGACCACGACCCCCATCTGGAGCGGGTGTGGATCGCCGAGCTCGACGGGCGGCCCGTGGGGTGCGTGATGTGCGTACGGGACGAGGCGCCCGCGACGGCGCGGCTGCGGCTGCTGCTCGTCGAGCCGGACGCGCGGGGCCTCGGCATCGGCGACCAGCTCATCGACGCCTGCGTCGAGTTCGCGCGCGGCGTCGGCTACCGGGACCTCGTCCTGTGGACCAACGACGTGCTCGCGGCGGCCCGCACCCTCTACCAGCGGCACGGCTTCGTGCTCGTCGCGGAGAAGCCGCACCGCTCCTTCGGCGCCGATCTCGTGGGACAGGACTGGCGGCTGCCGCTGCACGAGCTGCGGGGTTGACCCCTGACCCGTGCCGCCTACTGTCGTGGCCATGAAACTCGCCTTCTCCACCCTCGGCGTCCCTGGGCTCCCCCTGTCCGACGTGCTGCGCCTGGCCACCGGGCACGGCTACCACGGCGTGGAGCTGCGCGCGCACCCCGAGGAGCCGGTGCACCCGGGGATCGGCCTGGTCGAACGGGCCGACGTGGCCGCCTCGTTCAAGGCGGCGGGCGTCGAGATCCTCGGCATCGCGGGGTACGCGCGCGTGGCGGAGCCCGGCGAGGACGAGCCCGTCCTCGCCGAGCTGCGGTCGCTCGTCGCGCTCGCCCGCGACCTGGGCGCCCCGTTCGTCCGGGTCTTCCCGGGCGGCGGCACGGAGCAGAGCGCGGACGAGGCCGACGCGACGGCCGCCCGGCGGCTCGGCACCGCCGCACGGCACGCCGCCGACGCGGGCGTCCGCATCCTCCTGGAGACGCACGACTCGCACCGCACCGGCGCCGACGTCATCCGCGTCCTCGGCACGGTCGGGCACCGGCAGGTCGGCGCGCTGTGGGACGTGATGCACACCTGGCTCGGCGGCGAGCCCGTCGTCGACACGTTCGCCGCACTGTCCCCGTACCTCGGCTACGTACAGGTGAAGGACATCGCGTCGGCGGACGACACGACACCACTCCCCCTCGGTGCGGGGGTCCTGCCGCTCGCCGAGTGCGTGGCCCTCCTCGGTCAGGAGAACTGGGACGGCTGGCTGTGCTGGGAGTACGAGAAGCGGTGGTACGAAGAGGCGGCGCCCTTCCCGGAGTTGCTCGGTCCTGGCCGTGAGCTGCTGACACGCCTGGTGACGCGGGCGGGCTGAGCACGGGGCGCGAGCACCTCCGCACCACTTTCCGGAAATCACCGGCCCGAGGGGAACCCACGCGCCCGCGCCCCCGTCCAACCGCCACGCTGTCGGTGAGTCTCCGCAAGGCGGTGTCGGCATCGCTGCTGGCTGCGAACGCTGACCACCCTCTCCGCCGCCTGCGGCCGGCAGCACGCCGTCACCGGTGCGCCCCCCTCCACACAGCGCCGGTGACGGCCCCTCCCCGCCCCCTCCCGTTCCGCGCCCCACCCTTCCCTCGCCCCTCTCCCGCCCCTTGACCGGCAGAAAGCTTCGGGATATCCGTAGGGCCTGAAAGAAACTTTCCGCGAGCCCGCAGGAGCGCACGTGTCCCAGAACGACGACCTCGACCGCCGTCTCCGCGGGATCATCTCCGGCCTGAGCCTGGCGGAGAAGGTCGGCCAGCTCTTCGTGATGCACGTGTACGGCCACACCGCCACCGACCCGGACCAGGCGGACGTCGACACCAACCTCCGGGAGCTGGGGGTCAGGGACGCCGCCGAGATGATCGCCAAGTACCGCCCGGGCGGCGTCATCTACTTCGGCTGGGCCCACAACACCCGTACCCCGCACCAGATCGCGGAGCTGTCCAACGGCATCCAGAAGGCCGCGGCCGCCCAGCCGTCCGGCATCCCGGTGCTGATCTCCGTGGACCAGGAGCATGGCATCGTCGCCCGCGTCGGCGCCCCCGCGACCCTGCTGCCCGGCGCGATGGCGCTCGGCGCGTCCGGCTCCCACGACGCCGCCCGCGAGGCCGCCCGGATCGCGGGCGCCGAACTGCGCGCGCTCGGCATCCGCCAGGACCACGCCCCGGACGCCGACGTGAACGTCGACCCCGCCAACCCCGTCATCGGCGTGCGCTCCTTCGGCTCCGACCCCGAGGCGGTCGCCGGGTTCGTCACCGCGCAGATCGAGGGGTATCAGAGCGCGGGCGTCGCGACGGCGGCCAAGCACTTCCCCGGGCACGGCGACACCATGGACGACAGCCACACGGAACTGCCGCACATCCACCACACCCGCGAGGAGTGGGACCGCATCGACGCCCCGCCGTTCCGCGCGGCGGTCGCGGCGGGCGTCGACTCGGTGATGACCGCGCACATCGTGGTGCCCGCGCTCGACCCGTCGGGCGACCCGGCCACCCTGTCGTATCCGATCGTGACCGGTGTGCTGCGCGAGGAGCTGGGCTTCGACGGTGTGATCGCCACGGACTCGCTCGCGATGCGCGGCGTCCGCACGAAGTACGGCGACGACCGCGTGGCGGTGCTCGCCCTGAAGGCCGGCGTCGACCAGCTCCTGAATCCGCCGCAGCCCGAGGTCGCGTGGCACGCGGTCCTGCGGGCCGTGGAGGAGGGCGAGTTGACCGTGCGGCGGATCGAGGAGTCCGTACTGCGCGTCCTGCGGATGAAGGCGGGGGCGGGCCTCCTCGACGACGTGTTCCCCGAGGCCACGGCCGACGCCGTGGACGCCACCGTCGGCACCCCCGGCCATCTCGCCGCCGCCGACCGCATCGCGGAGGCGACCACGACGCTGCTGCGCGACGACGCCGGGCTGCTGCCGCTGTCGCCGGACACGCACCGGGAGATCCTGGTGGTCGGCGCGGACCCCGGCTCGCCGTCCGGCACGACGGGCCCGCCGACCTCGGTGCTCGCCGACACCCTGACCGGCCTCGGCTTCGCCGCGACGGCCCTGTCCACCGGAACCACCCCCGACGGCGCGGCGGTCGGGCGGGCGGTGACGGCGGCGCAGGGCAAGGACGCGGTGCTCGTGGCGACGTACAACGTGGCGGCGCCGAGCACGGCACGGGACAACACGCAGGCCGCCAACGCGGCGCTCGACAAGGCGTCCCGGACCGGTGAGAACACCGCGGCCGACGGCCAGTCCGCCCTGGTCGCCGCCCTCAAGGCCACCGGCGTCCCCGTCATCGCCCTCGCCGTCCGCAACCCCTACGACGTCGCGCATCTGCCCGACGTGGACGCCGCCCTCGCCTCGTACTCGTGGACGGACGTCGAACTGCGCGCCGCGGCACGGGTGATCGCGGGCCGGGCGGCGCCGCGCGGGCGGCTGCCGGTGCCGGTGCGGCGGGCGGACGATCCGGCGCAGCTGCTGTACCCGGTCGGCCACGGGCTGACGTACTGAGACGTACGACGCACTACCGGCGCACCACCCCCAAGTGACCCAAAGCGCCCTGTGCACCTGGCGTGCGCCCGCTGCGGCGGGCCACGCTGGGTGCACATATCGGGGGGACTGCCATGCTTGCCTGCACCACGGCGCGGCCTCGTGCTGTCCGGGGGACGACCTGGACGTTCCGCGCGCTGCTCCTTGCCGCCGCGCTCGCGCTGACCGGCTGCCAGAAGTCCGGTGGTTCGGACCCCTCTTCGTCGGGGCGGATCGACGACCAGACTCCCGCGGCCTCGCGTCCCTCCGGGTTCGGCGCGGTGTTCCTCGCCGTCGACGAGTGCAGTTCGCGCGGGCGCGAGACGTTCACGGAGGTGCCGTGCACCAGCGAGCGGGCGGCCGCGCGGGTCGTCGCGCGCTACGACGGCAAGGTCAGGGAGGGCCCGACGTGCCCCGCGCGCACGGACTTCGTCCTGCACATCAGCGAGAGCAGGCCCGCGGTCGACGAGGACGGCGACGGCGAGGTCCCGCAGGGCTACGCGTGCATGCGGAACCTGGAACCGCCGCACCCCGGTGACCCCGGGGGCGGCGGCGGGCCGCGGACCGTCGTCGGTGACTGCGTCTACGGCGCGGGACGCGGCGAGGTGCGGGAGACCGCCTGCGACGGCTCCGGCAAGCGCGCCCCGGAGTACCGGGTCACGTCGGCGGTGGCGGAAAGGTCCCAATGCCCTTCCGCCACCCAGCTCTACGTGACCCTGGGCGGCGACCGCCCGGTCGGGTGCGCCGTACGCGTGTGACGCACCCGCCGGGACGGTCACGCGGGGCCTACGGCCGCAGCGTCAGCTCCTTGCGCACGTCGCGCTTGTCGAGCTTCTTGTCGTACGGCGCGAGCGGCTTGCCCGCGGCCGACGAGACCCCGGCCCACGCCTGGATCCGCTGGGTCGCCTTCGCCTTCTCGTCCGCGACGAGCTGCGAGACGGACGCGCCGTGGTTGGCGCCGGGCGCCGTGAAGACGTACGAGTCGTGCTTGGCGCCCCGGGCCGGACGGAACCGTTCGGCGCCCCACGGGTCGAACTCGCCGTACACGTACATCATCTGGTGCGCGTTGTGCCGCACCCACCGGTCGACGTCGCGCATGGCGCCCGGCCTGAACGTCATGGGGATCTCGCGCGGCACGAAGTTCCGCGGCGGCTGGTAGCCGTAGCGGCTCAGGTCGCCGAGCCAGGGCTGCTTGACGGACGGCGCGCCGAGTTCGGTGCCCGCCTGGTAGTAGTACGGCGTGTAGGCCTCAAGACCCTGGTCGGTGTAGGAGGACCAGCCGCCCACCGACTCGACGTAGTCGAAGATCTGCTGGTCGGTCGCGGTCGCCGCGTCCGGGATCTTCCCGCAGGCGGTGGCGGCGGGCTGGTACTGCCAGAAGCCCCAGACCAGGTCGAGGACGACCGCCTCGAACGCCTTGTCAAGGGTGCCGACGGTCTTGAAGGTGTAGCCCTCCGCCTCGGCGTAGGCCGCGAGCTTCTTCGACAGCGGCTCCCTGCGCACCAGCGCCTC
The DNA here is from genome assembly GCF_042740435.1 of Streptomyces sp. NPDC059002. Taxonomy (NCBI): domain Bacteria; kingdom Bacillati; phylum Actinomycetota; class Actinomycetes; order Kitasatosporales; family Streptomycetaceae; genus Streptomyces; species Streptomyces sp. NPDC059002. Next base: position 34,133 of record NZ_JBHYJI010000060.1, on the reverse strand, counting down.
GCGCTGCACGTCCTGGATCGCGGTGCGGCACTCCTTGGGCCCGACGCCGTCGAGGAACTCGTCGTACGCCGAGTCCTCCTTGTCGACCACGTCGTTGGGCGCGACGTAGGAGACGACGCCGTCCATGTCACGCGGGTAGAAGCGCTCGTAGTACGTGGCGGTCATGCCGCCCTTGGAGCCGCCGGTGGCCAGCCAGTTCTTGCCGTAGATCGGCTTCAGCGCCTGGTAGATGCGGTGCTGGTCGCTGGCGGCCTGCCAGATGTCGAGCTTGGTCCAGTCGGCCGGGTCGGGGCGCGACGGGCTGAAGAAGCGGTACTCCATGGAGACCTGGTTGCCGTCGACGATCTGCGTCGGCTCGCGGCGGCTCGGGGTCGTCGAGACGTTGTAGCCGCTCGTGTAGAAGACCGAGGGGCGGCTGGTGTCCTTGTGCAGCACGGTGATCCGCTGCTTGAACGTGCCCTTGGACGGGTGCCTGTGGTCCACCGGCTGGGTGTAGTTGAGCACGAAGAAGCGGTAGCCGGTGTACGGCTTCTCCTCGATCAGGCTCATGCCGGGTATGGCGAGCAGCCTGTCCTTGATGTCCTGCGCACTGGATATGTGCGAGGTGCCGGACGTATCTGGGACGTCCCGTTCCGCGGCGGTGGCCGCTCCGGTCGTCGTCGCTCCGGCCGCGCTCGCGGTACCTATCAGCACCACGAGCGACAGCAGCCATCTGAGCGCCTTGCGCATGCACCCTCCCCTGTCGACACAGCAATGCACCGGAACCTAACGGAGCAACTGGGTCCGCACCAGAGGAGATTGAGCGGGGGCCGCCGGAATCAGCAGAGGATCCAGCCCGAACTGACCCCGCCGCCGCCGATCTTCCCGGTCACCCAGACGCAGCGGTGGCCCGCGTGGACCGTCACCGGGCCCGCGTGGTGGGTGTAGTTGCCCTTGTCGCGGGCCGGGCGGCTGCCGCGCGCCTGGATGCTGACCGACATCGTCTTGCGGGCGCCGGGACGCTTGGCGTAGGCGATGGCGCAGAGGTAGCCGCGCGCCTTGAAGACGTCGACGCGGCCGGTGCTGAAGGGGAGCGTGCGCGCCTTGTGGCCGCGGCAGGGGGCCGCGGGGGCCTTCGCCGCGGCGATGCCGGGGCCCGCGAGGGCGAGCAGCACGGAGGCGGTGAGCACGGCGGCGCCGAGCGACAGCCGCCGTCGTATCCGACCACTGCTCACGTGTGTCCCTCCCACCCCTGTGGCATCAGCGTACTGATGTACGGACGCCGTTCATGACCCCCACGGTTGCGGGCTTCCGGGGCATTTTTGCCGCGGAAGGGATACCGCGGAGTAACCCCGGCATCGGCCCCTCACGTCGACGTGCTGAGCTCCGGCTCGTCCTCCCCCACGAACGTCCGCCACAGCCGCGCGTACCGCCCGTCGAGGGCGAGCAGCTCCTCGTGCGTGCCGTCCTCGGCGACCTGTCCGTGGTCCATCACGACCACCCGGTCGGCGCGGGCCGCCGTGGTCAGCCGGTGGGCCACCACGAGCGTCGTGCGCCTGCCCGCGATCCGGTCGGTGGCCTGGTTGACCTGCGCCTCGGTGGCGAGGTCGAGCGCCGCGGTCGCCTCGTCGAGCAGCAGGATGTCCGGGTCCACGAGCTCGGCCCTGGCCAGCGCGATCAACTGCCGCTGCCCCGCGGAGAGATTGCGGCCGCGCTCGCTGACCTCGTGCAGATAGCCGCCGTCCAGGGTGGCGATCATGTCGTGCGCGCCGACCGCGCGGGCCGCGGCCTCCACCTGGGCGTCGGTGGCGTCGGGGCGGCCGTAGGCGATGGCGTCCCTGACCGTGCCCGCGAAGAGGTACGCCTCCTGCGGCACGACGCCGAGGCGGTGCCGGTAGGACGTCATGTCCAGGTCCCGCAGATCGGTGCCGTCGACGGTGACGCGGCCGCCGGTCGGGTCGTAGAAGCGGGCGACGAGCTTGACGAGCGTCGACTTGCCCGCGCCGGTCTCGCCGACGAAGGCGACGGTCTGGCCCGCGGGTATCCGCAGCCGGATGCCGGTGAGGGCCTCCTCCTCGTCGGCGTACGCGAAGTTCACGTCCTCGAAGGCGATCTCGCCGCGCAGCGAGAGGACTTCGAGCGGCTCGTCGGCGGCCTCGGTCGAGGTCGGCTCCTGGAGCAGTTCCTGGATGCGGCCGAGCGAGACGGTGGCCTGCTGGTAGCCGTCGAAGACCTGCGAGAGCTGCTGCACGGGCGCGAAGAACAGGTCGATGTAGAGCAGATACGCGACGAGCGCACCGGTCGTCAGGGTGCCCGCCTCGACCCGTCCCGCGCCCACCATCAGCACGGCGACGACGGCCACCGACGACAGGAGCTGCACGAACGGGAAGTACACGGAGATCAGCCACTGGCCCCGGATGCGGGCCGCGCGGTAGCTGTCGCTGTGCGCCGCGAACCGCTCGCCGCCCGCCCGCTCGCGCCGGAAGGCCTGCACGATGCGCAGCCCGGCGACGGACTCCTGGAGTTCGGCGTTGACCACGGACACGCGCTCACGCGCCAGTTCGTACGCCTTCACGCTGGACTTGCGGAAGAAGTACGTGCCGACGATCAGCAGCGGCAGCGTCGCGAAGACCACCAGCGCCAGCTGTACGTCGATGACGAGCAGGGCGACCATGATGCCGAAGAAGGTGACCACGGAGACGAAGGCCGTGACGAGACCGGTCTGCAGGAAGGTCGAGAGGGCGTCCACGTCGGTGGTCATCCGGGTCATGATGCGCCCGGTCAACTCCCGCTCGTAGTAGTCGAGTCCGAGCCGCTGGAGTTGCGAGAAGATCTTCAGCCGCAGCGAGTAGAGCACCCTTTCACCGGTACGTCCGGTCATGCGCATCTCACCGGTCTGCGCGAACCACTGGACGACGACGGCGACGAGCGCGAGACCGGACGCGGCCCAGACCGCGCCGAGCGCGAGCTCGCTGACGCCCTCGTCGATGCCGTGCCGGATCAGGACGGGGAGCAGCAGCCCCATGCCCGCGTCGACGGCGACGAGCAGCAGGCTCAGGACGAGCGCCGTGCCGAACCCGGCGAGCAGCCTGCGCAGCCCGTACGACTCCTCCGGAGTGACGGCCCGCGCCTCGTCGATGCCCGGCGTGTCGGTGGCCGGCGGCAACGCGTCGACCTGGGCGAGGAGTTCGGGCGTCGACGGCATCCCGGAGAGCGCTGGATCCTTGGCGGTCCTGGCCTCACGGTCGCCGCTCCACAGCGCGGGCGTGATGCCCCGCTCCGCGTCGAACTCCGCGTCGAGCTCGGCACGCACCGAGGTGTCCTCGGGCAGATCCGCGGGCAGCGCGTGGCCCGGCGACACACCGCCGAGCTCGTCCGGGTCGGTCAGGAGCCTGCGGTAGAGCGCGGAACGCTCCTCCAGCTCCGCGTGGGTGCCGATGTCGGCGAGGCGCCCCTCGTCGAGGACGGCGATGCGGTCGGCGAGACCGAGGGTGGAGCGGCGGTGCGCGATCAGGAGCGTGGTGCGGCCCGCCATGACGTGCTTGAGGGCCTCGTGGATCTCGTGCTCGACGCGGGCGTCCACCGCGGAGGTGGCGTCGTCGAGGACGAGCAGACGGGGGTCGGTGAGGATGGCGCGGGCGAGCGCGATGCGCTGGCGCTGGCCGCCGGAGAGGGTCAGACCCTGCTCGCCGACCTTGGTGTCGTAGCCGTCGGGCAGCTCGGATATGAACCGGTCGGCCTGTGCGGCGCGTGCGGCCGTCTCGATCTGCTCCCGGGTCGCCTCCGGGTGGCCGTACGCGATGTTCGCGCCGATGGTGTCGGAGAAGAGGAAGGAGTCCTCGGGCACGAGCCCGATGGCGGAGCGCAGCGACTCCAGGGTCAGCTCGCGCACGTCCCGGCCGCCGATCAGGACGGCGCCGTGCGTCACGTCGTAGAAGCGGGGAAGCAGCAGCGAGACGGTCGACTTGCCGCTGCCGGACGAGCCGACGACGGCGAGGGTCTCGCCGGGGGCGATCTGGAAGGAGAGGCCGTCGAGGACCGGCCTGTCCTCCTCGTACGCGAAGGAGACGTCGTCGAACTCGACGGTGGCGGGGGCGTCGGCGGGCAGCTCCTTCGTGCCGTCCCGCAGGCTCGGCTCGGTGTCGATCAGTTCGAGCACGCGCTCGACACCGGCGCGGGCCTGCTGGCCCACGGTGAGGACCATGGCGAGCATCCGCACGGGGCCCACGAGCTGCGCGAGATACGTCGAGAAGGCGACGAACGTGCCGAGCGTGATCTCCCCGCGCACCGCGAGCCAGCCGCCGAGGGCCAGCATCGCGACCTGGCCGAGCATCGGCACGGCCTGCAGGGCGGGCGTGTAGCGGGAGTTGAGGCGGATGGTGCGAAGCCGCCCCGCGAAGAGCTTGCGCCCGACCTCGCGGAGCTTCCCGGTCTCCTGCTCCTCCTGGCCGAAACCTTTCACCACGCGTACGCCGCTGACGGCGCCGTCGACGACACCCGCCACGGCGGCGGCCTGGGCCTGCGCGTACCAGGTGGCGGGGTGCAGCCGGGAGCGGGAGCGGCGGGCGATGTACCAGAGGGCGGGGGCGACGGCAAGGGCGACGAGGGTGAGCGGCAGCGAGAGCCACGCCATGATCACGAGCGAGATCACGAAGAGCAGGACGTTGCCGATGGTCATCGGCAGCATGAAGAGCAGGCCCTGGATGAGCTGCAGGTCGCTGGTCGCGCGCCCGACGACCTGCCCGGTGGACAGCTCGTCCTGGCGCCGCCCGTCGAGCTTGGTGATCGTCCCGTACATCTCGGTCCGCAGGTCGTGCTGGACGTCGAGGGCGAGCCGGCCGCCGTAGTAGCGGCGGATGTAGGTCAGGACGTACACGAGGACGGCGGCGCCGAGCAGCGCACCGGCCCAGGGGCCCATGGACCGGCCGCCGCCCTGCCCGTCCTGCCCGATCACGTCATCGATGATCACCTTGGTGATCAGCGGCACGAGGGCCATGACGGCCATGCCGGCCAGCGAGGACCCGAGCGCGAGCACGACGTCCTTCGGATACCGCCACGCGTATCCGGTGAGACGCTTCGCCCATCCCCGTTGCTCTGCCACTCGGTGCCTCCCGGTCGTCTTCACTGCCGGAAGGCACCAACGCTGTGACAGGCGGATTTCATCCCACCGCAACAAATGGCGCCCCGTAAGGGGCGCGGGGAACTGCGCGACAAGCCACAGCGGACCCGTAGCGAAAGACTCAGCTACTGGGCACAGCCACAAACGCCTCCTGAGGCGCATTCGTCGGCGCATACCGCCGCGCCGCAGGCGCCTTGGGCGTCAGGTCCTTATGAATAGCCTTGGCCACCCCCTGAATCGTGGCAACGCCATAGTTCATCGTGCTGTTGCCGTGCGTGAGCACGGAGATCGTGTAGTCGTGCCCACCCCCCTTGAACGCCCCGATGCTGTGCACCCGCCACCCGTGGGTGGACCGCTGCAGCCACCCGTTCTTGACGTGGATCTTGACGCCGGACGGCGCCCCCGCGGGGGTGCCCCAGCGCTGCGAGGAGACGACCTTGCCCATCAGCTTGAGGATGTAGGCGCGCGCGTTGTCGCTCAGGACGGAGTTCTTGGCGGTGATCAGCGCGAGGAGCTTCTGCTCGTCGGCCGCGTTGATCCGGGTCAGGCCCCAGTAGCCGCCGGATCCCGGCACGGTCTTCGTCATCTTGGCGGCCTTGAGGAACGCCTTGATCTTCCCCGTGCCGAGCTGGCGCCAGAGCTTGCTGGTCGCCGCGTTGTCCGACTTGGTGATCATGGCGTACGCGAGGTCCGACTCGCGGGCCGACAGCTTCCGGTCGGTCTTCTTCGCGTCCCACAGGAGCGCCGCGAGGACGGTCGTCTTGACGACGCTCGCCGAGTCGAAGGCGGTGCCCGCGCGCAGCGTGCAGGTGGTCTTGGTGGTGCGGTCGTGGAGGCCGACCGCGACGGTGCCCTTGCGGTTCTTGAGCGCCGCAGTGATGTCCTTGGTGAGCTTGGCGGCCAGACCGGCCTGCGCGGAGGTGCAGGTGACCTTCGGCGCGGTCGCGGCGACGGCGGGCGTGGCGACGGAGGCCGTGCCGAGCGGCACGAGCACCCCTGCGGCGAGGCCCGCCGAGAGCACGCGGGCACGCCTGGATATCCCGGATACCGGGTGAGTCATGGAGTTTCCCCATCCCCCTTGGGTCTGTACGAGCCCCTCAGGGGCCGTACGAGTGCACCCCCCGGCGCACTCGCCTCACATGACTCACCAGTACCGGTGAATGGTTGTACGAAAACCGGGCCGATCAGCCCAGATGTGTCGGAGCGAACATCCGCAGGACCGCCGGAAGCACGACGACGGAGGGGCCCGGCTCGGCGAGGGCCTTCGCGAGGTCGTCCCGGAGGGTCTCCGGGGTCGTCCGTACGCCGGGCACCCCGAAGGACTCGGCGAGCCCGACGAAGTCGGGCCGCGCCAGCTCCGTGGCGGTCGCCTCGCCGAAGGCGTCGGACATGTACTCGCGCAGGATGCCGTAGCCGCCGTCGTCGACGATCAGCCAGGTCACGTCGAGGCCGTACTGCTTGGCCGTGGCCAGCTCGGCGATGGAGTACATCGCGCCGCCGTCGCCCGAGACCGCGAGGACGGGGTGCGAGGGGTCGGCGGCGGCCGCTCCGAGGGCCGCGGGGAAGCCGTAGCCGAGGCCGCCCGCGCCCTGCGCCGAGTGCATGGTGTTCGGGCGCCGGGCGTCGAAGGCGGACCACGCCCAGTAGGCGAGGATCGTCATGTCCCAGAAGGACGGCGACGCGTCGGGCAGGGCCTCGCGGACGGCGGCGAGCACCTGCCGCTCCAGGGTGAGGTCCTGGGCGTCGATGCGAGCGCGCACCTGGGCGAGCAGGTCCGCCACGCGCGCGTGGGCCGTCGGATCGGGGCGCTCGGCCTCGATCGTCTCCAGGAGCGCGGAGAGCGCGAGGCGCGCGTCCGCGTGGATGCCGAGCCCGGGGTGGTTGGACTCCAGCTTCCCGGCGTCCGCCTCGATCTGGATCACCCGGCCACGCGGCTTGAACGTGTGGTAGTTCGAGGACAGTTCACCGAGGCCTGAGCCGACGACGAGCAGGACGTCCGCGTCCTCCAGGAAGTCCGTGGTGTGCCGGTCCTCCAGCCAGGACTGGAGCGAGAGCGGATGCTCCCAGGGGAAGGCGCCCTTGCCGCCGAAGGTCGTGACGACCGGCGCGTTCAGCCGCTCGGCGAGCGCGAGCAGCTTGCCGGAGGCGTCCGCGCGCACGACGCCGCCGCCCGCGATGATCGCGGGGCGCTCGGCGCGCGTGAGCAGATCGGCGGCCACCGCGGTCAGTTCGGGGCGCGGCACGACGTCATCGGGCGTCGCGTCCATCGCCGTGACCACCGGCAGCGTCGTCTCGGCGAGCAGCACGTCCTGCGGGATCTCCACCCAGACCGGGCCGTGCGGGGCCGTCAGCGCCGACTCCCAGGCCGCCGCGATGGCGGACGGGATCTGCGAGGCGGTGCGGACCGTGTGCACGGACTTGACCACGTCCCTGAACGAGGCCTGCTGGTCGCGCAGTTCGTGCAGATAGCCGTGGCGCCCGCCGCCGAGTCCGGCCACCGGGACCTGGCTGCCGATCGCGAGGACGGGCGAGGATCCCGCGGCCGCCTCCTGGAGCGCGGCGAGCGAGGTGAGCGCGCCGGGCCCGGTGGACAGGAGCAGCGGGGCGACCTCGCCGGTGATCCGGCCGTACGCGTCCGCGGCGAAGCCCGTGTTGTTCTCCACGCGGAGGCCGACGTACGAGAGCGAGGAGCGGCGCAGCGCGTCGAACATGCCGAGCGCGTGCTGGCCCGGCAGGCCGAAGACCGTCGTCGCACCGAGGCCCTGGAGGGTCTCCACGACGAGGTCGCCGCCGTTGCGCCCCGGGGGCGGGTTCAGGGCGGCCCGGGTCTGCGCGGTGGTGGGCCGCAGCACGACGTCGTGGTCATGGGTCACTGGGCGCTCCCCGTGCCGCGGGCCTCCGCGATCTGGCGGGACATGATCGTCGTCAGTTCGTACGCCGTGTGGGATGCCGCCACCGCCGTGATCTCGGCGTGGTCGTACGCCGGGGCGACCTCGACGACGTCCGCCGAGACGAGGTTGCAGGAGGCCAGGCCCCGCAGGATCTCCAGGAGCTCGCGGGACGTCATGCCGCCCGCCTCGGGGGTGCCGGTGCCGGGCGCGTGCGCCGGGTCGAGGCAGTCGATGTCGATGGAGATGTACAGCGGGCGGTCGCCGATGCGCTGGCGCAGCTGGTCGGCGACCTCGTCGGCGCCGCGGCGGTAGATGTCCGCCGAGGTGACGATGCCGAAGCCCATCTTCTCGTCGTCGGTGAGGTCCTTCTTGCCGTACAGAGGGCCGCGCGTGCCGACGTGCGACAGCGCCTCGGTGTCGAGGATGCCCTCTTCGACGGCCCGGCGGAACGGCGTGCCGTGCGTGTACTCGGCGCCGAAGTACGTGTCCCAGGTGTCCAGGTGGGCGTCGAAGTGGAGGAGGGCGACCGGGCCGTGCTTCTTGGCGACGGAGCGCAGGAGCGGCAGCGCGATGGTGTGGTCGCCGCCGAGCGTCATCATGCGGGCACCGGAGCCGAGCAGGTCGTCGGCGGCGGCCTCGATGGTCTCCACGGCCTCGTTGATGTTGAACGGGTTGGCCGCGATGTCGCCCGCGTCCGCGACCTGCGCGAGCGCGAACGGCGAGGCGTCCTGCGCCGGGTTGTAGGGGCGGAGCAGGCGGGACGCCTCACGGATCGCGTTGCCGCCGAAGCGGGCGCCGGGGCGGTACGAGACGCCGGTGTCGAAGGGCACGCCGACCACCGCGACGTCCGTCCTGCCGCCGACCTCGTCGAGGCGGGGCAGGCGGGCGTACGTCGCCGGGCCCGCGTACCTCGGGATGCGGGAGGAGTCGACGGGGCCGCGGGGGGTCGTCGGGGTCTCGGCGCTGCTCATGGTCGGTTTCCTCCTGTTGGTGCGGGTGCTGCGATTCAAGTGTCGCGCGGCCCACTGACAGGGGGCCGCGCGGAGGTCTAGACGGTCACCGGAGTCTCCGGCTCCTCGGCGCCCCGCCCGGCCAGGCGTTCGCGCCAGGCGGCGAGGACCGCGGCGTCGGTGGGCTTCGTGGCCAGGGAGACCACCACGTACACGGCGAGCGAGGTCAACAGGCCGTAGTAGACGGGCTCGTTGGCGAGGATCCCGTACCCCCACATGAGCCCGATGACGGAGAGCCCACCGGCGGCGACGGCCGCGAGCGCGCCCGCCGCGGTGCCGCGCCGCCACAGCAGCCCGCCGAGGATCGGCACGAGCAGACCGCCGACGAGCAGGTTGTACGCGACGGTCAGCGCCTCGACGACGTCGTTGAGAGCGATGGCGATGAGGATCACGCCGACGCCCATGACGAGGATGAAGACGCGGTTGCCCTTGACCTCGTCGTGGTCCTCCGGCTGCGCGGAGACCACTCCCCGCAGCCGCGACCAGATGTCGTTGTTGGCGACGGTCGCGCAGGCGATGAGCGCTCCGGAGGACGTCGACATCACGGCGGCGAGCGCGGCGGCGAGCACCAGTCCGCGGACGCCCATGGGCAGTTCGTCCTTGACGATGGTCGCGAAGGCCGCGTCGGCGCTGGGCAGCTTCGGGTACATGACCTTGGCGGCGGTGCCGATGACGGCACCCGCGATCGCGTAGACCAGGCAGTACGTGCCGGCGACGGTGCCTCCGTAGCGGGCGACCTTGTCGCTGCGGGCGGTGAAGACGCGCTGCCAGATGTCCTGCCCGATGAGCATGCCGAACGTGTAGATCAGCACGTACGTGAAGATCGTCTCGCCGCCGATGCCCAGCGGGTCGAAGTACTCGGTGGGCAGCTTGGCCTTCATCTCGCCGAAGCCGCCCGCCTTGACGACGGCGATGGGCAGCAGCAGGAGCAGCACGCCGATGGTCTTCACCACGAACTGCACCATGTCGGTGAGCGTGATGGACCACATGCCGCCGAGCGTGGAGTACGCGACGACGATCGAGCCGCCGAGGATGATCGCGACGGTGCGGTTGAGGTCGAAGAGGACGTCGAAGATCGTGGCGTACGCGATGGTCGAGGTGACCGCGAGCATCAGCGTGTACGCCCACATGACCACTCCGGAGATGACGCCCGCGCGCCCTCCGTAGCGCAGGTCGAGCATCTCGGAGACCGTGTACACCTTCAGGCGCGCGATCCGGGCCGAGAAGAAGACGCTCAGCGCGAGAAGGCCGAGGCCGATGGTGAAGACCATCCAGGCGCCGGAGAGCCCGTACTGGTAGCCGAGGCCGACGCCGCCGATGGTGGAGGCGCCGCCGAGCACGATGGCGGCCATGGTCCCGGAGTACATCCACGGCCCGAGGCGGCGTCCCGCGACCAGGAACTCGGCCTTGGACTTGGCGCGGCGCATGCCCCACCAGCCCATGGCCAGCATCCCGGCGAGATAGACGACGATCACTGTGTAGTCGACGGCCATAGGGGGCCTCCTTCGCGCACCTCGGTGGCGTGTCGTGCAGAGGGGAGTGATGACCGGCCGTGGGGACATCCGCCCGTACCCACAGCCTGTGGTCGGCACGACCTTAGGTGGCCGGAAAGCAACGCTGAAGTGTACGTTTCCTCCACTCTCCACGAACGAGATGGATGGAACGTCCACCATGACCGACCCCGCCGCCCCGTCCTCGCCTCCCCCGCCGTCCGCCCCGCCCACCCCGCCCGTCCCGCTCGCCGCGCTGCTCGCCCGCGAGGACCTGGGCCTGCGGCAGATCGCGGGCCCGGACGCACGGACGGTGGGAACGGCCGTGCAGTGGGTGCACACCTCGGAGATGCCGGACCCCTACCCGTACCTCCTCGGCGGCGAGCTGCTGCTCACCGCGGGCGTGCACATCACCGACCCGGCGGGCGCGGGCGGTTACCTCGACGACTACGTGGCCCGCATCGTCGCCGCGGGCGGCGCGGCCCTCGGCTTCGGCGTCGCCCCCGTGCACGACACGGTGCCGCGCGCCCTAGTCGAGGCCTGCGACCACTACGGCCTGCCGCTCGTCGAGGTCCCGCCGCGCACCACGTTCAGCGGGGTCGCCCGCGCGGTGTGGCGGCTGATGGCCGAGGCCAGGCACGCCGAGCTGCGCCGGGTGACCGAGGCACAGCAGGGCCTCGCCACGGCGGCGGCGAGGACCGACCCGATCCCGGCCGTCCTGCGCCAGCTCGCGGCACGCATCGGCGGGCTCACGGTCCTCTACGGGCCCGACGGGACGGAACTGCAGACGGCGGGGCAGGCACGCGATGCGGCGCGGCACGCCCTGCGGGAGCTGACCGGCGTGGTGCGCCGGGGCACCCCCGCCGCCCCCGCGTCCGCCGCCGACACCGCGGGCGCCACCCACCTGGCCGCCTACGCGCTCGGCGGCGGCCGCGGCTTCGCGCTCGGCGTCGCCACGGACCGCCGCGAACCGGGCGACCACACCATCGCGGGAGCCGCCGTCGTCCTGCTCTCACTCCTCACCGGCGAACACCAGAGCGCCTCCGAGGCGGCCCGCTCCGCCGCCCTCGTACGACTCCTGCTCGGCGCCTCCCCCACGGACATCGGCCCTCTCCTGGGCAGCGACCTGTGGACCGTGGTGCACGCGCGCGGGGAGCACACCCCCCTGGCCGCCTCCGCACTCGCCGCGGCGCTCGGCAGCGGCCTCGTCGACCCGCACAGCGACGACGTAGTACGCCTCCTCGTCCCCGCCGACCGCGAGATCACCCCCACGGACGGCTGGACCCTCGGCGTCGCCGCGCCCGCGCCGCCCGGCGACCTCGCGGCGGCCGACACCCGCGCGGCCCGCGCCCTGCGCCGCGCGGAGGCCACCCGCCAGCCCCTCGTACGCCACCACGAGAACGGCCTCGCCGCCCTGGTCTCCCCCGAAGAAGCCACCGCCCACGCGCGCGTACTCCTCGCCCCGCTCGACGACAACGGGCCCCTCACCGAAACCCTGCGCACCTGGCTCTCCCTGCACGGCAGTTGGGACCGCACAGCCGTGGCACTGGGAGTCCACCGCAACACGGTGCGCCAACGCATCGCGCGATGCGCAAACCTCCTGGGCTCCGACGTGGACGACCCGGACGTACGCATGGAACTGTGGTTCGCGCTGAACCGGACCCCGTAAGCAGCGCCCCGCAAGGGGCGCGGGGAACTGCGCGCCAAGCCACGACGAACCCGCGGCCGAAGAGCGACGCAGCACTTGGCGAACGTCACAGGCCAGCCTGAGGGACGCCCCGGCCCCGCGGCCCGAGCGACGGCACAATAGAGCCATGTCCATACCCAGCCGTGCCGCCCTCGTCGACCACCTCGTCCGCACCCGCATCGCGGGCGACGTCGCCACCCCTCGCGAGAACAACCTCAGCCACTACAGGAAGCTCGCGAACGGCGACCGCCACTACTGGCTCGGCCTGGAGCTCGGCGAGCGCTGGACCGACGAGCAGGACGTCCTCGCGGTGATGGCGGAGCGCTGCGGCGTGATCGACGACCCGCAGCACCGGCAGGGCCAGGACACCATCGACCCGGAGCTGACGGTCGACGCCCTGGAGCGGATGGCGGCCCGCCTGCGCAAGGCGGCCGCCGGCAAGGAGAGGGTGCTTTTCGCCACCGGCCACCCCGGAGGGATGCTCGACGTGCACCGCGCGACGGCCGCGGCGCTGCGCTCGGCGGGCTGCGAGATCGTGGTGATCCCCGAGGGCCTGACGGCCGACGAGGGCATGGTCTTCCAGTTCGCCGACGTGGCGATGCTGGAGCGCGGCGCGACGCTGTGGCACACGCACTCCCCCGAGCCGATGAACGCGATCCTCGACGGCCTGGAGCGCGAGGGCCGCCCACAGCCCGACCTGGTCGTCGCCGACCACGGCTGGGCGGGGCGCGCGGGCCAGCGCGGCCTGGACTCCGTCGGGTACGCGGACTGCAACGACCCGGCGCTGTTCATCGCCGAGGCCGAGGGCACGGTGCAGGTCACGGTCCCGCTGGACGACCACGTCACGAGCCCGCGCCACTACGACCCGATGACGGCCTACCTGCTCGACGCCGCGGGGCTCTCCGGCGACTCCTGAGACGGTCCCGGCGTCGGGTCCAGGTAGACCCGGCGGACCGCGGGGAAGCGCTCCTGGATGCGGTGCGCCATGCGGTCGCAGGCCCGCTCGATGTCGGCGGCGCTCGACATGTCCCTGAAGTCGACCTTCGCGGCGACCAGGGCCTCCTTGGGCCCCTGGAGCAGCGTGGTCAGCTCCAGTACGTCCACGACGTGCGGGTCGGCGAGCAGTTCGGCCCGGACCGCGGCCCGCATCTCCTGGGGCAGCGGGCGCCCGATGAGCAGTTCGGAGTTGGCGCGGCCGAGGACCCATGCGACGTACACGAGCAGTACGCCGATGCAGAGCGACGCGATGCCGTCCCACACGCCGGACCCGGTGAGCTGCCCGCCGAGCAGTCCGGCCGCGGCGAGCATGAGGCCCACCAGCGCCGCCGAGTCCTCCATCACGACGGCCTTGACCGCGGTGTCGGGCGTGTGGCGCAGATAGCGCTTGAGGGGCACCCCGAAGCGGTTCGCCTCGTCGCGGGCCTGCTTGAGGCCGGTCCGCAGCGAGTAGCCCTCCAGGAGGAAGGCGATGCCGAGCACGATGTACGAGACGAGCGGGTCGCCCGGGTCCTCGCCGTGCGTGAGGGTGTGGATGCCGTCGTACACGGCGAAGACGCCGCCGCCGACGAACGTGGCGACGGAGGCGAGCAGCGCCCAGATGTAGCGGGCGCCTCCGTAGCCGAGCGGATGCTCCTCGTCGGCGGGCCGCTCACCGGCCTTCAGGGAGACGAGCAGCATCAGTTCCGTGACGGTGTCCGCGACCGAGTGCGCCGCTTCGGAGAGCATGGCGCTGGATCCGCTGATGACACCGGCGACGGCTTTGGCCACCGCGATCCCGAGGTTGGCGACGGCGGCGACGAGGACGGTGAAGGTGCTTTCGCCGCCGCCTGTGCCACCCGCTGACGGTTGCTCACTCATGTATCGGACGGTATGTCCGATCAGCGAGGAACGCGAACCACGCCTTCCTGGATGACGGTGACCGCGAGCCGCCCGTCCTGCGTCCAGATCCGTGCCTGTCCGAGGCCGCGCCCGCCGGAGGCCGACGGCGACTCCTGGTCGTAGAGGAGCCATTCGTCCGCCCTGAAGGGACGGTGGAACCACATGGCGTGGTCGAGCGAGGCGCCGACGACGTCGCCGACCGCCCAGCCGCCCCTGCCGTGCGCGAGCAGCACCGAGTCAAGGAGCGTCATGTCGGAGACGTATGTGGCGAGGCAGACGTGCAGCAGGGGGTCGTCCGCGAGCTTGCCGCCCGCCCGGAACCACACCTGGGAGCGCGGCTCGCGGCGCTCCCCGACGGTGCCCCACGGAGGCACGTCGGCGTACCGCATGTCCACCGCGCCGCGCGCCTTGATGAGCCGGTCGGCGACCTTCGGCGGCAGATGGCGCGGCAGCATCTCGGCGGCCGTGGGCAGCGTCTCCGGGTCCGGCGCGGCCGGCATGCCGGTCTGGTGCTCCAGGCCCTCCTCGTACGTCTGGAAGGACGCGGAGAGGTGGAAGATCGGCTGCCCGTGCTGGACGGCGACGACGCGGCGCGTGGTGAAGGAGCGGCCGTCGCGGATCCGGTCGACGGTGTAGACGATGGGCGCGCCGGGGTCGCCAGGACGCAGGAAGTACGCGTGCAGGGAGTGGGCGGGCCGCGCGTCGGGGACGGTGCGCCCGGCGGCCACCAGGGCCTGTGCGGCGACCTGGCCGCCGAAGACCCGGGGCACGATGGACGGGCGGCTCACGCCCCGGAAGATGTCCTCCTCGATCTGCTCCAGGTCGAGCAGATCGAGGAGGTCCTCAAGTGCCTGGTTCATGAACGCAGTTCTACAGGGCTGTCTCTGCGGGCCGGGTCACAGGCCCATGTCCTTCGCGATGATCATCTTCATGACCTCGCTGGTGCCGCCGTAGATGCGGTTGACGCGGTTGTCCGCGTACAGGCGGGCGATCGGGTACTCGTTCATGAAGCCGTAACCGCCGTGCAGCTGGAGGCACTTGTCGATGACGCGGTGCGCGACCTCGGTGTTGAACAGCTTCGCGGACGCGGCCTCGGCGGCGGTCAGCTCGCCCGCATCCAGGGCCTCCAGGGCGCGGTCGGCGACGGCCTCGGCGGCGTCCACCTCGGCCTGGCAGGCGGCCAGTTCGAACTTGGTGTTCTGGAAGGAGGCGACCGTCTTGCCGAAGACCGTGCGGTCCTGGACGTACTCCTTGGCGAACCGGACGGCGGCCTTGGCCTGCGCGTACGCTCCGTAGGCGATGCCCCAGCGCTCGGAGGGCAGGTTGCTGCCGAGGTAGTAGAAGCCCTTGTTCTCCTCGCCGAGGAGGTCCTCGACGGGGACCTTCACGTCGACGAACGCCAGCTCGGCGGTGTCGGAGGTGCGCAGACCCAGCTTGTCGAGCTTGCGGCCGATGGAGTAGCCCTCGGACTTGGTGTCGACGGCGAAGAGCGAGATGCCGTGGCGGCGGTCCTCGGCGGTCGGCGCGGAGGTGCGGGCGCAGACGATCACGCGGTCGGCGTGCACGCCGCCGGTGATGAAGGTCTTGGAGCCGTTGAGGACGTAGTGCGTGCCGTCGTCGGAGAGCTTGGCGGTGGTCTTCATGCCCGCGAGGTCGGAGCCGGTGCCGGGCTCGGTCATCGCGAGGGCCCACATCTCCTCGGCGGAGACGAACTTCTCCAGGTACCGCTTCTTCTGCTCGTCGGTGGCGAGCATCTTGATGTACGGCAGGGCGAGCAGGACGTGCACGCCGGAGCCGCCGAAGGTGACGCCCGCGCGCGCGGTCTCCTCGTACTGGACGGCCTCGAACTTGTGCGTCTCAAGGCCCGCGCCGCCGAACTCCTCGGGGACGTTGATGCCGAAGAGGCCGAGCTCGGCGAGCTTGTAGTAGAACTCGCGCGGCACCTCACCCGCGGCGAACCACTCGTCGTGGACCGGGACGACCTCGGCCTCGATGAAGGCGCGCAGGGTCTCCCGGAACGCCTCGTGGTCCTCATTGAAAACGGTACGGCGCACGGAGAACTCCCTCTGCCCACGACGACTAAGCGCTTGCTCAGTCAACAGGTTACCCGGGAGTCATCAGAGCGTCCAGAGATGCGCGTCACTCCCCGGCGGCCGCCGCGAACGCCCCGCGCGCAAGGCGGTGCAGGAGTTCCGCCATCGCCGCACGGCTCGGCAGGGCGTCGCGCCTGCTCAGGTGCGGAGTGGAGTTCAACAGTCCGAAGACCGCGTGCACGGAGACGCGGGCCGCGCTCTCGGCGAGGTCCGGATAGACCTTGCGCACCACGTCGACCCAGATCTCCACGTACTGCCGCTGGAGCTGGCGGACCAGCTTGCGGTCGCTGTCCCGCAGGCGGTCCAGCTCCCGGTCGTGCAGGGTGATCAGGGAGCGGTCGTCGAGAGCGAAGTCGATGTGCCCCTCGATGAGCGAGTCAAGGACCTGCTCCGGCGACCTGTCGGGGCCCGCCACGCACCGCTTGCCGCCCGTCAGGAGCTGCCCGCTGATGCCGACGAGCAGCTCGGCCAGCATCGCGTCCTTGCCCGCGAAGTGCCGGTAGAGGCCGGGTCCGCTGATGCCCACGGCGGCCCCTATCTCGTCCACGCCGACCCCGTGGAAGCCGCGCTCGGCGAAGAGCCGGGCGGCCTCCTTGAGGATCTGCTCACGGCGGGTGGGGGCGTCGGTTCTCGTGGCCATGGAATTGATTCTAGACAGGGCGGTTAGCGCTCGTTAACCTGAAGGAAACGCGTTAACGCTCATTAACCGATCCAGAGTGATCCAGAGGTCGACCGAGTGGACCGAGCAAGGGGGCTCGACTGATGCGGCAGGCACCAGTGCTGACGAGCGCGGCTGATCCCGCGTCCGAGGCATGGCGGGCGAACGAGGCGGCGCACACCGCCCTCGCCGAGGAGCTGCGGGCCAAGCTCGCGGCGGCCCGCCTCGGCGGCGGCGAGCGGGCGCGGGCCCGCCATGTGGCACGCGGCAAGCTGCTGCCCCGGGACCGCGTGGACACGCTCCTCGACCCGGGCTCGCCCTTCCTGGAGCTGGCACCGCTCGCGGCGGACGGGCTCTATGGAGGGGACGCCCCGGCGGCCGGGGTCATCGCGGGCATCGGCATGGTCTCGGGCCGCGCGTGCGTGATCGTCGCCAATGACGCCACGGTCAAGGGCGGCACGTACTACCCCATGACCGTCAAGAAGCACCTGCGCGCCCAGGAGGTGGCCCTGGAGAACCACCTCCCGTGCCTCTACCTGGTCGACTCGGGCGGCGCCTTCCTGCCGATGCAGGACGACGTCTTCCCCGACCGCGAGCACTTCGGGCGGATCTTCTACAACCAGGCGCGGATGTCCGGCGCCGGGATCCCGCAGATCGCCGCCGTCCTCGGCTCCTGCACGGCGGGCGGCGCGTACGTCCCCGCGATGAGCGACGAAGCGGTGATCGTCCGGAACCAGGGCACGATCTTCCTCGGCGGCCCGCCCCTGGTGAAGGCCGCCACCGGCGAGGTCGTCACGGCCGAGGAGCTGGGCGGCGGCGAGGTGCACTCGCGCGTCTCCGGAGTGACCGACCACCTCGCCGAGGACGACGCGCACGCCCTGCGGATCGTGCGCACCATCGTCTCCACGCTCCCCGGGCGCGGTGAACTGCCGTGGTCCGTCGAGCCGGTGGAGGAGCCCAAGGTCGACCCCCTGGGGCTGTACGGCGCGGTGCCGACGGATTCCCGCACCCCCTATGACGTACGCGAGGTCATCGCGCGCGTGGTCGACGGCTCGCGCTTCGCCGAGTTCAAGTCCGAGTTCGGCCAGACCCTGGTGACCGGCTTCGCACACATCCACGGCCACCCGGTCGGGATCGTCGCGAACAACGGCATCCTGTTCGCCGAATCCGCCCAGAAGGGCGCGCACTTCATCGAGCTGTGCGACCAGCGCGGCATCCCCCTGGTGTTCCTGCAGAACATCTCCGGATTCATGGTCGGCAGGGACTATGAGGCGGGCGGCATCGCCAAGCACGGCGCCAAGATGGTCACGGCCGTGGCCTGCACGCGCGTGCCGAAGCTGACGGTCGTGGTCGGCGGTTCGTACGGCGCGGGCAACTACTCGATGTGCGGCCGGGCCTACAGCCCCCGCTTCCTGTGGATGTGGCCGAACGCCAAGATCTCCGTGATGGGCGGCGAGCAGGCCGCGTCCGTCCTCGCGACCGTCAAGCGCGACCAGTTGGAGGCGCGCGGCGAGGAGTGGGCGGCCGAGGACGAAGAGGCGTTCAAGGACCCGATCCGCGCGCAGTACGAGCAGCAGGGCAATGCCTACTACGCCACGGCCCGCCTCTGGGACGACGGCGTGATCGACCCGCTGGAGACCCGGCAGGTGCTCGGTCTGGCCCTGACCGCGTGCGCGGGCGCCCCCTTGGGCGAGCCCGGCTTCGGCGTCTTCCGGATGTGAGGGGCGGACGATGAGCGACTTCCAGCAAGGGGCCACCCCGGGGAGAGGGACCATGTTCGACACGGTGCTCGTCGCCAACCGCGGCGAGATCGCGGTCCGCGTCATCCGCACGCTGCGGGCGCTCGGCGTCCGCTCCGTCGCCGTCTTCAGCGACGCGGACGCGGACGCCCGGCATGTGCGCGAGGCGGACACGGCCGTACGGATCGGTCCCGCACCGGCCACCGAGAGCTATCTGTCCGTCGAGCGCATCCTGGCTGCCGCCGCCACGTCCGGCGCCCAGGCGGTCCACCCGGGCTACGGCTTCCTCGCGGAGAACGCCGAGTTCGCGAGGGCCTGCGCCGGGGCGGGCCTCACCTTCATCGGCCCGCCCGCCGACGCCATCTCCCTCATGGGCGACAAGATCCGCGCCAAGGAGACCGTGCGGAAGGCCGGGGTCCCGGTCGTCCCCGGCTCGTCGGGCAGCGGCCTGACCGACGGCCAACTGGCCGAAGCGGCCCGCGAGATCGGCACCCCGGTGCTGCTCAAGCCGAGCGCGGGCGGCGGTGGCAAGGGCATGCGCCTGGTGCGGGACGAGGCGCTGCTCGCCGACGAGATCGCGGCGGCGCGGCGCGAGGCCCGCGCCTCCTTCGGCGACGACACCCTGCTCGTGGAGCGCTGGATCGACCGCCCCCGGCACATCGAGATCCAGGTCCTCGCGGACGGCCGGGGGAACGTGGTGCACCTCGGCGAGCGCGAGTGCTCGCTCCAGCGCCGCCACCAGAAGATCATCGAGGAGGCGCCCAGCGTCCTCCTGGACGAGGCCACGCGCGCGGCGATGGGCGAGGCGGCGGTCCAGGCGGCCCGCTCGTGCGGGTACGCGGGCGCGGGCACGGTGGAGTTCATCGTGCCGGGCAAGGACCCCTCGTCGTACTACTTCATGGAGATGAACACCCGCCTCCAGGTGGAGCACCCGGTCACGGAACTGATCACGGGGCTCGACCTGGTGGAGTGGCAGCTGCGCGTGGCGGCGGGCGAACAACTGCCCTTCGGGCAGGAGGACATCACCCTCACCGGTCACGCGGTGGAGGCCCGCATCTGCGCGGAGGACCCCTCCCGCGGCTTCCTGCCGTCCGGCGGCACGGTGCTTTCCCTGCACGAACCGCAGGGCGACGGCGTGCGCACCGACTCCGGGCTGAGCCGGGGCACGGAGGTCGGCAGCCTCTACGACCCGATGCTCTCCAAGGTCATCGCGTACGGCCCCGACCGCGCGACCGCGCTGCGCAAGCTGCGCGCCGCGCTCGCCGAGACCGTCACCCTCGGCGTGCCGACGAACGCGGGCTTCCTGCGCAGGCTCCTGGCCCACCCGGCCGTGGTGGCGGGCGATCTGGAC
Organism: Streptomyces sp. NPDC059002; assembly: GCF_042740435.1. Taxonomy (NCBI): domain Bacteria; kingdom Bacillati; phylum Actinomycetota; class Actinomycetes; order Kitasatosporales; family Streptomycetaceae; genus Streptomyces; species Streptomyces sp. NPDC059002. The sequence goes on along the minus strand of NZ_JBHYJI010000060.1, from coordinate 14,238 downwards.
ACCGGCCTGGTGGAGCGCGAGGCGGACGGGCTGGTCCCGGACGGCGTGCCCGACGAGGTGTACGAGGCGGCGGCCGCGGTCCGCGAGGCCGCGCTCGCGCCCCCGGCGGGGGACGGCTGGACCGACCCGTTCTCCGTGCCGAGCGGCTGGCGGCTCGGGGGCACCCCCGCGCCCCTGACCCACTGGCTGCGCGTGCCGGGGCTCGACCCGGTCACCCATGTCACCCGCGGCCCGCACACCGTGGAACCCGACCGCGTCCGCGTCACCGTCGACGGCACGCTGCACACCTTCCGCCGCGCGGGCGACTGGCTCGGCCGCGACGGCGACGCCTGGCACGTGCAGGACCACGACCCCGTGGCCGCCTCCCTCACCGGCGCCGCGCACGCCGGGGCCGACGCGCTCACCGCCCCCATGCCGGGCACCGTCACGGTCGTGAAGGTCTCCCCCGGCGACCAGGTGACCGCGGGCCAGAGCCTGTTGGTGGTCGAGGCGATGAAGATGGAGCACGTCATCTCCGCCCCGCACGCCGGCACCGTCACCGAGCTGGACGTCGCCCCGGGCGCCACGGTCGCCATGGACCAGGTCCTGGCCGTGGTCGAGCCCCACGAGACCGAGGCCGACCCGCAGGAGGCGTCATGACCGCCGCAGGACTCCCCATGGCCGTCCCCGCCCAGGACCTGCCGCCCCGCATCCGCATCCACGAGGTGGGCGCGCGCGACGGCCTGCAGAACGAGAAGGGCGTCGTCCCCACGGAGATCAAGGCGGAGTTCATCCACCGCCTCGCCGACGCGGGCCTGACCACCGTCGAGGCGACCAGCTTCGTGCACCCCAAGTGGGTGCCCCAACTGGCCGACGCGGAACAGCTGTTCCCGCTGCTCGGCGACCTCCAGGGCGTGCACCTGCCGGTCCTCGTGCCGAACGAACGCGGCCTCGACCGCGCCCTCGCGCTCGGCGCGCACCGGGTCGCCGTCTTCGCCAGCGCCACCGAGTCCTTCGCCAAGGCCAACCTGAACCGCACGGTGGACGAGGCGCTCGCGATGTTCGACCCGGTGGTCTCCCGCGCGCGGGAGCACCGGCTGCACGTCCGCGGCTACCTCTCGATGTGCTTCGGCGACCCGTGGGAGGGGCCCGTGCCCGTCGCGCAGGTCGTCCGCGTCTGCCGCGCCCTGCTCGGCATGGGCTGCGACGAGCTGAGCCTCGGCGACACGATCGGCGTGGCGACGCCGGGCCATGTGCAGTCCCTGCTCGCCGAGTTGAACGAGGAGGGCGTGCCGACGGACCGCATCGGCGTGCACTTCCACGACACGTACGGCCAGGCGCTCGCCAACACCCTCGCTGCCCTGCAGCACGGCGTGACGACGGTGGACGCGTCCGCGGGCGGCCTCGGCGGCTGCCCGTACGCGAAGAGCGCCACCGGCAATCTCGCCACCGAAGACCTCGTGTGGATGCTGCACGGCCTCGGCATCGACACCGGGGTCGACCTCGGCCGCCTCAGCGCCACCAGCGCGTGGATGGCCGACCAGTTGGGCCGACCCAGCCCGTCCCGCACCGTCCGCGCCCTGACCCACCAGGAGCAGTGAAGAACGATGGACCACCGTCTGAGCCCCGAGCACGAGGAACTGCGCCGCACCGTCGAGGCGTTCGCGCACGACGTGGTCGCCCCGAAGATCGGCGACTTCTACGAGCGGCATGAATTCCCGTACGAGATCGTCCGCGAGATGGGCCGCATGGGCCTGTTCGGCCTGCCCTTCCCCGAGGAGTACGGCGGGATGGGCGGCGACTATCTCGCGCTCGGCATCGCCCTCGAAGAGCTCGCCCGCGTCGACTCGTCCGTCGCGATCACCCTGGAGGCGGGCGTCTCCCTCGGCGCGATGCCGCTGCACCTCTTCGGCACGGAGGAGCAGAAGCGGGAGTGGCTGCCGCGGCTGTGCTCGGGCGAGATCCTCGGCGCGTTCGGCCTGACCGAGCCGGACGGCGGCTCGGACGCGGGCGGCACGCGCACGACGGCGGTGCGCGACGGCGACGAGTGGGTGATCAACGGCTCCAAGTGCTTCATCACCAACTCCGGCACGGACATCACGGGCCTGGTCACGGTCACCGCCGTCACCGGCCGCAAGGAGGACGGCCGCCCGCGGATCTCCGCGATCATCGTGCCGTCGGGGACGCCCGGGTTCACGGTCGCGGCGCCGTACTCGAAGGTCGGCTGGAACGCCTCGGACACCCGCGAGCTGTCCTTCTCCGACGTCCGGGTCCCCGCGGCGAACCTGCTCGGCGAGGAGGGCCGCGGCTACGCCCAGTTCCTGCGCATCCTGGACGAGGGCCGCGTCGCCATCTCCGCGCTCGCCACCGGGCTCGCCCAGGGCTGTGTGGACGAGTCCGTGAAGTACGCCAAGGAGCGGCACGCCTTCGGCAGGCCGATCGGCGCGAACCAGGCCATCCAGTTCAAGATCGCCGACATGGAGACGCGGGCGCACATGGCCCGGGTCGGCTGGCACGACGCGGCGTCGCGCCTGGTCGCGGGCGAGCCGTTCAAGAAGGAGGCGGCCATCGCCAAGCTGTACTCGTCGACGGTCGCGGTGGACAACGCCCGCGAGGCCACCCAGATCCACGGTGGGTACGGCTTCATGAACGAGTACCCGGTGGCCCGGATGTGGCGCGACTCCAAGATCCTGGAGATCGGCGAGGGCACCAGCGAGGTGCAGCGCATGCTGATCGCGCGCGAGCTGGGTTTCGCGGGCTGAGTCCCGGCAAGGCGCGTGGCGGGCCCCGGCAGGGCGCGTGACTGAGTCCCGGCAAGGCGAGCAGTGCGCCCCCGGCGGGGCGAGCGTGACGTGAGGGGCCGCTGGACTTCGAGTGAGCTTAGGCTAGCCTAAGCTCTACTTCCGGCCAGCGGCCCCGGCCGCCGTACGTCACGAAAGCAGAGACCTTCATGCCCAAGGCCCGCCTCTCCCAGCCTTCCCGCCGCGGCATCCTCGCCGCCGGTGGCGCCCTCGGCCTCACCGCCGTCCTCGCGGCCTGCGGCGACGAGAAAAAGGACGGGTCGGGGAAGACCGGGGGCAACGCGGGCAAGTCGGGCCCCTGGAGCTTCAAGGACGATCGCGGCCAGACCGCCAAGAAGGACGCGACGCCGAAGAACATCGTCGCCTTCACCGGTGTCGCCGCCGCCCTCTTCGACTACGGCATCGAGGTCAAGGGCGTCTTCGGCCCGACGAAGACCAAGGACGGCAAGCCCGACGTCCAGGCCGGCGACATGGACATCAGCAAGCTGACGGTCATCGGCAACGAATGGGGCCAGTTCAACATCGAGAAGTACGCGGGCCTCGCCCCCGACGTGCTGATCTCCACGATGTTCGACGGCCAGGGCACCCTCTGGTACGTCCCCGAGGAGAGCAAGGACAAGGTCCTCAAGCTCGCCCCGAGCGTCGGCATCAGCGTCTACGACCGCCAGCTGACCCACCCGCTGCAGCGCATCCAGGAGCTCGCCGAGTCGCTCGGCGCGGATGTGAAGTCGGACAAGGTCGTCAAGGCGAAGAAGCGCTTCGAGGCGGCGTCCGAGCGGCTGCGCAAGGTCGCCAGGACGCGCAAGGACATCAAGGTCCTCGTCGGCTCCGCGAGCCAGGACCTCTTCTATGTCTCCGGCTCGAACCTCTCGATCGACCTGGAGTACTTCAAGGCGCTCGGCGTGAACATCATCGAGCCGCCGGAGAAGGCCAAGAAGGAGTCCGGCGGCTGGTTCGAGAACCTCAGCTGGGAGAACGTCGACCAGTACGACGCGGACCTCATCATGATGGACAACCGCACCTCCGCGCTCCAGCCCGCCGAGCTCGACAAGTCCAAGCCGACCTGGCAGAAGCTGCCCGCGGTCAAGGCCGGACAGGTCATCCCGCGCGTCACCGAGCCCATTTGCTCGTACGACAAGTGCGCGCCGATCCTCGAGGACCTCGCGGACGCGCTCGAGAAGGCGAAGAAGCTCAAGAAGAGCTGACCGCCAACTGGCCGCGCCACAAACGGAGTCACCCCGTCCAAAACGGACCAGGTGGCTCCGTTTTTGTTACTCAGTGAGACCCCTGGGGTTCAATGAGGCAGGAGCTTAGGTTAGGCTAACCTTAGTTCCACGCCGCGCCCTCGCCTCCCCACACTCCTGTCCCCGGGGGCGCGGCTCCAGTCCCCTCACCTGGAGGACAGTTCATGCGCTCGCACCTGCTCAATGACACCACCGCGGAGCGGTACCGCAGCTCCGTCACGGAAGGAGTCGAGCGGGTGGCGGCCCAACTCGCCACCACCTCCCGCCCGTTCACCGGGATCTCGGCCGACGACCTCGCGCCCCGCATCGCGGCCGTCGACCTGGACGAGCCCCTGCACGACACCGTCGCCGCGCTCGACGAGCTCGAAGAGCTCTATCTGCGCGACGCGGTGTACTTCCACCACCCCCGCTATCTCGCCCACCTCAACTGCCCGGTCGTCATCCCCGCCGTCCTGGGCGAAGCCGTGCTCTCCGCCGTCAACTCCTCCCTCGACACCTGGGACCAGTCGGCGGGCGGCACCCTCATCGAGCGCCGCCTCATCGACTGGACCACCGAGCGCATCGGCCTCGGCCCCGCCGCCGACGGGGTGTTCACCAGCGGCGGCACCCAGTCCAACCTCCAGGCCCTGCTGCTCGCCCGCGAGGAGGCCAAGGAGCAGGACCCCACCCGGCTGCGCATCTTCGCCTCCGAGGTCGGCCACTTCAGCGTCCAGAAGGCGGCCCGGCTGCTCGGCCTCGGCGAGGACGCCGTCGTGGTGATCCCCACCGACCAGAACAAGCGCATGCAGACCGTGGCCCTGGCCCGCGAGCTGGAGCGCTGCCGCCGCGACGACCTCTCCCCCATGGCGGTCGTCGCCACCGCGGGCACCACCGACTTCGGCTCCATCGACCCGCTGCCCGAGATCGCCGAGCTGTGCGCGCAGTACGGCACCTGGCTGCACGTCGACGCCGCGTACGGCTGCGGACTGCTCGCCTCGCGCAAGAACCGGCACCTCCTGGACGGCATCGAGCACGCCGACTCGGTGACCGTGGACTACCACAAGTCCTTCTTCCAGCCGGTGAGTTCCTCGGCCGTCCTGGTGCGCGACGCGGCCACGCTGTCCCACGCGACGTACCACGCCGAGTACCTCAACCCGCGCCGCGCGGTGCAGGAGCGCATACCCAACCAGGTCGACAAGTCCCTCCAGACGACCCGCCGCTTCGACGCCCTCAAGCTGTGGATGACGCTGCGCGTGATGGGCGCCGACGGCATCGGCGGCCTCTTCGACGAGGTGTGCGACCTCGCCACGGAGGGCTGGAAACTGCTCGCCGCCGACCCGCGCTACGACGTCGTGGTGGAGCCGCAGCTCTCCACGCTCGTCTTCCGCTACATCCCCGGGGCGATCTGCGACCCGGCCGCCATCGACCGCGCCAACCTCTATGCCCGCAAAGCCCTGTTCGCGTCCGGCGACGCGGTCGTGGCGGGCACCAAGGTGGGCGAGCGCCAGTTCCTGAAGTTCACCCTGCTCAACCCAGAGACCACCACCGACGACATCACCGCCGTCCTCGACCTGATCGCAGGACACGCCGAGCAGTACCTGGGAGACTCCCTTGACCGCGCTTCCTGAGCCCCTCGACTTCATCGGGATCGGCCTCGGCCCGTTCAACCTCGGCCTCGCCTGCCTGACCGAGCCGCTCGACGAGCTGAACGGCCTCTTCCTGGAGTCCAAGCCGGACTTCGAGTGGCACTCCGGGATGTTCCTGGAGGGCGCCCACCTCCAGACCCCGTTCATGTCGGACCTGGTCACCCTCGCCGACCCGACGTCCGCGTACTCCTTCCTCAACTACCTGAAGGAATCGGGGCGTTTGTACTCCTTCTACATCCGCGAGAACTTCTACCCCCTGCGCACCGAGTACAACGACTACTGCCGCTGGGCCGCCGCGAAACTCTCCTCCGTCCGCTTCAGCACGACGGTCGCCGAGGTGTCGTACGAGGACGACGTCTATGTGGTCCGCACGACGGCCGGTGAGTTCTTCCGCGCCCGCCGCCTCGTCCTCGGCACCGGCACGCCCCCGCACCTGCCCGAGGCCTGCGACGGTCTCGGCGGCGACGCGATCCACAACTCCCGCTATCTGCAGAGCAAGCGGGAGCTGCAGAAGAAGGAGTCGATCACACTGGTGGGCAGCGGCCAGTCCGCCGCCGAGATCTACTACGACCTGCTCAGCGAGATCGACGTACACGGCTACCGGCTCAACTGGGTCACCCGCTCGCCGCGCTTCTTCCCGCTCGAATACACCAAGCTGACGCTGGAGATGACCTCTCCGGACTACATCGACTACTTCCACGCGCTGCCCGAGCCGACCCGCTACCGCCTGGAGACCCAGCAGAAGGGCCTCTTCAAGGGCATCGACGGCGCGCTGATCGACTCGATCTTCGACCTGCTCTACCAGAAGAACCTCACCGGGCCCGTACAGACCCGGCTGCTCACCAACACCGCGCTGAGCGGGGCGAGTTACGACAGCTCGACGCTGACGTACACGCTCGGCCTGCGCCAGGAGGAGCAGGAGAAGGACTTCGAGCTGCGCACCCAGGGCCTGATCCTCGCCACCGGATACCGCTACCGGGTCCCCGAGTTCCTCGCCCCGGTGCACGACCGCATCCGCTGGGACGGCCAGGGCCGCTTCGACGTCGCCCGCAACTACAGCATCGACACCACCGGGAGCGGCATCTTCCTGCAGAACGCCTCGGTGCACACCCACTCGATCACCAGCCCCGACCTCGGCATGGGCGCGTACCGCAACGCGTACATCGTCGGCGAGCTGCTCGGCCGCGAGATCTACCCGGTCGAGAAGTCCATCGCGTTCCAGGAGTTCGCGGCCCCGGAGGGGATCCTCGCATGACCGACCCGAACGAACTCCCCGCCGCCGCACGGGACTTCACCTTCCGGCCGCTCGACGTCCTGACCGACGCCGAACTCGTGCACGGCTGGGTCACCCACCCCAAGGCCGCGTTCTGGCTGATGCAGGGCGCCACGCTGCCCGACGTCGAGCGCGAGTACATGGCGATCGCCGCCGCCGGGCACCACGACGCGTTCCTCGGCCTGCACAAGGGCGTGCCCTCCTTCCTGATGGAGCGCTACGACCCGGCGTACGTCGAACTCGTCGGCCTGTACGACCCGTTGCCCGGCGACGTCGGCATGCACTTCCTCACCGCACCCTCCGACGTCCGCATCCCCGGCTTCACGCGCGGCGTGATCACCGCGGTGATGCGGGAGCTGTTCGCCGACCCGGCGACCGAGCGGGTCGTGGTCGAGCCCGACGTGCGCAACACCGCGGTGCACGCCCTCAACGAAGCCGTCGGGTTCCGGCCCGAGACCGTCATCCAGAAGCCGGAGAAGGAAGCCCTGCTGAGCTTCTGCACCCGGGCGCAGTTCGAAGCAGCAGTACGTGAAAGGGAATTGGCGATATGACCCTGTCCGACACCGTGGCGCACCTGACCCCGGAGCGCTGGGCCACGGCCAACCGTCTGCTCATCCGCAAAGCGCTCGCCGAGTTCGCCCACGAACGGCTGCTCACCCCCGAGCCGCTCGGCGACGGCGGGTACGTCATCCGCAGCGACGACGCCCTCACCCGCTACCGCTTCAGCGCCCGCGTGCTGCGCCTGGACCACTGGCAGATCGACGCCGAGTCGATCACCCGCCACCGCGACGGCACCGAACTCCCGCTCAACTCCCTGGAGTTCTTCACCGAACTGCGCGGCGCGCTCGGCCTGAGCGACGCGATGCTCCCGGTCTACCTGGAGGAGATCTCCTCCACGCTCTCCGGCATCTGCTACAAGCTCACCAAGCCCGCGATCCCCGCCGCCGAGCTCTCCCGCTCCGGCTTCCAGGAGATCGAGACGGGCATGACGGAGGGCCATCCCTGCTTCGTCGCCAACAACGGACGGCTCGGCTTCGGCGTGCACGAGTACCTCTCGTACGCCCCCGAGACCGCGAGCCCCGTCCGCCTGGTGTGGCTGGCGGCGCGCAGGGACCGGGCGGCGTTCACGGCGGGCGCGGGCCTCGACTACGAGTCCTTCCTCCGCGCCGAGCTGGGCGAGGCGACCCTGGACCGCTTCGACAGGGTCCTGCGCACCCAGGGCCTGGAGCCCGCGGAGTACCTCCTCATCCCCGCGCACCCCTGGCAGTGGTGGAACAAGCTGTCGGTGACGTTCGCCGCGGAGGTCGCCCAGCGCCACCTCGTCTGCCTCGGCGAGGGCGACGACGAGTACCTCGCGCAGCAGTCGATCCGCACCTTCTTCAACTCCACCGCACCCGCCAAGCACTATGTGAAGACGGCCCTCTCCGTCATCAACATGGGCTTCATGCGCGGCCTTTCGGCGGCGTACATGGAGGCGACCCCGGCGATCAACGACTGGCTCGCCGGTGTCATCGAGAACGACGAGACGCTGCGCGGCACCGGTTTGACGATCATCCGCGAGCGCGCCGCCGTCGGCTACCGGCACCTGGAGTACGAGGCCGCCACCGACCGCTACTCCCCCTACCGCAAGATGCTCGCCGCCCTGTGGCGCGAGAGCCCCGTGGAGCGCATCGCCGAGGGCGAGCAACTGGCCACCATGGCCTCGCTGCTGCACGTCGACCGCGACGGCGGCACCTTCGCGGGCGCGCTGATCGAGCGCTCGGGCCTCGCCCCCGCCGAGTGGCTGCGCCGCTATCTGCACGCGTACCTGACGCCGCTGCTGCACAGCTTCTACGCGTACGACCTGGTCTTCATGCCGCACGGCGAGAACGTGATCCTGGTCCTGAAGGACGGCGTCGTACAGCGCGCGATCTTCAAGGACATCGCCGAGGAGATCGCGGTGATGGACCCGGACGCGGTGCTTCCGCCGGTCGTCGAGCGGATCCGCGTGGAGGTCCCCGAGGACAAGAAGCTCCTGTCCATCTTCACGGACGTCTTCGACTGCTTCTTCCGCTTCCTGTCCGCGAACCTCGTCGGCGAGGGCCTCATCGACGAGGACACGTTCTGGCGGACGGTCGCGGAGTGCGTCACCGCCTACCAGGAGGCGATGCCCGAACTGGCCGACAAGTTCAAGCAGTACGACATGTTCGCCCCGGAGTTCGCGCTGTCCTGCCTCAACCGGCTCCAGCTGCGCAACAACGAGCAGATGGTGGACCTGGCGGACCCCTCGGGTGCACTGCAGCTGATCGGGACGCTCAAGAACCCGATCGCATAAGACCGATGGGGCTCAGGAGACGGTCCTCCTGAGCCCCATCTACGTACGTGCTACTGCGCGGGCCACGGCACCTGCGGCGACTTGTAGTAGCCGATGCCGAGCGCGTCCCAGCGCGGGGCCTGCGCGGCGAGCCGCACCTTGTACGCGTCCCAGTCGTGCGTGGCCGCGGGCGACCAGCCGAGCTCGGCGATCCCGGGAAGCCGCGGGAACGCCATGTAGTCGAGATGCGCGGAGGTGGAGAGGGTCTCCGACCACAGCGGCGCCTCGACACCCATGATCGAGTCGGCGGGCGCGCCCTGGAGATACGTCCCCGGGTCCCAGTCGTAGGACCGCTGGACCTCGACGTAGCCCGCCCAGGAGAGCCCGAGCGGGGTGTCCTTGGTGTACTTGTGGTCGAGGTAGGAGCGGTCGGCCGGGGAGAGGACCAGCCTGGTGCCGTTCTTCGCGGCGTTCACGACCTGCTCGCGCTCGGCCGCGCCGGTCTTGTCGTAGCCCCAGTACTGCGCGACGGCACCCTTGGCGGGCGTGGCGCCGGTCAGCTGGTGCCAGCCCATCACCGTCTTGCCGTACTTGGCGACCACCGGCTGCACCTTGTCCATGAACGCGACGAAGTCCTCGTGACTGGTGGAGTGCGCCTCGTCGCCGCCGATGTGGAGGTACCTGCCGGGCGTGAGGGCGGCCAGCTCACGGATCACGTCGTCCACGAAGTCGTACGTGACGTCCTTCTTCACGCACAGCGAGCTGAACCCGACCTCGGTGCCGGTGTAGAGCGGCGGCGCGACGCCGTTGCAGTTCAGTTCGGCGTACGAGGCGAGCGCGGCGTTGGTGTGCCCCGGCATGTCGATCTCCGGGACGACCTCCAGATGGCGCGAGGCGGCGTACGCGACGATCTCCTTGTACTGCGCCTTCGTGTAGTAGCCGCCCTTGCCGCCGCCGACCTGCGTGGACCCGCCATAAGTGGCGAGGCGCGGCCAGGAGTCGATGGCGATGCGCCAGCCCTGGTCGTCGCTGAGGTGCAGATGCAGCGTGTTCATCTTGTAGAGCGCCGCCTGGTCGATGTAGCGCTTGACCTGGTCGACGGTGAAGAAGTGCCGCGAGACGTCGAGCATGGTGGAGCGGTAGCCGTAGCGCGGGGTGTCCTCGATGGTGCCGCCCGCGACGAGCCAGGGCCCGGCCTGCCGGGTCTTCCGCTCGATCTGGCCCGGCAGTTGCTGGCGCAGGGTCTGCACGCCGTGGAAGAGTCCCGCGGCCCCCCGGGCCGTGATGGTGAGGGAGCCGCGCCTGGATTCGAGGCGGTAGCCCTCGTCGCCCAGGCTCTTGTCGTCGGAACCGAGGCGCAGCCGGATGCCGTCACGGCCCTCGTCGTCGGTGACGCCCAGCTTGAACCCGGTGGCGGGACGCAGCAGCCCCGCGAGGTAGTCGCCGATCCTGCGCGCCTGGCGCGAGTCGTCCTGGACCCGGATGCGGGTCTTCGACGTGATCTCGTACGCGGGGCCGCCCGCGTCGACCTTGGCGGGCACCGGCACGATCTGGCCGAGCGGAGTCGCGGACGTGGCCTTCTCCTCACGGTCACCGGCCGGCAGGGCCGCCATGGATGAGATACCGGCCGCGGCGACGAGCAGCAGCGAGCCGAGCAGACGAGTCGATCTTTGAATGTGTCTCACAAGCGGGTCCCTTCGACGGGCCGACGCAACTGTGGGTCATCGCAATCGAACGGTCACCATGGGACCGCGCCCCCTACAAAGGGTCAAGGGGTGTAGACCAGTTCCGCGGTCCACCGCGGCACCGGGCCGCGGGACGGCCAATGCGAGAATTCCCCCATGGCGGAAATCATCCAGCGCGACGGGACCTGGACCTTCGACGGAGAGACGCTGCGCCTCGTGCCGGGCCACGACAAGAATGTGTCCCTGCTGCGCAAGACGCTGGGCGAACTGGCCGTACCGCTGACGGCGTTGGCGGGCATCGCCTTCGAACAGGGCAAGAAGTCGGGCCGGTTGAGGCTGCGCCTGCGTGACGGCGCGGACCCGCTGCTCCAGGCGACGGGCGGCAAGCTCACGGGCGGCGCGGACCCGTATCAGCTCACCGTGGACCCGGACAGGTACGGCGTCGCGGAGTATCTGGTCGACGAGGTGCGCAACGCCCACCTGATCGAACAGGTACCCGCCGCCTCCTGCCCGGACTACCTCCTGTCCGGCCCTTCCGTGCCCCTGTCGGTGTCGGCGGGCGACGGCACGGCGAGCTTCGACGGGGAGAACGTCCGGCTGGAGTGGAACTGGAAGACGGAGGACGCCAAGTCCGCGGCCGGGACCCGCTCGCTCACCCTCGACGACATCGCGGCGGTGGAGTGGCAGCCCGCGGTCGGCCTGGAGAACGGCTACCTCCGGTTCACCGTGAAGAACGCCCCGACCAAGGCCCCGCCGAAGTACGACCCGAACTCGGTCGAGCTGTGGGGCTTCAAGAAGGACCCGCTGATGGCGCTGGTCGCCGCGGCGGTCCAGGCCCGGCTTCCGCACCCTTCGGCCGCCGCCGCGGCGGCTCAGGCGGACTCGCCCCCGGCCGTGCCGGCGGGCCCGGCCCCCCAGGCCCCGGCCGAGGACCACGACGCCCTGCTGCGCCGGCTGCGCGAGCTGGGCGAGCTCCACCAGGCCGGAATCCTCACGGACGACGAGTTCAGCACGGCGAAACAGGCGGTCCTCCGCCGAATGTAGGCCACCCGTGCCCGATTCCGGGCAGGATTCTTGCGAAAGGGCATCCGATCCCCCAGGATCAACGAATGCACGACGACCTGGTGGACCACCTCACCCGCAGCACCCCGCTCCAGCGGGGCGAAGCGCTGCGGGTCATCCAGGACGTGCTCGCCTACTTCGACGAGACGACCGAGGAGTTCGTCCGTCGCCGCCACCGCGAACTGCAGGGTCAGGGCCTGCTGAACGCGGCGATCTTCGAGCGCATCTCGGCCGATCTCGCGTACCGCGCGGTGGCACCGCCCGAGCTCACGCTGAGACAGCTGCGCCGCATCGTCTACGGCTAGGCCGCGGACGCCCGGCGCCGCAGGATCACGACCACCCTCTACGACTAGGACACCCTCTATGTGCGGAATCGTCGGATATATCGGCAAGCGCGATGTCGCCCCGCTGCTCCTCGAAGGCCTCCAGCGCCTGGAGTACCGCGGCTACGACTCCGCGGGCATCGCCGTCACCAGCCCCAAGGCCACCGGCCTGAAGACGGTCAAGGCCAAGGGCCGCGTCCGCGACCTGGAGGCCAAGGTCCCCGCCCGCTTCAAGGGCACGACCGGCATCGCCCACACCCGCTGGGCCACCCACGGCGCCCCCTCCGACGAGAACGCCCACCCGCACCTGTCCCAGGACGGCAAGGTCGCCGTCGTCCACAACGGCATCATCGACAACGCCTCCGAGCTGCGCGCCAAGCTCACCGCCGACGGCGTCGAGTTCCTCTCCGAGACGGACACCGAGGTCCTCACCCACCTCGTCGCCCGCTCCCAGGCCGACACCCTGGAGGAGAAGGTCCGCGAGGCCCTGCGCCACATCGAGGGCACGTACGGCATCGCCGTCCTGCACGCCGACTTCAACGACCGCATCGTCGTCGCCCGCAACGGCTCCCCGGTCGTCCTCGGCATCGGCGAGAAGGAGATGTTCGTCGCCTCGGACGTCGCCGCGCTCGTCTCGCACACCCGCCAGGTCGTCACGCTCGACGACGGCGAGATGGCCACCATCAAGGCCGACGACTACCGCACCTACACCACCGAGGGCTCCCGCACGACCGCCTCGCCGACCACCGTGGAGTGGGAGGCCGAGTCGTACGACATGGGCGGCCACGACACGTACATGCACAAGGAGATCTTCGAGCAGCCCGACGCGGTCGACCGCGTCCTGCGCGGCCGCATCGACGACCGCTTCTCCACCGTGCACCTCGGCGGCCTCAACCTCGACGCGCACGACGCCCGCAAGGTGCGCCGCGTCAAGATCCTCGGCTGCGGCACCTCGTACCACGCGGGCATGATCGGCGCCCAGATGATCGAGGAGCTGGCCCGCATCCCCGCCGACGCGGAGCCCGCGTCCGAGTTCCGCTACCGCAACCCGGTCGTGGACCCCGACACCCTCTACATCGCGGTCTCCCAGTCCGGCGAGACGTACGACGTGCTCGCCGCCGTCCAGGAGCTCAAGCGCAAGGGCGCCCGCGTCCTCGGCGTGGTGAACGTCGTCGGCTCGGCCATCGCCCGCGAGGCCGACGCGGGCGTGTACGTCCACGCGGGCCCCGAGGTCTGCGTCGTCTCGACCAAGTGCTTCACCAACACCACGGTCGCCTTCGCCCTGCTCGCCCTGCACCTGGGCCGCATCCGCGACCTGTCGGTCACCGACGGCAAGCGGATCATCGAGGGTCTGCGCAGGCTCCCCGGCCAGATCTCGGACATCCTCAAGCAGGAGGACGAGATCAAGAAGATCGCCAAGAAGTACGCGGACGCCCGCTCGATGCTCTTCATCGGACGCGTACGCGGCTACCCCGTCGCCCGCGAGGCCTCGCTCAAGCTCAAGGAGGTCTCGTACATCCACGCCGAGGCCTACCCCGCGTCCGAGCTGAAGCACGGCCCGCTCGCCCTCATCGAGCCCGCGCTCCCCACGGTCGCGATCGTCCCCGACGACGACCTCCTGGAGAAGAACCGCGCGGCCCTAGAGGAGATCAAGGCCCGCAGCGGCAAGATCCTCGCGGTCGCGCACCAGGAGCAGGAGAAGGCCGACCAGACGATCGTGGTGCCCAAGAACGAGGACGAACTGGACCCGATCCTGATGGGCATCCCGCTCCAACTCCTCGCGTACCACACGGCGTTGGCCCTGGGCAGGGACATCGACAAGCCGCGGAACCTGGCGAAGTCGGTGACGGTGGAATAGAGGGCCGCGCCCCTCAGGGGCGCGGGGAACTGCGCGACCAGCCCCCCCCCATTACTTTCTACGTAGCCCCGCAACGGGGTTACCGGCCTTCGGAG
>NZ_JBHYJI010000059.1:0-59234 GCF_042740435.1 Streptomyces sp. NPDC059002 | reverse complement strand
TCTTTCGTGTCCGATTTCCTCGGTGCCTTTCCGGTTCCCGCGCCAGCCTCTCGGCCTTCGCGTTTCCCTTTCCGGCGGTTCCGACTTTATCAGGTCCCAATCGACTCTCTGACCACGGTCACCGCAGACATGCGGAACCGGACCCAGCGATAGGATCTGACTTGAAGGATGCTGCCGAGACCGGACGTTTGAACCGCGTCCCACGGCCTCAGGCAGGAGTCCGACTGTACATCGGGCACCGGGCGGGCGCAAATCGTTTGTGCTGTGCCTCTACGTCCGCCAACCGGGACCTCTCGTGCGGAACCGGGACTTCTTATGACTTACCCTTCTGAACAGTGCGCCGTCCAGGACAGGTAGTGACGGCGGCTACGAATCTCCGCCCCCTGGGAGGCTTGCCATGACCAGCGTTTCGTCCCCGCTTGCAGGACGCGCCATTGGGCTCTCTGCTGTACCGGATCCCGTGTTCTCAGGCGCCATGGTTGGCCCTGGCACCGCCATCGATCCCGTGCGTGAGCCCTCCGAGGCCGTCTCTCCCGTGGACGGCATCGTCGTCTCTCTTCACCCCCACGCCTTCGTGGTGGTCGACGATCAGGGTCACGGCGTGCTGACGCACCTCGGCATCGACACCGTTCAGCTCAATGGCGAGGGCTTCGAGCTGCTCGTCAACAAGGGCGACACCGTACAGCGCGGCCAGGCCGTCGTGCGCTGGGACCCCGCTGCCGTCGAGGCCGCCGGCAAGTCCCCGGTGTGCCCGATCGTGGCGCTCGAGGCCACGGCCGAGTCCCTCTCCGATGTCGTCGAGGACGGCGAAGTGAAGGCCGGCGACGCTCTCTTCAGCTGGAAGTGACGTCATCGCCGTCGGTGACGGCAGGTAGGACAACCACCGCGACGGCAGGGCCCGTCGCACTATCGGAGACGGGTGAAATGGAGACAACGCTGCGAGGCGTCGGTGTGAGCCACGGTGTGGCGATCGGCGAGGTTCGGCACATGGGCACGGCTGTTCTCGAGCCGCCGGCCAAGCAGATTCCCGCGGAGGAGGCTGAGCGCGAACAGGGGCGCGCTCGCCAGGCCGTGGAAGCTGTGGCTGCCGACCTGAATGCGCGCGGCAATCTGGCCGGTGGCGAGGCACAGGCGGTGCTCGAGGCGCAGGCCATGATCGCCCAGGACCCGGAGCTGATGTCCGACGTCGACCGGCGCATCACCGTCGGCAGCACGGCCGAGCGCGCCGTGTACGACGCGTTCTCCCACTACCGCGAACTGCTGGCCGGTGCCGGTGAGTACATGGCCGGTCGTGTGGCGGACCTCGACGACGTGCGCAACCGCATCGTCGCGCGCCTGCTGGGCGTGCCGATGCCCGGTGTGCCCGACAGTGACCAGCCGTACGTCCTGATCGCGCGCGATCTGGCGCCTGCGGACACCGCGCTGCTCGACCCGGCTCTGGTGCTCGGCTTCGTCACCGAAGAGGGCGGTCCGACCAGCCACAGCGCGATCCTCGCGCGGGCTCTCGGGGTTCCGGCCGTCGTCGCGCTGCCGGGTGCCGGTGAGCTGGCCGAGGGCACCGTCGTCGCTGTCGACGGCAGCACCGGTGAGATCTTCGTGGAGCCGAGTGCCGAGAAGCGGGAGCAGCTCGAAGCCGCCGCTGCCGAGCGCAAGGCCGCGCTGGCCGCGTCGACCGGACCGGGTGCCACCTCCGACGGCCACAAGGTGCCGCTGCTCGCCAACGTCGGTGGTCCCGGCGATGTGCCGGCCGCGGTCGAAGCCGGTGCCGAGGGTGTGGGTCTGTTCCGTACCGAGTTCCTCTTCCTTGACGACAGCACCAAGGCGCCGTCCGAGGAGGCGCAGGTCGAGGCGTACCGCAAGGTGCTCGAGGCGTTCCCCGAGGGCCGTGTCGTCGTGCGTGTGCTCGACGCGGGTGCGGACAAGCCGCTGGACTTCCTGACTCCGGGCGACGAGCCGAACCCGGCGCTGGGCGTGCGGGGTCTGCGGTCGCTGCTGGAGCACCCCGAGGTGCTGCGTACCCAGCTGACCGCGCTGGCCAAGGCCGCCGAGGGGCTGCCGGTCTACCTCGAGGTCATGGCGCCGATGGTCGCGGACCGCACCGACGCCAAGGCGTTCGCCGACGCGTGCCGTGAGGCGGGGCTGCAGGCGAAGTTCGGCGCGATGGTGGAGATTCCGTCCGCCGCTCTGCGGGCGCGCTCGATCCTCCAGGAGGTCGAGTTCCTGTCGCTTGGCACCAACGACCTCGCGCAGTACGCCTTCGCGGCCGACCGTCAGGTGGGTGCCGTGTCCCGGCTGCAGGACCCGTGGCAGCCCGCGCTGCTCGACCTGGTCGCGCTGTCCGCCGAGGCGGCGAAGGCCGAGGGCAAGAGCTGTGGCGTGTGTGGTGAGGCCGCGTCCGACCCGCTGCTGGCCTGTGTGCTGACCGGTCTGGGTGTCACCTCGCTTTCCATGGGTGCCGCGTCCATTCCTTACGTGCGCGCGACGCTCGGCAAGTACACGCTGGCGCAGTGCGAGCGTGCGGCGTCCGCGGCCCGTGCCGCCGACACCGCCGAGGAGGCCCGCAAGGCCGCTCAGGCGGTGCTGTCCGGCGAGTAGTCGGGCTCGCTGTCCGGGCGCCGTGCGTCCGGGAGTTGCTCCGAGGGGCGTTCCACCGGTTTCGGTGGGACGCCCCTCGGGCGTTCAGTGCGTGTGTCCCCCTTCCGGTGCGTCGCCTTCCAGATCGGGTGCCGCGCAGTAGTCGACGCCGGATTCCGGGGAGACGAGCTCCCCCGAGATGGCGTCGGTGCAGTACGCGTCGAAGACTTCTGCCGCGGTGAGGGGTTGGAGTCGTCCGCCGCTCATGCGCCAGCCGTGGACGCGGTCGCGGTTGCCGTCGGCGCTGCAGCGCAGCACCATGCCGGCCGGGCGCTGGGTGGCGATGCCGACGGCGAGGACGGTGGTGAACTCCAGGGCCTCGGTCTCGTCGAGCCGGGTGTCGCCGTCAGGGTCGCTGTCGACGTGCAGGGCGGCGAGGAGGGTCTCGGGCTCGGTGGGCACGCTGCACACCAGGTGTCGGGTGCCGGGTCCTGCTGTCGCGAGGGCCCGGGTGATGAGCTCCGATGCGCGGACGAACGCGGCGCGTCCGATGTCTTCGCCGCAGGTGGCGCACGTGCCGGCGCGGGCGAGCACCACTGTCGCGTACTCCCAGGTGGCCTGTCGGACCGCCTCGTCGACGAGTTCGGGGACCAGGTCGGTCAGCGGCTGTCCCTCATAGGGAAGGGTGGCGCCGTCCGATGCCAGGGCGGCGGTGAAGCGGGTGCGGCTGCCTGGGGTGTCGGGGTCGAGGCCCGTCTCCGCGCAGTACTCCTCGTACTCCGCGGGGTCGAACAGGGCGACCGAGGTGTGTCCGCCCTGGGCGGCGAGGGTTCTGAGCAGGCCTTCGATCTGCTTGAGGTAGGTCTTGTGGTCGTCGAAGGTGAAGGTGCGGTAGCGACGCATCGCCGCGAAGTCCTCCTCATCGGCCAACAAGCCGATGGTTCCGGCGACTTCGCGGCGCAGTGCGCGTCGCATCGTGTCGTGTCGGGTGTGCGCCATGATTCCCCCTGCACTCGGTCGATCAATGCTCACTCACAGTAACGAGAGGCACTGACAACGGCCGCTGAGCTGCGGGGACGGGGGTCAGGAGCGCTTGCGGGCGATCTCCTCGTAGTGGCGCAGGAGGTCGAGGTCGTCGACCGAGCCGGGGTTGACCGCCTTGTCCAGCGGGGTTCCTTGCAGGAGTCGCTTGACGGGGACCTCGATGCGCTTGCCGGTGAGGGTGTGCGGGACGCCGGGGACCTCGATGATCTCGTCGGGGACGTGGCGCGGGGAGAGCTGCTCGCGGATGGTCCGCTTGATGCGGTCGCGCAGCGTGTCGTCGAGGGCGGCGCCGGGGGCGAGGTGGACGAAGAGCGGCATCCAGTAGCCGCCGT
The DNA here is from genome assembly GCF_042740435.1 of Streptomyces sp. NPDC059002. Lineage (NCBI taxonomy): Bacteria > Bacillati > Actinomycetota > Actinomycetes > Kitasatosporales > Streptomycetaceae > Streptomyces > Streptomyces sp. NPDC059002. Next base: position 55,284 of record NZ_JBHYJI010000059.1, on the reverse strand, counting down.
CGGGCTGTTCGACGCCGATGACGAGGGACTCGCGGATTTCCGGGAGGCGCTCGACGGCTTCGTAGATGTCGGCCGAGCCCATCCGGACGCCCTGGCGGTTGAGCGTGGAGTCGGAGCGGCCGTGGATGATCACCGAGCCTCGTGCGGTGAGGGTGATCCAGTCGCCGTGGCGCCAGACGCCGGGGTAGGTGTCGAAGTAGCTGTCGTGGTAGCGGGTGCCGTCCGGGTCGTTCCAGAAGTGGATGGGCATGGACGGCATGGGGTTGGTGACGACCAGTTCGCCGACCTCGTCGGTGAGCGGCTTGCCCTGGGGGTCCCAGGCCTGCAGGTCCGTGCCCAGGCAGGGGGCCTGGAGTTCGCCGATGTGGACGGGGAGCGTCGGGACGGCTCCCGCGAAGCAGGAGCAGACGTCCGTGCCGCCGCTGACGGAGGCCATCCACAGGCCGCCCGGCGTGTCCGCGAACTCGTCGTGCAGCCAGCGGAAGCCGTCGGGGGGCAGCGGGGAGCCGGTCGTGGCGACGCACTTGACCTTGGAGAGGTCGAAGTCGCGGGCCGGGTGGACGTCCGCCTTGCGGCAGGCCATGACGTAGGCGGCCGAGGTTCCGAAGAGGGTGGCTCCGGTGCGTTCGGCGATGCGCCACTGGGCGCCGGTGTCGGGGTAGCCGGGGCTGCCGTCGTACAGGACGATCGTGGTGCCCGTCAGGAGGCCGGAGACGAGGAAGTTCCACATCATCCAGCCGGTGGAGGTGTACCAGAAGAAGCGGTCGTCGGGGCCGAGGTCGCAGTGCAGGCCGAGTTGCTTGAGGTGCTCGACGAGGATGCCGCCCTGGGACTGGACGATCGCCTTGGGCAGGCCGGTGGTGCCGGAGGAGTAAAGCACCCACAAGGGGTGGTCGAAGGGCACCGGTTCGAAGGTGGGTGCCACGTCCGCCGAGGTCAGGGCCGACCATTCGAGGGCGCCTTCGGGGGCCTCGGTGCCGAGCAGCGGGATGTGGACGACCGCGCGGAGGCTGGGCAGTTCGGAGCGGAGTTCGGCGACGGTGTCGCGGCGGTCGTGCTCCTTGCCGCCGTAGCGGTAGCCGTCGACGGTGAAGAGCACCACCGGTTCGACCTGTTGGAAGCGGTCAAGGACGCTGCGGGCGCCGAAGTCGGGTGCGCAGGACGTCCATACGGCGCCGACGGCGGCCGTGGCCAGGAGGGCGACGACGGCCTGCGGGATGTTCGGCAGGTAGCCGCTGACCCGGTCACCGGGACGTACGCCCAAGGAACGCAGTTCCGCGGTCAGGGAGCCGACTTGGCGGCGCAGCTCGGCCCAGGTGACGGGGTGCGGCTCCTGGGTCTCGTCGACGTGGAGGAGGGCGGGGGTGTCCGCGCGCGCGGGGTCGTCGGCGGCACGCAGCGCGTGCTCGGCGTAGTTGAGGGTCGAGCCCGGGAACCACTCGGCGCCCGGCATGGACCGATCGGCGAGCACGCGCGTGCAGGGGGTCGAGAACCGGACGTCGAACCAGTCGGTGACGGCCTTCCAGAACGTCTCGAGGTCGGTCACCGACCACCGGTGCAACGCGGCGTAACCGCCGTCGGCGGGGGCTCCGTAGTGCTCAGCCGCCCATGCCTGGAACCGCGTGACCTGTGCGTCGGCGATCCTTTCCTGGCTCGGCTCCCAGAGCGGTGAGAGGTTCGCTGAGGACGTCATGGGGCGGCTCCCGGACTGTTACGCGTCGTATGCGTGCGAGGTGCGCACGGGCTGGGTGTGCGCGTGGCACGGCTGCCTCGGAGCCTGCCACGTGATCGACTTCCACACCAGGGTGTACCCCACACCGTCGGTATCCCGGGCATGTGTCGTCACCCCAGGTGAACGGCAGTTGAACGCAGCACACCTGCGGCGATTTCGGTGGCAGGGTGAGCAGCATGAACGGTCGTGACCTGGTGCGTTCGGTGAAGGCGGTCGGCATGGTCGGCACGGCGCAAGGGTTGCGCACGGTGCGCTCCTCGTGGCGCAGATGGCGTACGGACGCGGCGGGGCTCACCCCCCGGGGGCCCGAGCGCGCGCGGGTGCCGGGCCCTGTGACGGGCGTGGAGCCTGAGCCCGGTGGTGGTGTGGTGCGGTTCGCCCGGTCCGAGCTGCGGGTTCGGGTGACCGCGGGCGGGGCGGTCTTCTGGGGCTGGGACGGTACGGGGCCCGACCCGTCGTACGCGCTGGCCTGCGGGAGTCCTGAGCCCGATCCCCGTGCCGTCCTGGAGCCCGACAAGGAGGGGGGCTGGCGCGTCGTGTCGGAGCGGGCGACGGTGGTGGTCTCGCGGCACGGGGCCGTCGAACTGCGCACACCCGGCGGCATGATGCTGCGGCGTGATCTGCCGCCCCGCTGGTGGGAGCCGGTCGACGGGGGCGCGGCGCGGTGGGTGCAGCGCTCGGAGGTGACGGCGGATGCGCGGTTCTTCGGCCTCGGCGGGCGGGCCGGCGGGCCGCGGCTGCGGAACGGGACGTACCGGCTGTGGAACACCGATCCTGGTGGGGCGTTCGGGCCCGGGGACGATCCGCTGTACATCACCATGCCGGTGCAGATGGTGGTGGCCGACGCCGGTACGCATCTGGTCTTCCACGACAACACGTGGGAGGGCGAGGTGTCGGTGCACGAGGGCAAGGAGGGGGCGGGGTCCGGTCATGACAGGACCGGGTCGTGCGAGGTGCGGATGGACGGGGGGCCGCTGCGGTGCTGGGCGATGGTCGGCACTCCCGCGCGCGTGCTGCACACCTGGGCGTCGCTGACGGGTCCTCCGGCGCTGCCGCCTTCCTGGGCGCTCGGGCACCATCACGCGCGGTGGGGCTTCGGCAGTGAGCAGGAGGTGCGACGGATCGTCGCGGGCTATCAGGAGCGCGGGCTGCCCTTGGACGCCGTCCATCTGGACATCGACCACTACGACGCGCATCAGGTGTTCACCGTCGACAAGGAGCGGTTTCCCAAGTTGCCGCAGTTCGCCGACGAGTTGCGCAGGGACGGGATCCGGCTCGTCTCGATCGTCGACCCGGCGGTGAAGGCCGCGTCGGGGGTTCCGGTGTACGACAGCGGGGTGAGCGCCGACGCGTTCGTGCGGGACGCCGCGGGCCGGACCGTGCGGGGTGTCGTGTGGCCGGGTGAGGCGGTGTATCCGGATTTCACCGACCCACGCGCGCGTGAGTGGTGGGGCGGGCTCTACGAGGAGCGGCTGGAGCAGGGGTTCTCGGGGTTCTGGCACGACATGAACGAGCCGGTGTCGTTCGCCGCGTTCGGTGAGGCGACGCTGCCCCGTTCGGCGCGGCACTCCTTGGAGGGCGGCGGAGGAGATCATCGGGAGGCGCACAACGTGTACGGCCTGGCGATGGCCCGCGCCGGGTACGAGGGGCTGCGCGAGCTGCATCCCGAAGAGCGGCCCTTCTTGTTCTCGCGTTCCGGGTGGGCGGGAATGCAGCGCTACGGAGGGACGTGGTCCGGCGATGTGTCCACGGGCTGGCCGGGGCTGCGGGCTTCGCTGTCGCTGGTGTTGGGGCTCGGGCTGTGCGGAGTGCCGTACTCGGGCCCGGATGTGGGCGGGTTCGACGGCAGTCCTTCCCCGGAGCTGTATCTGCGGTGGTTCCAACTCGGCTCGTATCTGCCGCTGTTCCGTACGCATGCGGCGATGGGTGCCGGGCGGCGGGAGCCGTGGGAGTTCGGTGCGGACGTGCTCGAGCACGCGCGGGTGGCGCTCACCGAGCGCAGGAGGCTGCTGCCGTACTTCATGACGCTCGCCCATCTCGCGCGGCGCACGGGTGCCCCTTATGTGCGGCCCCTGTGGTGGGGCAGTCCGGAGGACCGCGCGTTGCGGGACTGCGAGGACGCGTTTCTGCTCGGTGACTCCTTGTTGGTCGCGCCCGCCCTGGAAAGCGGTGTGGAGCGGCGTTCGGTGCGGCTGCCGAGGGGGCGTTGGTACGACACGGCCACCGGGAAGGCGTACGAGGGGCCGGGGCAGGTCTGGGTCGACGCTCCGTTGTCGCGTGTTCCGGTGCTGGCGCGGGCGGGCACCGTGCTGCCGGTGCGGGGGTGCGACGGCGGTCTCGAACTGGAGGCGTGGGCGCCCGCCCAGGGGCGTACGGGCGGTGGTCTGGTGGTCGCCGACGCGGGTGACGGGTGGGCGCAGCCGGAGCTCGAGCGCTACACGACGCGGTGGAACGAGGGGCGTGTGGTCGTCGAGAGGGAGGGCGACGAGGGCTCGGGTGCGCCGGAGCGTCCCGTCGGGGTGCGTGGGCTGGCGGGCTGAGCTTCTTTCCGGGTCCCGGCGGCGGGCGAGGCCGCCGGGGGCATCGGAGGGCTCAGTACCGGCCCTCGAACCACGCTTGTGCAGCCAACGTGTGCAAGGGGAAGGCGAGTTCGGTGGGGCGGCGCAGGAGGTGCCAGCCTTCGGTCTCGTCCGTCGGTGCGGTGGGCGGCAGATCGGCGGCGGGGCGCTCGGGCAGGAGGCCGAACAGCAGGAGGTATCCGTCGGGGGCGCTCATCACGTCGACGAGGCGCACGTCGTGGCTCTCCGCGCCGATGCCGGTCTCTTCCTTGAGCTCACGGACGACCGCGTGCCGCCAGTCCTCTCTGTCGTCGATGAACCCTCCGGGCAGCGCGATGCCCCCGCGCGCGGGGGCGATGGTGCGGGTCACGACGACCAGGGCGGTGCCCTGGGTGTCGTACACGGGCTGGAGGGCCACCGCCACGGGCAGCGGATTGCGATAGGCCACCGCGCCACAGGTGACGCAGGTGCGGGGCCAGCCGGACAGCTCGCCTCCGTAGGGCGCTCCGCAGCTCGAACAGTGGGAGCCGGAAACGGAGTTGGCGGGGTGTGGGGATGCGGACACGCCGCGGACTGTATCGGATCCGCGATGCGCCGATTCCCCGGTGCCCCGGTTCGCCGATGCTCCGGTCCCCGGCGCAACGGTTCTCCAGCGCACCGGTCTTTCGCGGAGGGCCGCAATCCTGATAGATGCAGGGGTCATGACAGCACTCGTCCCCGCCCTGCGGAGAATCGCCGTCGCCGCCACCGCCGTGCTGGCCGTGGCCGCCGCCTCCCCCGCGCACGCCCAGACTCAGGCGAAGCCGGAGCCGAAGGCTCCCAAGGAGTTCGTCGCGCTGCGCGACGTCGACCCGACGATCATCCAGGAAATGCGCTACTTCACTCCGCACAACTTCGTGGGCGAGCCCATCGACGGCTACAAGAAGCCGATGTGCATCCTCACCGAGCCCGCGGCGAAGGCGCTGCACAAGGCCCAGCGGTCGCTGCTGCGCAAGGGCTACACCCTGAAGGTGTACGACTGCTACCGGCCGCAGCGGGCCGTCGATCACTTCGTGCGCTGGGCCGAGGACTTGGGCGACGAGCGCATGAAGGCGGAGTTCTATCCCCACGTCGACAAGTCGAGGCTGTTCGAGGACGGCTACATCGCGAAGAAGTCCGGGCACAGCCGCGGTTCGACGCTGGATCTGACGGTCGTACGGCTGCCGGCCAAGCCGACGCGTCCGTACGTCCCCGGGGAGCCGCTCACGCCGTGCTACGGCCCCAAGGAGCAGCGTTTCCCCGACAACTCCGTCGACATGGGCACGGGCTTCGACTGCTTCGACACCCTGTCGCACACGGACGACCCCCGCATCACGGGCCAGCAGCGCGCCAACCGCGACCTGCTGCGGAGCACCTTGGCCAAGGTGGGCTTCACCAATCTCCCTGAGGAGTGGTGGCACTTCACGCACAAGCCCGAGCTGTTCCCCGACACCTACTTCGACTTCCCCGTCTCGCGGAGGTCGCTGACGAACCGCTGACCGGCTCAGTCCTCGCGCCGCGCCGTCACCAGGTAGGCGGTGCCCAGCCAGCGGATGGCACCCCTGCTCACCGTTCGTTCGGGATGGTCACGCCACTGCCTGCTCCAACGGCGGACCAGCCGGTCCAGCGGCGGCACCAGGGGGGTCACGTCGTAGTAGACCGCGTCCTGCGGCGTCAGTCCGTTCTCACGCATCATGCGGCGGAGCCGGGCGAGGCGGATCGCCCTGATGCCGGATATGGCCGCGGCGTGCCGGGGCACGCCGAGCCGTCGTTCGACGCGGCCGAGCACACGCAGCAACGGCCAGTAGACGAACCATTCGACCAGGCGGTACGGGCTGAGCGGGTTGAGCATCGTCACCACGGCCAGGCCACCGGGTCGCAGCACGCGGGCGATCTCACGCAGTCCGTGGTCGGCGTCGGCGTACTCCAGGACGCCCATCGCGACGACGACATCGAAGTGCTTGCTGGGAAAGGGCATCTCCTCGATACGTGCCGTGATCAGCTCGACGTCGTCGTAGCCCTTCGTTCGAGCGGTCGCGGCGTCAATCATTGCCTGGAACCGGTCGCATCCGGTGATCTGGAATTCCCCGGGGCGGGTGTCGAGAAGGTACCGCACCAGCATGCCGGGACCGCACCCCACGTCCAGCAGACGACCGCGTGGACCGGCGCGCAGTGTTGCGTCGACCACGTGCAGCCGGGAGCGGAAATACCGTGCCGCGGGCCGCCAGCCCTCGTATCCCGCGGCACAACGAGTCGCGTCGTCAGGGGTCAGGTACTGCGCGGCAATGGCTGCGTCACGTGCCGGACTTCGGGCATCACGGCTCTTCCACGCAATCCTGGAAGACATCATCACGGCCCCCTTCAGCGCCCGACTTTTGTCCCCCCGCCGCCAACCGTGGTGGATGCAGAGCGTGATCGCAATATGGTGCATCTCATGTGGCCGATGACCCATTCAGGAACATCGACATTGCGAATGCGTCATTCGGAATGGAATTTAAATCCGGCCGAAAGGATCTGCGCCGAACTGGATCGCCGCACCTTGGCCAACCTCGCCGTTTGCGGCCTGGATCGACTCATCAGCGCGATGAATCACGGCCTGAAGCGGCCGCCGCATCGCGGATGGCGTTTCGGCGCGACGAGAGGGTGACCGGGGCCACCCCCGTCGGTCCCGGACACCCTCTCCGATACTCGGACGCAAAAGTGGCGCATTTGGTTCTCACCCCCCGGTTCGCGCTTCCGCTCCGTACGTCCGGCTTCGCACCCCTGACGGAATCCGGTTGCCCGTGGCACACTTCTGACGTTCCGTCAGATCCAGCCGTGGAGGAACCTTGTCGCGTACGAACACACCCGTAGTGGCCAACTGGTTCACCGGGGAGGGTGCGGACTTCCGTCTGCTGGGCACGCGCTGCTCGGCGTGCACGGCCGTCTTCTTCCCCCGCGAGGACGGCTTCTGCCGCAATCCCGGCTGTGCGGGCGGGGAGCTGGTGGAGGTGCCGCTGTCCCGGCGCGGTCGGATCTGGTCGTACACGGACGGCCGCTATCGCCCGCCCGCACCTTATGTCTCCGACCCGGAACTTCCGTGGCAGCCCTACGCGTTGATCGCTGTGGAGCTCGAGACGGAGCGCATGGTGGTGCTGGGGCAGGGGGTGCCCGGGCTCTCCGTCGCCGATCTGGAGGTCGGCATGGAGGTGGAGGTCGTCCCCGGCGTGCTCAGCGAGGACGACGAGACGACCTGGACGACGTGGCACTGGCGACCTGTGGGGGTGGGCGCATGAGCGGCGAGGTGGCGGTCCTCGGGGCGGGGATGCACCCCTGGGGCAAGTGGGGGCGGTCCTTCGTCGAGTACGGCACGGCGGCGGCCAGGGCCGCGCTGGCCGACGCCGGGGTGGACTGGCGCAGCGTGGACTCGATCGTCGGCGCGGACACGGTGCGGGGCGGATATCCCGGGTACGTCGCCGGGGCCACCTTCGCCAAGGCGCTCGGCTGGCAGGGAGCGCGCGTGGCGAGTGTGTACGCGGCGTGCGCGTCCGGGGCGCAGGCCATCAACACGGCGCGTGCGCAGATCCTTTCGGGCCTCGCCGACGTCGTCCTGGTGGTCGGGGCCGACGCGGCACCCAAGGGGTTCTTCCGGCCCGCGGGCGGCGACCGGCCCGATGATCCGGACTGGCTGCGGTTCCGCGTCCTGGGCGCGACCAACCCCGCGTACTTCGGGCTCTACGCGCGCCGCCGGATGGCCGTGCACGGGGACACGCTGGAGGACTTCGCCCTGGTCAAGGTGAAGAACGCGGCCGCGGGCGCACTCAATCCGAACGCGCGCTACCGCAAGGAGGTCACCGCCGACGAGGTCGCCGCGTCGGCCGTCGTGGCCGACCCGCTGCGGCTGCTCGACATCTGTGCCACCTCGGACGGGGCCGCGGCCCTGGTGCTTTCCAGCATGGAGTTCGCCCGGCGGCACGGGGCCACCGATCCGGTACGCGTGCGTGCCGTGTCCACGGTCACCCCGACGTATCCACGGACCGTGCTCGACCTGCCCGACATCGCCACGGACTCCGCGGCCGCCGTGGAGCCGGGCGGTGAGGCGTTCCGTGCCTCCATCGCGCGGGCCGCGTACGAAGAGGCGGGCATCGGCCCCGAGGACATATCCGTGGCGGAGGTGTACGACCTGTCCACCGCGCTGGAGTTGCAGTGGTACGAGGACCTGGGGCTCTGCGGCGAGGGCGAGGGGGCCAAGCTGCTCCGGGAGGGGGCGACCTCGCCGGGCGGGCGGACCCCGGTCAACCCCAGCGGAGGGCTCGCGTCCTTCGGGGAGGCCGTGCCGGCCCAGGCGATCGCCCAGGTGTGCGAGCTGACCTGGCAGTTGAGGGGTACGGCAGGGGCGCGTCAGGTCGAAGGGGCGCGCGTGGGGATCAGTGCGAACCAAGGTCTCTTCGGGCACGGGTCGTCCGTCATAGCGGTGCGCTGAGCCCGTTCGCAAGGTCGCGGACCGCTCACCACGGTTGCGCCACAGGAAGACGTCGCACCGGTTAACCGTTGCCGTCCGCGACCTTGACGCTCCATCACCACCGGTGAACACTTCCGGGTGTCAGTCGGCGTCGCCGCACCTCGGCTCCGCGGCGCTCAGGGCCTCTGCCAGAGCCTCTGCGCGTGCGAAGGGTCTGCACGAAGGGCCTGCTCAACGGGTCATCCCCCATGGGCGATTCGACTGCGACGGCACGCTCGTCATGGACGCCGGGCGGGGCGCGGGAGACTCCCTGCCTTGGGCTGCATCAGCCGGGCGTATCCAGGCAGTAGTCGTGGGAAACGCACCCTGCACGGAGTACCGGGGCGTACGGCCCCGGGCGAGGGCCTAGGAGCCGCCATGTACTCGAATGGGGACATCTTCGTCGGTGAGGTCATCGGCACCGCGATCCTGATTCTGCTCGGCGCCGGCGTGTGCGCCGCCGTCACACTCAGCCACTCGAAGGCGAAGGCCTCCGGATGGGTCGTCATCGCCTTCGGATGGGGCTTCGGCGTGCTCGCCGGCGCGTACACCGCGGGCCCGCTGTCCGGCGGTCACCTCAACCCCGCCGTCACACTCGGCATCGCCATCGACACCGACAAATGGGACAAGGTCTGGATCTATCTGCTCGGGCAGATGGTCGGCGCGATGCTCGGCGCCGTACTCGCGTACCTCGTGTATCTGGCGCAGTTCAACGCCAATGTCACGCGGGGCGCGAAGGGCGACTCGGAGGGCGTGCACGAACCGACACCGACGCTCGGCATCTTCTCCACCATCCCGGAGATCCGTAACCCGGTCGCCAACCTCATCACCGAGGTCATCGCGACCGTCGCGCTGGTGCTGCCGATCCTCGCCTTCGGTCTCACCAAGGGCCTCGGCGAGTCCGGCACGCAGACGCTGATCGTGGCCTTCCTGGTCGTCGGCATCGGCCTCTCCCTCGGTGGCCCCACGGGGTACGCGATCAACCCGGCGCGCGACCTCGGTCCGCGCATCGTGCACACCTTCCTGCCGATCCCCAACAAGGGGACGTCCGACTGGAGTTACGCCTGGATCCCGGTGGCCGGACCGTTGATCGGCGGAGCCCTCGCGGGTCTCATCTACAACGCAGCCTTCTGAGTCTTCTCGTCAAGGGGTAGCCATGCCGGACAGCTCCGAGAAATTCGTCGCCGCGATCGATCAGGGCACCACATCGAGCCGCTGCATCATCTTCAACCAGGACGGCGCGATCGTCGCCGTGGACCAGCGCGAGCACCGCCAGATCTTCCCCAAGCCGGGCTGGGTGGAGCACGACGCCACCGAGATCTGGTCCAAGGTGCAGGCGGTGGTCGCGGGGGCGATCGCCAAGGCCGGGCTCCGCGCCGACCAGGTGAGCGCGCTCGGCATCACCAACCAGCGCGAGACGACCGTCCTGTGGGACCGCGCCACGGGCAAACCCGTGCACAACGCCATCGTCTGGCAGGACACCCGCACCTCGGCGCTCTGCAACGACCTTGGCGGCGCGGACGGCCAGGACCGCTTCCGGGAGCGGACGGGGCTGCCGCTCGCGAGCTACTTCTCCGGGCCCAAGGCGGCCTGGCTGCTCGACAACGTGCCGGGGCTCAGGGCTCGTGCCGAGCGCGGCGAGATCGCCTTCGGCACCATCGACTCCTGGCTGATCTGGAACCTCACGGGCGGCGTCGACGGCGGCAGGCACGTCACCGACGTCACCAACGCGGGCCGCACCATGCTGATGAACCTGGAGACGCTCCAGTGGGACCAGTCAATCCTGTCGGCGATGAACGTCCCCGAGGCGGTCCTGCCGGAGATCAGGTCGTCGGCCGAGGTGTACGGCGATGCGGTGGGGCAGCTCTCCGGAGTGCCCGTCGCGTCCGCGCTCGGCGACCAGCAGGCGGCCGTCTTCGGGCAGGCCTGCTACGACACGGGGACGGCGAAGAACACCTATGGCACGGGCAGCTTCCTGCTGCTCAACACCGGTAACCGGCCCGTGCCTTCGAAGAGCGGCCTGCTGACCACCATGGGCTACAAGATCGGCTCCGAGGCGCCCGTGTACTGCCTGGAGGGGTCGATCGCGATCACCGGCGCCCTGGTGCAGTGGTTCCGCGATCAGCTCGGCATCATCCGCAGCGCGGACGAGATCGAGACCCTCGCGGCGAGTGTGGACGACAACGGCGGCGCGTACATCGTGCCCGCGTTCTCCGGTCTCTTCGCCCCCTACTGGCGCTCCGACGCGCGGGGCGTCGTCACCGGTCTCACCCGGTACGTCACCAAGGGGCATCTGGCCCGCGCGGTCCTGGAGGCGACCAGCTGGCAGACGCGTGAGGTCGTCGACGCCATGTACCAGGACTCCGGGGTGCGCATCACCACCCTGAAGGTGGACGGCGGGATGACCAAGAACAACCTCCTGATGCAGCACCAGGCGGACGTTCTCGGTGTGCCGGTGATCCGGCCCAAGGTCTCCGAGACCACCTGTCTGGGCGCCGCGTACGCGGCCGGGCTCGCGACCGGCGTGTGGAACGACCTCGACGAGCTCAAGGCGCACTGGCAGCAGGACGTCGAGTGGACACCGCAGATGGACGCCGAGTCGCGGGAGCGCGAGTACCACAACTGGCACAAGGCGGTGGAGCGGAGCTTCGGCTGGCTGGAGGACGGAGAGGGCTGAGCCGGGCACGAACTGCGGCCCGTACCCCGGTCGGCGGGGGTACGGGCCCGTGGGCCCGCCCACCAGGGGCCTGCTGCTAGGTGGTCGCGGGCGCCCTGGCCGCCGCGGCCGCCGCCATCGCGTGTTCGACGACGCCGATGAGGACGTCCTTGACGGACTCGCGGTCCCGCGCGTCGCACAGGACGACGGGCACTCCGGAGTCGAGGTCGAGGGCCTGGCGCACGGCGTCGGCGGGGTAACGGGTGGCGCCCTCGAAGCAGTTGACGCCGACGACGAAGGGTATGGAGCGCCGCTCGAAGTAGTCGACGGCCGCGAAGCAGTCCTCCAGGCGGCGTGTGTCGGCGAGGACCACGGCGCCGAGCGCCCCGGTCGCCAGCTCGTCCCAGAGGAACCAGAAGCGGTCCTGGCCCGGGGTGCCGAAGAGGTACAGGACCAGGTCCTCGCGGAGCGTGATGCGGCCGAAGTCCATGGCCACGGTGGTGGTGTGCTTGCCTGCCACGCCCCGCGTGTCGTCGATGGGACGGCCCGCCTCGCTGAGGTTCTCCTCGGTGCGCAGCGGCTTGATCTCGCTGACCGCGCCGACCAGGGTCGTCTTGCCGACGCCGAAGCCGCCCGCCACCAGGATCTTCAGCGTCACCGGCTCGACGGGGGCCTTGCCGCGCTCAGAACGCCTGAAGATCATCGCTCACTTCTCCTGGATCAGTGGTGTCGCGCGGGGCCGGTCCGTATCCGCCGCCGCCGGGGGTTTCGATCACGAGTACGTCGCCGGGGCGCAGGTCGGCCGAGTCGCTGCCCCCCAGCTCCAGGACGCTGCCGTCCGCGCGCTCCACGCGATTGGCTCCGAGCGCGCCGTCGGCGCCGCCCACCATGCCGTACGGCGCGACCCTGCGGTGCTGCGACAGGGTGGACACCGTCACCGGCTCACGGAAGCGGATGCGGCGCACGGCCCCGTCCCCGCCGCGCCACCTCCCGCCGCCGCCGCTGCCCGTCCTGACCGCGAACTCCTCCAGGAGGACGGGCAGCCGCCACTCCAGGACTTCGGGGTCGGTGAGCCGCGAGTTGGTCATGTGGGTCTGTACGACGGGTGCGCCGTCGAAGCCGTCGCCCGCTCCGGAGCCCGATGCCACCGTCTCGTAGTACTGGTGGCGTTCGTTGCCGAAGGTGACGTTGTTCATCGTGCCGGAGCCCTCCGCCTGGACGCCGAGAGCGGCGTAGAGGGCGCCGGTGATCGCCTGTGAGGTCTCCACGTTGCCCGCGACGACGGCCGCGGGCGGTTCGGGCGCGAGCAGGGAGCCGGGCGGCACGATGATGCGCAGGGGGCGCAGGCAGCCGTCGTTGAGCGGGATGTCGTCGGCGACGAGTGTGCGGAAGACGTACAGGACCGCGGCGTTGACCACCGCGAAGGGTGCGTTGAAGTTGGTGGCGAGCTGGGCCGACGTGCCGGTGAAGTCGACGGTGGCGGTGCGTTCCTCGCGGTCCACGGTGACCCGGACGCGGATCGTGGCCCCCGAGTCGGTTTGATAGCCGAACTCGCCCTCTTCAAGGACGTCGATGACGCGGCGTACGGCTTCTTCGGCGTTGTCCTGGACGTGCTTCATATACGCCTGGACGACGTCGAGGCCGAAGTTGTCGATCATGCGGGCGACTTCGTCTACGCCCTTCTGGTTGGCGGCGATCTGGGCGCGCAGGTCCGCGAGGTTGGTGTCCGGGTTGCGCGAGGGGTAGGGGGCGCCGGTGAGCAGGTCGCGGGTCTCGGACTCGCGGAAACGGCCGCCTTCTACAAGAAGCCAGTTGTCGAAGAGGATGCCCTCCTCGTCGATGGTGCGGCTGCCCGCGGGCATGGAGCCGGGGGCGATGCCTCCGATCTCCGCGTGATGGCCCCGTGAGGCCACGTAGAACAGGATCCGCCGCTCCGGACTGCCGTGCCCCCCGGGCCTGTCGAAGACCGGGGTGATGACGGTGACGTCGGGGAGGTGGGTGCCGCCGTGGTACGGGTCGTTGACCGCGTAGCTGTCCCCCGGGCGCATGCTGGAGCCCCGGCGCTCGATGACCTCCTTGACGCTGGTGCCCATCGAGCCGAGGTGCACGGGAATGTGCGGGGCGTTGGCGACGAGGTTGCCGTCGGGGTCGAAGAGCGCGCAGGAGAAGTCGAGCCGCTCCTTGATGTTCACCGACTGGGCCGTGGACTCCAGGCGGGCGCCCATCTGTTCGGCGATGGACATGAAGAGGTTGTTGAAGACCTCCAGGAGGACCGGGTCGGCCGCGGTGCTCGCGGTGGAACCCGCGGGCTCCGCCACGCGTTCCATGATCAGGTGTCCGGCGTCCGTCATGGCCGCCTGCCAGCCCTCGTCCACGACCGTCGTGGCGCTGGCCTCGGTGATGATGGCGGGCCCCGTGACGGTCTCGCCGGGCGGCAGTTCCTCGCGGCGGTGCAGGAGTACGTCGCGCCAGGTGCCGCCCGTGTGCAGCCGCACGGTCCGCGCGGTCCCGCCCTGGCCCGGGCCGCCCGCGAGCGCGGACAGGTCGGGGGGTTCGGTGAGCCCGGTGGCCTCCACGGAGAGTGCTTCCACGACGACGGGCCGGTCCAGGGTGAAGGAGTAGGTGGCGCGGTGGCGTTCCTCGAAGGCGCGGAGCATGGCGTCCGGCTCCGTGAGTTCCACGGTGAGGGCGGTGTCCGTGCCGTCGTAGCGCAGTTGGGCGCGGCGGGTGACGCGGATGCGCTCCGCGGGCACGTCCTCGGCGAGGAGTTCATCGCGGGCGGCGCTCTCCAGGTCGGCGGCGGTCTTGTGGACCTGGGGCATGGACGACGCCTCCAGGGGCGCCTCCACGGACTGCTCGCGCATCGCCGTCGTGTCGGCGAGTCCGATGCCGAGGGCGGAGAGCACACCGGCCATCGGCGGCACCAGGACGGTGCGGATGCCGAGCGAGTCGGCGACCATGCACGCGTGCTGGCCGCCCGCGCCGCCGAACGTGGTGAGGGCGTAGCGGGTGACGTCGTGGCCCTTCTGGACCGAGATGCGCTTGACGGCACCCGCGATGTTGGCGACCGCGATCCGCAGATAGCCCTCGGCGACCTGCTCGGGCGTGCGGTCGTCGCCGGTCGCGTCGCGGATCTCGCGGGCGAGGGCGGTGAAGCGGTCGTGGACGAGCGCGGCGTCCAGGGGCTGGTCGCCGTCCGGGCCGAACACCTCGGGGAAGTGGGCGGGTTGGACGCGGCCGAGGGCGACGTTGGCGTCGGTGACGGTGAGCGGGCCGCCGCCCCGGTAGCTCGCGGGGCCGGGGTCCGCGCCCGCGGAGTCGGGGCCCACGCGGTAGCGGCTGCCATCGAAGTGGAGGACGGAGCCGCCGCCCGCCGCGACGGTGTGGATGTCCAGCATCGGGGCGCGCAGGCGCACCCCCGCGAGCTGCGTCGTGAAGACCCTTTCGTATTCGCCCGCGTAGTGCGACACGTCCGTGGACGTGCCTCCCATGTCGAAGCCGATGACGCGGTCGAAGCCGGCCAGGCGCGACATGCGGGCCATGCCCACGATGCCGCCCGCGGGCCCGGACAGGATCGCGTCCTTGCCGCGGAACTGGCCCGCCTCGGCGAGACCGCCGTTCGACTGCATGAACATCAGCCGTACGCCGTGGAGTTCATCGGCGACGTGCTGGACGTAGCGGCGCAGGACCGGCGAGAGATACGCGTCGACGACCGCGGTGTCGCCGCGCGGGACGAGCTTCATCAGCGGGCTGACCTCGCTGGAGAGCGAGACCTGCGGGAAGCCGGTGCGGACGGCGAGCTTGCCGATCGCCTGTTCGTGGGCGGGATACAGATGACTGTGCATGCAGACGACGGCCACGGACCGGATCCCGTCGTCGAAGGCCTCCTTCAGGGGCCCGGCGAGCCGGTCGAGGTCGGGTTCACGCAGCACGGCGCCGTCCGCGGCGACCCGTTCGTCGACCTCGATGACCCGGTCGTAGAGGAGTTCGGGCAGGACGATCTCGCGGGCGAAGATCTGCGGGCGGTTCTGATAGGCGATGCGCAGGGCGTCGCGGAAGCCGCGGGTGATGACCAGGGCCGTGCGCTCGCCCTTGCGCTCCAGGAGGGCGTTGGTGGCGACGGTGGTGCCCATGCGGACGGTGTCGACGGGCGGCGCTGCGTGCGGTTCTTCGGGTGTGTCGGCTGCCTCGGCGAGGAGTTCGCGGATCCCCGCGACGGCCGCGTCCCGGTAGCGCGCGGGGTTGTCCGAGAGGAGTTTGTGCGTGAGCAGGCGGCCGTCCGGATGCCGCGCGACGATGTCGGTGAAGGTGCCGCCCCTGTCGACCCAGAACTGCCAGCCAGTCACGTTCCCACTCCCGCTTCCGCGCTGTTCAGAGCGCCCGGAGGCCGTCGATCACGTCGCGCAGAATACTCTCGTCCGGTAGCTCGGCGGGGGGTACGGGGCGGGTCACGTGCACCAGTTCGTCGTCGACGAGGTCCCCGATGAGGACGCGGACGACGCCGATCGGCAGATCGAGTTCGGCCGCCAGTTCGGCGACCGACTGAGGGCTGTCGCGGCAGAGTTCGACGATGTCCACATGCTCCGGAGAGAGCGTCTGGTCGGCCTCCGGGTCGTCGGTGAGACGGGTCTCCGCGATGACGACCGCGATCAGGTCGAGGCGGTGCTGGCCGGGGCTCGTCGTGCGGCCGCGGGTCATGGCGTAAGGACGCACCACGGGACCGGCGTCGTCGTCGAACCAGCGGGGGGTCTCCTGTGACCCCTGTGATCTCTGTGTTCTCTGCGTCCCTCGACCGTCGTCGCTCATGACCTCCCACTACCCCCCGGCGGGCAGGTCCGTGCGCGGCGCCGACCCCAAATGCACGCCCACTCTCTTGACCAGCAGCGTCATTTCGTACGCCACCAGGCCGACGTCGGAGTCCGCGTCCGAGAGGACGGCGAGGCAGCTGCCGTCGCCCGCCGCCGTGACGAAGAGGAACGCGTCGTCCAGCTCGACGACGGTCTGCCGGACCCGGCCCGCCTCGAAGTGCCGGCCCACGCCCTTGGCGAGGCTGTGGAACCCGGAGGCGACGGCGGCGAGATGCTCGCTGTCCTCTCTGGTCAGGTTCTTGGACACGCCGGTGGGCAGACCGTCGCCGGAGAGGACGAGCGCCTTGCGGATGCTGGCGACGCGCTGCACCAGGTCGTCGAGGAGCCAGTTCAGCTCACCCGGCCCCCCGGTCGTGGCGGTGCGTGCGTCGGCCTTCGGTGCGGTCATCGACCGTCCCCCTCTGTGGTTCCTGGTGCTGAGCCGTCCGTGGCGGTGTCGCCCGCGGCGTTCTCGTCCCGGCCGCGCTGCCAGCCCCGCTGGAGCGAGGCCATGCGGCTGCGTACCTCGTCCGCGTCGCGCTCCTCCGGCCTGGTCTCGGCGCGGTCGGAGCGGCGGTCGGGACTGTCCTTCAACTGCGGGGCGAGGCTGGCCTGCCGGACTCGGCGGGGCAGTCCGCCCAGGGTGGTCGTGTCGTTCCTGTCCTGGTCGGTGTGCACGTCGCGGTGATCGGTGGTCCGGTCCGTGCGGTCGGTGGTCCGGCCCGGGTCCACCGCGGTGACGGGCGGCCGGACGTCGGTGCGGTCCTGGGTGCCGCGGCCCTGGAGTCCGGTGCGGCGGCCGCGCCTCGGCAGCTCCGGCGACGTGTCGGCGCCGTCGGTGGCCGTGACGTCCCGGTGCGGCGGGGACAGGTCGGGCCAGGCGGACTGCGGCTCCGGGCGGCGCGGCAGGTCGAGGCCGCCGGACGCGGTGCGGTGCGCCTGGCGTCCGCCCGCCGTGCCCTCCGGGCTCTCCGGACGCCGGGTGCGCCCGGGTGTCTCGTCCTCGGCCGCCGGGTCGAGCGGCCTGTCGCCGAACGGTCCGCCGTCCTGCGGTCGGCCATCCTGCCGTCGGGCGTCCTGCGGCCTGCTGTCCGGCGGCCTGTTGTCCGTGGGACGGCTGTGCGTCACGGGGCGGCCGTGCGAGCTGACCAGCTTGGGGGTCCTGCGGCGCGGCAGCGGCACGGGACCGTCGGAGTAAGCGCCGTCGGCGGTCTCTTCGGTGGCGGGGCCCGCCGACGCGTCGGGGCGGGTGGGCTCGGTGCGGCCCGCCTCCCGGTCGTCGCGGGCCTGTTGGTGCTGCTCCCCCGGTGTGCCCGCCACCCGGCGTCGCGGCCGGAAGAGCCCGCCGATCTCGCTGTCCTCGTCGCCGAGCGCGCCCGGGAAGGAGTCGAGGTCCGCCATGCCGACGGGGGCCTCCAGCTCGACAGGGCCGTCGAGGACGGAGGCGGGGAGGCCGGGGAGCTGCACGGGCACCTGGGAGAGCGCCGCCGTGCGGTCGGCCGCCTTGTCGGCACCGACGGCGGGGTCCTTGGGCTGCGGCCGGTCGAGCCGGAAGCCGACGCCGTTGGTGTCGGGCACGTCATCGGTGAGCAGGTTCTCGGGGATGAACACCACGGCGGTCGTACCGCCGTACGGAGAGGGCTGCAGCGAGACGCGGACGCGCTGGCGCTGCGCGAGCCTGCTGACCACGAACAGGCCGAGCCGGTCCGTGTCGGACAGTTCGAACTCGGGCGTCTCGGCGAGCCGCAGGTTGGCGTCGAGAAGCGCGTCGGCGGCCATGCCGAGGCCGCGGTCGTGGATCTCCAGGGTGAAGCCGTTGGCGACGTGCTCGCCCAGGACCTGCACGGCGGTGTGCGGGGGCGAGAACACCGTGGCGTTCTCCAGGAGTTCGGCCATCAGGTGCGTGAGGTCGGCGACGGCGGGCCCGGTGACCGCGATGCGGGGCAGACGGCGCACCTCGATGCGCTCGTAGTCCTCGACCTCGGCCACGGCGGCGCGGACGACGTCCATGAGCTGGACGGGCTTGCGCCACTGCCGGGAGGGGGCGGCTCCGGAGAGGATCACCAGGCCCTCGGCGTGCCGTCGCATGCGGGTGGTCAGGTGGTCGATGCGGAAGAGGTCGGCGAGCTCGTCGGTGTCCTCCGTGCGGCGCTCCATGGTGTCGAGGAGCGTGAGCTGCTTGTGCAGCAGGACCTGGCTGCGCCGGGCGAGGTTGACGAACACCTCGGAGACGCCGCGGCGCAGGTCGGCCTGTTTGACGGTGGCTTCGACGGCGGCGCGCTGCAGGGTGTTGAGCGCCTGGCCGACCTGCCCGATCTCGTCCTTGTCGTACGTCAGCCGCGGCGCCTCCGTCTCCACGTCCACCTGCTCGCCGGCCGCCAGGCGGCGCAGCACGCCGGGCAGTCGGACGCCGGACGCCTCGTGGGCCTCCAGGCGCAGGCGGCGCAGGTCGCGGATGAGGCTGCGTCCGATGCGTACGGACATGAAGAGCGAGACCAGCAGGGCGAGCAGGCCGAGGACACCGGCGATGACCGCACGGACGATGACGCCGACGGTGGCCGGTTCGACCCGGTCCTGGAAGCGGTCGGCCGCCTCGATGTTGCGTTCCGCGAGCTCCTTGAGGACACGGCTCGCCGACTCGTCCCAGTGCGCCGACGTCACCGCGCGCGGGGTGCCGGGGGCGGACGCGATGACGTCCTCCTCGGCCTTCCTCAGCTGGGTGGTCTCGGCGCCGTTCCAGAAGCGCTCGTAGCGGTCCCTGTCGTCCTCGGGCAGTTGCGCGAGGTTCACTTCGTTGAGGAGTTCGCGCTGTGCCCGCAGCTCGGCGATCTGCTGGATCTCGGGCTTGGTGACCCGCCGCGCGACGAGGGCGGAGCCGAGCAACGCGTCCTCGCGGGACAGCAGTTCACGCGCGCGTGAGACACCGACGAGAGCGCGGCCCTGCTGGTCGAGGCCCACGTCGTCGAGGCCGGCGAAGCCGTTGAGCGTGGTCAGGAAGCCGAAGCAGGGGTCGACCAGCTTCGAGTACATCTTCAGGGCGCCCGCGCGCGTGATCGTGCCCTCTTCGACGGTACGACGCAGCGAGTCGATGCCGTCGAAGGCCTCGACGAGCGCGGTGAGTTGCTTGTCGGAGTCGCCCTCGACGTCGTCGCGGACGTCCGGGTCCTCGGCCTTGTCCCGGACCGTGGCGATCAGGTCGTCGGTCGCGGTGCGGCTGCGGCGCAGCGCGGCGAGGGCGTCGGACGCGCGCGGGTCGGCGAGGTAGACGAGGGTCTGGCGGCGCTCCTCCTGGACCACGCGGATCGTGTCCTCGATGGGATAGCCGAGCTTGTCGACGACGTACGACGCGCCGAGCACACGGTTCGCCTCGCGACCGGTGATGACGGTGGCGAAACCCCAGATGGCGGTCAGGGAAACCAGCGGCACGAGCAGCAGTGCCACGATCTTCCGGCGGATGGACTTCCCGCGAAAGCGCATGGCCTCCCCCAGATCGGCCCCCTGCGGCCGGATCATGGGCCAGGGGCACACATGTGCGTCAACAAACGGCGCGAGCCTACTACTGACCCACGGGCAACTCGAAGGCGCATCCGAGCGCTTTTCAGCCGTGACGCGAAAGGGACGTCCCTAGTTGTCCCTCCATTACGGGAGATTGCGTCCCAGCATGTGCGGCATGCCACCCGGCCTCATCCCCCCTTCCCCGCACGCCAGTTGGCCGGAATTCTTCGCTTCACGGAAGCGGAGCGGGAATCTTTCCGATCTCCCGTTCGTCGAAGATGAAGAGAGTCGTGGATCTGTCGCGGACGGGGCATGGACCAGTCATGGACCATGAGCGAGCGACATAAAGCGCAGCAAAACGGGCAACCACTGGTGAGTTGGACCAGAACGCGCCCGGTGAAAGGCCGCGAGGCAGCGGGGGGAGTGACGAATCCATGGGCATGGCAGAGCACCACACGGCGTCCGGGGGCGGTGCGGCGGAAGAGGTCGCGGTGGCGCGGGGGGCGGCTTCACGGGAGCGGCGGGGGGCGGCTTCACGGGAGCGGCAAGGAGCGGCTTCGCGGGAGCGTGAGATCCCGGCGTACCGGCCGCCGTTGTGGGTCGAGGAGCCCGCGCGCAGGAGACGGCTGCCCGACCCCGTACGGACGGCCGCCGTGCGGGCGGTGATCATAGTGGCGCTCACCCTGGTGCAGGCGATGATCGCCTTCCTTGCGGCGCTCGCCGGTTCGTGGCTGTCCTTCCCCATGGTGCTGAGCAGCGTGGCCAGTACGGTCGTCGCCACATGGGGCGTCCTCGACGTGTGGGTGACCCGCCAGGTGTGGAACCAGCGGCATGGAGTCGTGTCGATGCCGAGCAGCACGGCGCGCCACCTGCGGCGCGAGCGGCGCCGGGCCCGTCGACAGGCCCGGGTCGAGGGACGCGGCAAGGTGCGCATACGCAGGCGGGGCGGAGCAGGCCAGTTGTCGCACTCCTGAGGTGGGACGCGGGGGTGCGGGGGGTGCGGGGGTGCGGTGCGCCCGGGTCAGGCACCTGTCGGCGCGGCCGCGGGGGCGGTGGGGGCCGGGGAGTTGGTGCGGGCCGGGGAGTCGGTGAGGGTCGGAGACTCGGCGCGGGCCAGGGAGTCGGCGCGGGCCAGGGAGTCGGTGCGGGCCGGAGACTCGGTACGGGCCAGGGAGTCGGTGCGGGCCAGGGACTCGGTACGGGCCGGAGGTTCAACGCGGGCCAGGGAATTGGTGCGGGCCAGAGGTTCAACGCGGGCCGGAGGTTCGGCGTATGCCGGAGACTCGACACGCGCCAGAGGATCGGCACAGCCCACATGCTCAACGCGACCCGCACCCTCGACGCGGCCCGCACCCTCGACGCAGCTCGCATACCCGACGCGCCCCGCACCCTCGACGCAGCTCGCATACCCGACGCGACCCGCACCCTCGACGCAGCTCGCCTCCCGCTCCCGTGCCGAAAGTTCCCTCCGCAGCTTCATGAACGGCCGGGCCCGGTCCACCGCGAGGGTCGCCGTCGTGCGGCCCGCCCGCTCGCAGACCGCGAGGAAGCCGCCCTCGCCGAGGGCCTCCGGGGAGCCTTCGACGATGCGGACGGTGTCGCCGTCCTGTCGGCGGCCCGCGAACTGGATGCGGGAGCCGTACTGGTCCGACCAGAAGTACGGCAGCGGGCGCGCCGCCTCGACCGTGCGTCCGGCCAGCAAGTTCCGTACGGCCACGCGGGGTTGTTCCGTCGCGCTCGTCCAGTGTTCGGCGCGGACGCCGCCGACGCGGGCGACGTCGCCGACCGCGACCACCTGGGGCAGCGCGGTGACACAGCCGTCGTCGCACCGGACGCCGTCGTCCACGGCGAGGGAAGAGCCCGCGAGCCACGCGGTGTTAGGGGTGGCGCCGATGCCGACGACGACCACGTCGGCGGGCAGCGTACGGCCGTCGGCGAGCTCCACGGCGGTGACTGCGGGCAGCGTCGCCTGGCCGGTGGGACCACCGGGCCGACCGAATCCGGCGCCCCCGCCCCGCAGCCCGGCCACGCCCACGCCGGTCAACAGCCGTGCCCCGCCCCGCTCATGGAGCCCCGCGCACACCGACGCCAGCTCGGGACCGAGTTGGGCGGCGAGCGGGAGCAGCGCGGCCTCGACGACCGTGACGTCGTGCCCGAGCGTCACGCACGAGGACGCGGTCTCGGCGCCGATGAAGCCACCGCCGATCACCACGACGCGGCGCGGCCCCAGGGTCAGTTCGGCGCGCAGCGCACGGGCGTCGTCGAGGCCTCGCAGGGTGTGGACGCCCGCGAGCGGGGGCCCGGGAAGCCGTCGCGCCGATGCCCCGGTGGCGACGACCACGCCGTCGCTCGCCAGGGTGCGTCCGTCCTCAAGGACGACGGCACGACTGCGTACGTCGAGCGCCCGCGCGCGTGTCCCGATGATCCACTCGGCGGAGAGTTCGGCGGTCTCTTCCGGGTCGGTGAGGGCGAGTTGGGCCTCGTCGGACCTGCCGGTGAGGAAGTCCTTGGACAGGGGCGGCCTGTCGTACGGCTGGTGCGGCTCGGCCCCGACGACGGTCAGGCGCCCGTCGAACCCCTGGGCGCGCAGCTCGCGCGCCGTGTACAGACCGGCGAGCGAGGCGCCCACCACGGTGACGGCCCTCATGCGGCGGATCCCTCCCCGGCGCTGCCCGCGTCGACGGCGAGGCGGACGTGGATCATGCCGTCCTCCACGTACACCTGGTGGGTGCGGACGGCCCGGCGGGCGGGCAGACAGGTCGGCTGTCCGGTACGGAGATCGAATGAGGCGGCGTGGAGCGGGCATTCGACCAGACAGCCCTCCAGCCATCCCTCCGACAGGGACGCGTCCTGGTGGCTGCATGTGTCGTCGATGGCGAAGAGCTCGCCGTCGGCGTTGAACACCGCGACGGGCGGCGTGGTGTCGAGACGGACGGACTCGCCCGCGGGGAGGTCGGCAAGGCGGCAGACGGGAATCATGGGCCCCCCTCTTGATGTCAATCGGCCCGGTCCTGGCCCCCTAGGGGTCAAGACCCTTCGGTAACATGATGTTTCACATGGCGCATGAGGGAGCGCTATGCGCAACAGAATCCGGTCGGGAAGCCGTCGCGTCAAGGGCTTCCCGAAGACGCGGCCCGACGGGCCGCCAGGTGGTGAGAGTCGAGATATGACCGGCACGCCGAAACAGGCTGATCAGAACAGTGCGCCGGGTGGCGGAGCACGGGAGAGGCAGGCGAAGGGAGCCGCCGGATCCGTCCAGTCCGTGGACCGCGCGGTGAGCGTCCTGGAGATCCTCGCGCGGCTCGGGGAGGCCGGAGTCACCGACATCGCCGACGAGTTGGGCGTGCACAAGTCGACCGCGTTCCGGCTCCTCGGGGTGCTCGAGAACCGCGGCCTCGTCGGGCAGGCCAAGGACCGCGGCAAGTACTTCCTGGGTGCGGGCGTACTCCGCCTCGCGGGGGCGGCGGCAGTGCGCATGGACATCTCCCAGGAGGGCGGCCCGGTCTGCCGCGAACTCGCCGACGAGCTGGGCGAGACGGTCAACATCGCGGTCCTGGACGACGACGCCGCGGTCAACATCATGCAGGCGCGCGGGCCTGCCTCGGTGACCGCGCAGAACTGGCTCGGCCGGCGCACCCCGCTGCACGCCACCTCCAGCGGCAAGGTGCTGCTCGCGCATCTGCCGACCACGCTGCGCGAGGGCCTGCTGGCCCGCACCCTGCCGCGCCTGACCGAGCACACGGTGACCGGCACGGTGGCGCTCCGCGCCGAGCTCGAGAGCGTCGTGGAGCACGGCTTCGCCATCGCCGTCGAGGAGTTGGAGGTGGGCCTCGCCGCCGTCGCCGCCCCCGTGCGGGCGCACGACGGCAAGGTGATCGGGGCGCTCAGCGCCTCGGGTCCGGTGTACCGGCTGACGGAGGACCGGCTCACCGAGCTCGCCAAGCGCACGGTCGCGGCCGCCGTCGAGCTCTCCCGGCGGATGGGGTACGGCTTCTGACCGGGCGCCGACGGGCGGGACGCGTGACGTGAACGAGGGCGGGGCCGGGATTTCCCGGCCCCGCCCTCGTTCGTGTCGGCCGCGTTTCCGTGCGCCCCCGTGGTTTTGCGAAGGGTTAACTCCACCCCCTTGACGGCTTCTTGATGGCGTTCCCACTATGTCTCTCATAGCGCAACCGATCGTGCAGTACGCAACAACGCCAACGCGCCGTACGCACCACGCCATCGTGCCGTGCGCAACAGCAGAGGAGCCTGGCCGTGCCACACGAGGTCCGTGCCGTCGTGGCCCTGAAGAGGGGCGCACCCGTCGAGGTGCAGACGATCGTCGTGCCAGATCCCGGACCGGGAGAGGTACTGGTATCCGTGCAGGCCTGCGGGGTCTGCCACACGGATCTGCACTATCGGGAGGGCGCGGTCAACGACGACTTCCCGTTCCTGCTCGGCCACGAGGCGGCGGGCACCGTCGACGCGGTCGGCGCGGACGTCGCCGATCTCTCCCCCGGCGACTATGTGATCCTCGCCTGGCGGGCGCCCTGCGGGGCCTGCCGTTCCTGTCTGCGCGGCCGCCCCTGGTACTGCTTCGACTCGCGCAACGCCGAGCGCACCATGACGCTGCTCGACGGCACGCCGCTGAGCCCGGCCCTCGGCATCGGCGCGTTCGCCGAGAAGACGCTGGTCGCCGCGGGGCAGGCGGTGAAGGTCGACCCGGCGGCCAGGCCGGAGGCCGCGGGCCTGATCGGCTGCGGCGTGATGGCGGGGTACGGGGCCGCGGTGCACACCGGCGGCGTGGGCCGCGGCGACACGGTGGCCGTCATCGGCTGCGGCGGCGTCGGCAACGCCGCGATCGCCGGGGCCTCGCTGGCCGGGGCCCGCCGCGTCATCGCCGTCGACATCGACGACGCGAAGCTCGACGGGGCCACCCGGTTCGGCGCCACCCACACCGTCAACTCGCACGGCACGGACCCGGTCGAGGCGGTCCGCGAACTCACCGGCGGTTTCGGGGTCGACGTCGCCATCGACGCGGTCGGCGTCCCCGCGACGTACAAACAAGCCTTCTACATGCGTGACCACGCGGGCGTGCTCGTCCAGGTGGGAGTGCCCGACCCGGAGACGGCGATCGAGCTGCCGCTGATCGACCTGTTCTCGCGCGGCGGCGCCCTCAAATCGTCCTGGTACGGCGACTGCCTGCCGACACGGGACTTCCCGATCCTCGTCGACCAGTACCTCTCGCGCCGTCTGGACCTGGGCGGTTTCGTCTCCGAGACGATCTCCCTTGAGCAGGTCGAGGAGGCGTTCGCCAGGATGCAGCGGGGCGAGGTGCTGCGATCGGTGGTGGTCCTGTGAGCCGCGCCGCGGGCGGGCCGCGGGTGGTCGTCATCGGCGCGGGCATCGTCGGCTGCTCCCTCGCCGACGAGCTGACCGCCCGCGGCTGGACCGACGTGACCGTACTGGAGCAGGGGCCGCTGCCCGCGCCGGGCGGCTCCACGTCGCACGCGCCGGGTCTGGTGTTCCGTACGGGACCCTCGAAGACGCTCACCGCGTTCGCGTCGTACACCGTCGAGAAGTTCAACGCCCTTGCGGCGGACGGTCGCTCCTGCTTCGACGCCGTCGGCGGCCTGGAGGTCGCCACGACGCCCGAGCGCTGGGCCGATCTGCACCGCAAGGCGGGCTTCGCCGCGTCCTGGGGCGTGCGCGACGCCGAACTGGTCGGGCCCGAGCGGTGCAAGGAGCTGTGGCCGCTCATCGACGAGACCAAGCTGTACGGCGGTCTGTACACCCCCGAGGACGGCCTGGCCCGCGCCGTCCCTGCCTGTCGCGCGCAGATGGAACGGGCACGCACGCGTGGAGCACGATTTCTCGACCGGCACACCGTGACGGGCATCGAGCGGGACGGCGAGAACCCCGGCCGCGTCACCGCCGTCGTCACCGACCGCGGCACCTTCCCCGCCGATCACGTGGTCTCGGCGGCGGGCTTCTGGGGGCCGGTGATCGGGCGGATGGCCGGCGTCGACGTGCCCCTGCAGCCGCTCGCCCACCAGTACGCGAAGACCCGGCCCCTGCCCGCACTCGCACGCCCCGGCGACCCGCGCGCGGAGGCATCGATGCCGATCCTCCGCTTCCAGGACAGGGACCTGTACTTCCGCGAGCACGTCGACCGCATCGGCATCGGTTCGTACGCCCATCGCCCGCTGCCCGTCGACCCGTTCGAGGTCCCGGCGTTCGACGACGCCGAGGAGATGCCGTCCTCGTACCCCTTCACCGAGGAGGACTTCGCGCCGAGCTGGGCGGACTGCCGCTGGCTGATCCCCGCCCTGCAGGGCACGGAGATCGACGAGGGGTTCAACGGCGTCTTCTCGTTCACGCCCGACGGGATGCCGGTGCTCGGCGAGTCCCGTGCGCTGCGCGGCTTCTGGCTGGCCGAGGCCGTGTGGGTCACGCACTCCGCGGGTGTCGCCAAGGCGGTCGCCGAGTGGATGGTCGAGGGGCGGCCCTCGCTCGACGTGCACGACTGCGACCTGACGCGCTTCGAGGACGCGCAGCGCACTCCGGCGTACGTCGCCGAGCGCGGTGCGCGGCAGTTCGTCGAGGTGTACGACGTCATCCATCCGCTGCAGCCCCTGGAGTCGCCGAGGCCGCTGCGGGTCAGTCCCTTCCACGCCCGTCAACAGGAGCTGGGCGCCGTCTTCCTGGAGGGCGGCGGCTGGGAGCGGCCGCACTGGTACGAGGCCAACGCCCCGCTGGCCGAGGGCATCGAGCTGCCCGGGCGCGACGCCTGGGCAGCTCGCCACTGGTCGCCGATCGCGGCGGCCGAGGCCCGTGCGACACGCGAAAGGGTCGCGCTCTACGACATGACGCCGCTGCGCCGCCTCGCAGTCACCGGCCCCGGGTCCCTCGCCTTCCTGCAGCGCATGACCACCAACAACCTCGCCAAGCGGCCCGGTTCGGTCACCTACACCCTGCTTCTCGACGAGGCGGGCGGCATCCGCTCCGACCTGACCGTGGCCCGGCTCGCGCCCGACCGCTTCCAGGTGGGCGCCAACTCCCCCGCCGACCTGGACTGGCTCCTTCGGCACGCACCCCGCGACGTGCACATCGCCGACATCACCCCGGGCACCTGCTGCGTCGGCGTCTGGGGCCCGCTGGCCCGCGCGCTCGTACAGCCGCTCACCCGTGACGACTTCTCGCACGAGGCGTTCGGCTACTTCAAGGCCAAGGAGACCGCCATCGGGCATGTCCCGGTGACGGCGATGCGGCTGTCGTACGTCGGTGAACTGGGCTGGGAGCTGTACACCAGTGCCGACCTGGGGCTGCGGCTCTGGGACACGTTGTGGGAGGCGGGGCGCGAGCACGGCGCGGTCGCGGCCGGGCGCTCCGCGTTCAACAGCCTGCGCCTGGAGAAGGGTTACCGCGCCTGGGGCCACGACATGACCACCGAACACGACCCCTACGAAGCGGGTGTCGGCTTCGCCGTCCGCATGGAGAAGGGTGATTTCGTGGGCCGCGCCGCACTGGAGGCGCTCGGCGCTCCCACGCGGCGGCTCACTCCCCTGCTCCTGGACGACCCGTCCGCCGTCGTCCTCGGCAAGGAGCCCGTCTACGTGGACGGCGCCCCCGCCGGACACGTCACCAGCGCCGCGTACGGCTACACCCTGGGGCGCTGTGTCGCGTACGCCTGGCTGCCCGTCCTGGACAGCGGAACGGGCGTGCACATCGAGTACTTCGGGGAGAAGGTGTCCGCGACGGTCGCCGACGAGCCCTTGTTCGACCCGAAGATGACCCGCATCCGCCGCTAGCCGCTAGCCGCTAGCCGCTAGCCGCTAGCCGCTAGCCGCCGCCAACTGCCGTACTCCGTCCGCCGTTCGCCCCTCCGGAGGAGCCCCGTGTCACCCACGTACGACGTCATCGTCATCGGTCTCGGCGGCATGGGGAGCGCCGCCGCCCACCATCTGTCCGCGCGCGGCGCCCGGGTGCTCGGCCTGGAGAAGTTCGGTCCGGTGCACAACCGCGGCTCCAGTCACGGCGGTTCGCGCATCACCCGGCAGTCCTACTTCGAGGACCCCGCGTACGTACCGCTGCTGCTGCGCGCCTACGAGCTGTACGACCGGCTCGAACGCGACACCGGGCGCGATGTCGCCACGCTCTGCGGCGGCGTGATGCTCGGCCGCCCCGAGAGCCGCACGGTGTCCGGCTCGCGGCTCTCCGCCGAGCGCTGGGACCTGCCCCACGAGATGCTCGACGCGCAGGAGATCCGGCGCCGCTTCCCCACGCTGACGCCGCGCGACGACGAGGTGGCGCTGTACGAGGCGCGGGCGGGCCTGGTCCGGCCGGAGAACACCGTGGCCGCACACCTCCAGCTGGCCACCCAGCGGGGCGCCGACCTGCACTTCGAGGAGCCCATGACGCGCTGGGAGCCCTACCGCGACGGAGTGCGTGTGCACACCGCCGAAGACACCTACACGGCCGGTCAGTTGGTGATCTGTCCGGGCGCCTGGGCGCCGGACCTGCTCACCGACCTCGGGGTGCCGTTCACCATCGAGCGGCAGGTCATGTACTGGTTCGAGCCGACCGGCGGGGTGCGCCCCTTCGTGCCGGAGAACCACCCGATCTACATCTGGGAGGACGCCGACGCCATCCAGGTATATGGCTTCCCCGCCATCGACGGCCCCGGGCTCGGCGCGAAGGTCGCCTTCTTCCGCAAGGGCACCCCCTGCACGCCGGAGACCATCGAACGAACGGTCCACGACCACGAGGTGACCGCGATGGCCGACCAGGTGGGCCGGCTGATCCCGGCGCTCCCCGGCCGCTTCCTCAAGGCCGCCACCTGCATGTACTCCAACAGCCCCGACGAGCACTTCGTCATCGCGCGGCATCCGGCCCACCCCGGTTCGGTCACCGTCGCGGCCGGATTCTCGGGGCACGGCTTCAAGTTCGTGCCGGTGGTCGGCGAGATCGTCGCCGACCTGGCACTGCACGGCCGCACGGATCACCCCATCGGGCTCTTCGACCCCAGCCGCCTCGCCGCCGCACCCGCTGCCGCCGCACCTGCTTGAGGAGTACGACCGTGACGACGACCCCGGTCCCGACGAGTCTCATCGCGACTCTGCCCGGCCGCTACTACACCGACCCCGAGATCTTCCGGCAGGAGCAGGAGCACGTCTTCGAAGCGCTGTGGTGCTGCGCGGTGCGCTCCGCCGACCTGGCGGGGCCCGGCGCGTTCCGCACCGTGACGATCGGCAGGGAGAGCGTCCTCATCACCCGCTCGCGCACCGGCGGGTTGCACGCCTTCCTGAACGTCTGCCGCCATCGCGGCGCCCGTCTGTGCACCGAGGAGTCGGGGCAGGTCCGCCGCGCCCTCCAATGCCCTTACCACGCCTGGACGTACGACCTGGACGGCAAGCTGATCGCCGCGCCGAACCTGGTGAAGATGCCGGACGTGGACCGCACCGCGTACGGCCTGGTGAAGGTCGCCCTGCGGGAGTGGCTCGGCTACGCCTGGGTGTGCCTGGCCGACGAACCGCCCTCCTTCGAGGAGACCGTCGTCGGCGCAGCGGTCGAACGTCTCGGGGACGCGGCGTCCATCGAGCGGTACGGCACCGAGCGGCTCGCACTCGGCAAGCGCGTCACCTACGACGTACACGCCAACTGGAAGCTGATCGTCGAGAACTTCATGGAGTGTTACCACTGCGCGACCATCCACCCCGAACTGACCGATGTCCTGCCGGAGTTCGCGGACGGCTTCGCCGCGCAGTACTACGTCGGGCACGGCGCCGCGTTCGGCGACGAGGTCGGCGGCTTCACCGTCGACGGCAGCACCGGATTCGACCGCCTGCCCGAGGTCACGGAGGACCAGGACCGCCGCTACTACGCGATCACCGTCAAGCCGACCGTGTTCATCAACCTCGTCCCCGACCATGTGATCCTGCACCGCATGTTCCCGCTGGCCGAGGACCGCACGGTCGTCGAGTGCGACTGGCTGTACGCGCGCGACGTCGTGGCGTCCGGGACCGATCTGTCGAAGTCCGTGGAGCTCTTCCACCGGGTCAACGCCCAGGACTTCGCGGCCTGCGAGCGCACCCAGCCCGCGATGGCGTCACGCGCCTACCGCGCGGGCGGGGTGCTGGTGCCGACCGAGCACCACATCGGTCTCTTCCACGACTGGCTCACCAAACGGCTGGCCTAGGCGGTGGGCGCGGGCCGCTTGTACATCCGTGTCGCCGTGATCTCCCCGTGCACCGTCTCGCCGTCCGGGTCCTGCTGCGGCAGGCCGGGGCGCAGGTGCTCCTCGACGCTGATGTACTTCAGTCCCGCGCGCAGGTCCGCGTCATTGCGCAACCGGATGACGAGCGGGAACTCCGCGAGTGCCGTCGTGTCGAACAGGCCGGTCGTGTAGAGCAGCTGCACACCGAGCGCGTCCGAGACGGCCCGCTGGAGCTCCAGGAGGTACGTCGCGTTGGCGCGGCCGATGGGATTGTCCAGGAAGAGCGTGCCCGCGTGCCGGTGCTTGTCCCTGCCGCGGTCGTTGCTGCGCAGCGCGGCCATCGTGCAGTACAGGGCGATGGCCGCGGTGAGCAGCTGACCACCCGAGAACACGTCGCCCATCTGTCCGACGGGGACGCGCTCGGCGCGCAGCACGGCGTCCGGCTTGAGGATCTCCACGGCGATGCCGCGCGGCTCGAGGGCGGCCTGAACGCCGCGCAGCAGCAGGGACATTCCGTCCCTGCGCATGTCGGAGTTCTTCTTGACGGCCGCGCGGGTGGCCTCGTCGACGACCTCGCCGAGCCGCTCGACGAGCGTCGCCTGATCGGGCTCCTCGAAGCGGACGCGCAGGAACTCCTGGCCCGACCACTCCCCCAGGCCCTCCGGCAGCCGGGACAGGCGCTGGGCGGAGCGCAGGGTGGCGAGCGCGGACTCGACGAGGCCGCGCAGCCGGTCGACGATGCTGTCGCGGTTGCGCTCCAGCTGCTCCAACTCGTCGGTCAGGACCCGGAGCCGGGGCGCGAAGGCATCCGCCCACTTCTTGGCGTGCTCGGGCAGCGCGGACGCGGGCAGCTCGCGGATCTGCTGGCGGGCGGGGGTGCGCACCTGCTCGTACCGGGTCGCGTTCGCATGGCGTACGAGGATGTCGCTGGCCTCGCGGACCGCGGACTCGGCGGCGGACAGGTCGGCGGCGCAGCCGCGCAGGGAGCGGCGGGCCTCCGCGGCGGACTGACGGGCCTCTTCGAGGGTGCCGGGGAACGGCTCGACGGCCTCGTCGGCCTCCTCGCCCTGGTGCTCGCGCAGGAGGTCCCGCAGCAGCGCCGCGGTCTCGTCGAAGCCACCGGCCGCGTCCTCGGTGGCGCGGTGGGTGTGCAGGAGCGCGGCGTGCGCCTCCTTGGCGCGGCTCAACGCCTCGGTGTGCGCGGCCAGTTCACCGGTGGCGGTGCGCAGCAGGGCCTGGGCCTGCTCGGCGTCGGTGGGGACGAGGTCCTCGGGGAGTTCGGTGTGCGCCTCGCCGTCCTCGGGGGCGTGCCGCTCGGCCTCGCCGCGCAGCCGGCCGAGCTGCTCGCTCGCGGTGGCGGAGCGGGCCTCGATCAGCTGGACCTGGGCCTCCGCGCGCGCGGCGGCGGCCTGCCGGGACGGGCCGTCGGAGCCGTCGGGGCCTTCGAGGAGCAGCGCCGCGCGGGTACGGACCTTGTTGCTGAGCCGGTCCAGTTCGGCGAGGGCGGCACTCTCGTCGCTCTCGGCGCGGGCCTGCTCGGCGCGGAGGTCGGCGCCGACGCCGACCTTCTCGTAGAGCTGCGACGCCGCGCGATAGGCCTCGCGCAGGGCGGGCAGCGACGTCTTGGGCGCCGCCGCATCCTCCGGCACGTCCTCGGGGGCACCCGCGATCTCGGCGCGCTCGGCGCGCAGCGCACGCGCGGTGCGGCGGGCGTCGTCAGCGGCGCGCTGGGCGGCGCGGCGGTCCTCGTCGGCGGCGCGGGCGCGGTCCAGGCAGGTCTGGGCGCGGGACTCCGACTCGACGGCGTCGTCGGCCAGTTCACGCAGCTTGACCTGCCAGCCGGCCCGCTCACGGAGCCGGAAGGCGAGTCCGGCGAGGGCGTCGGCGGAGCGCCGGGCGCGCTGGGCGGCCTCCTGCCGCTCGTCACGCACGCGTACCGCCTCGCCCGCGGCGTCGTCGGCCTCTGCGCGTGCCGTGCGGCACTCGGCGAGCTCGGATTCGGCCTCTTCGGCGAAGGCGCGGGCCTCCTCGGCCGCGGTGGCGAGCTCCGCGAGGCGGCCGCTCGGGCAGCCCGAGCGCCAGGAGGCGAGGCGTGCGGCGAGCTCACGGTCCTTGGCGAGGCGGACGGCGAGCGCCCGGATCTCCTCGTCCCGCTGGGCGGCCCGCGCGCGCAGCGCCTGCCGCTCCTCGTCGGCGGCGTGCTCGTCGTGCATGGCCGGGTTCGGCGGTACGAGGAATACACCGAAAGTACCGCTGTCGGCCGTCTGTTCGCCCGGCGTCGGGGCGAGCAGGGCGGCCGCGGTGCCCACGGCCACGGCGGAGCGGGGCAGCAGGGCGGCGTCGGCGAGGGCGTCGCGGGCGCGGGCGTGCGTGTCGGGGTCGGTGATGACCACGCCGTCGACGAGCTCGGGCCGGGCGGCGAGTACGCGCGCGTGGTCGGCGGGGTCGACGGCCTGGGCCAGATAGCGCCAGCCGGGCAGCGCGGGGATGCCGTGCTCGCCGAGGAACTCGACGGTGGCGAGGACGTCGGGGCCCGGCGGCAGGAGCCCGCCGTCGCCGAGTGCGCCCAGGATGCGGGAGTCGTCGGCGGCCGCGGTGCGCAGGTCGAACAGGCTCCGCTCGGCGGCGGCGACCCCGTCGTCGAGCAGGGCCCGCAGGTCGTCGGCGGAGCGTTCCAACTCCGCTACGGAGAGGGTGCCTTGACGCGCCGCAGGCGCGCCCTGCCGGGGCTGGGGCACCGCGCCGTCCTGCTCGCCGCCCGGCAGGCCGAGCAGTTCGGCGAGCCGCTCGTCCTGGGCGATGGACTCCGCGGCGCGGTGCTCCGCGTCGTGCGCGGCTTCCGCTGCGGTCGCCGCGTCCGACGCGCGGGCCGCGGTCAGCTCGGCGCGCGCCTCGGCCCCTGCCGCCTCCTTGGCGTGCTCGGTGGCCCGGCGGGCGGCCTCGCGGGCGGTGTCCCAGGCGGCGACCGTGGTCTTCTCCGCGTCGCTCGCGGCGAGCGCGGCGCGGGCCGGGTCGGCGTCGGGAGCGGTGTCGTCGAGCCAGCCCGCGCGCACGGCTTCCGCGGTCTCCTGCTCGACCTCGGTCAGGCGCTGGCGCAGGTGGCCGGCCTCGCTGCGGGCGCGCTGGGCCTCGGTGGCGGCGGCGGTGGCGTCGCGGTGCGCGGCCTCGCCGGTCTCCTGGAGGGCCGCGGAGCGCTCCTCCTCTTCGTTGGCGAGGTTCTCGGCGCCTTCGGCGGCAGTGTGCAGGGCGCGGACCAGGTCGGAGGCGGCCTTGGCGCGGGCGGCGAGCGCGGGGGCCGCGTCTCGCTCGGCCTCGCGGATCGCGGCGGCCACGCGCGCGGAGCGGTCGGCGGCGGCGCGGTGCCGCAGGACGGCCTCGGCGGCCTGCCAGGCGGAGTGCAGGGTGCGTGCCTCGACGAGTTCGCGGCGCTGGGCCGCGGCGGCCTTCTCAGCGACGGTGAGCGCCAAGGAGGCGTGCCGGTAGGCCAGTTCGGCGGAGATCAGCGCGCTGGTGCCGCGGGCCTGCTCGGCGGCGGTGACGGTGTGCGCGGCGGCGGTGACCTGCTCGGCGAGTGCGGCGGCGCGGCCCCGCTCCTCGGTGCCGCGGGCGGAGAGTCTGCGGGCCAGGGTGCGGGTGCGCCGCTCGGCGCCCGCGTGCACGTCACGCGCGCGTGCCCGGGTCTCGGCGCCGTCGACGATCCGGCCGAGCAGATCGACGGAGCCCGCGGTGAAGTCCCGCTCGGCGATGAGCTCGGCGCGGCGGCCCAGCTTGTTGCCGAAGCCGTGGACGAGGTCGGCGAGGCCGTCCGTGTCGCGCGTGTCCGTGACGGCGCGCAGCAGCAGGTCGGTGAAGTCGGAGTCCTTCTTGACCGCGAAGAGACCGGCGGCTTCACCTTCATCGGCGTTCATCTCCCGCTGGTAGCGGAAGAGTTCGGGGTCGAGGCCCAGGTCGCCCAGGTGTTCGTTCCAGCGGTCGTGGATCTCTTCCCAGTGCACTTCGAGGTGGGGGTACGCCTTGACCGCGTCGGTCAGGGCGTCGCGGAACCCCTTCATGGTGCGCCGCCGCCCCTGCGCGCCCGACGCGCCTTCCACGGAGGGCCGTACGGCGGTGGACTCGGCAACCGGCAGCGAGTCCAGGCTCATACCGGGTCCGGGCCGGAAGGAGTACCAGGCCTCGGCGAACTTCCGCGGGTCGTTGGAGACCTGCCGCCCGCGCCACTCACTGACCTTGCCGACGACCACGCACTCGCCGGTGAGGGTGTGCTGCCACTCCAGGGCGACGTGCCCGCAGTCGTCGGCGAGCAGGAACTTGCGCAGCACTCCGGAGCTCGCGCCGCCCAGGGTGTTGCGGTGGCCCGGCAGCATCACCGAGAAGATCAGCTTGAGGAGGACGGACTTGCCGCCGCCGTTCTCCAGGAAGAGCACGCCCGCGGGTGCGGGGCGGCGCGGCGGCCCCACCGGCTCGTCCTCGAAGAACTCCGCCTGGGTGGGCGCGGGGTCGGGCACCTCCGTGCCCACGCCGCGCAGGTCGAGCACGGTGTCGGCGTAGCGCGCACCGGCCGGACCGATGGAGTAGAGGCGGACCCGGGACAGCTCGTACATGGCGGCGGACTCTCGTCGTAAGTCGGGCGGAACGGCAGGAAGTTCAGACGGTGGGGGCGTCAGGAGTGGAAGGGCAGGCCCGCGTCGGCCGCCAGCTCCAGGTCGTCGGGGTCTTCGGGGGGCAGCAGCGTCGCCGAGCCGTCCGTGACCGGCACGACGCCGAGTTCGAGCAGCTCGGCCATGGCCGCGCCGCCCGCCATGTCGCGGACCTGGAGCTGATAGCGGGCCGTGGTGCGGTACGTGCCCCCGGAGTCGTCCCCGGTGCGCTGCAGGAACCCGGAGTCGGTGAGGAACGCGACGGCCTTGCCGACGATGCCGGTGGTCGATCCCGCGAGGCGGCGGGCGTCCTTGGTGGCGCCGGTGGAGCTGCGCCGCGCCCAGATCCGCCAGGCGGCTTCGAGGCCGGGTGCGTCGGTGGCCGGGTCGGTGTTCTCGCCCTGCTCCTCGGCGCGCTCCTCCAGGCGGTGGCAGGCCTGGCGCACGAACGCGTCGACCCCGTTGACCGTGACGCGGCCGATGTACCCGTCGTCGGCGAGGTCCTCGGGGCGCGGGAAGGCCATGGCGGCGACGGCGAGGTGCGCGAGGCCGTGCAGGAAGCGGTCGGTGGAGTCGGTCGCGGCGCGGCGGGCGTAGTCGCCCATGCGGACGGCGAAGACGGAGTCCTCGGCGGCGGTCACGGCCATGCCCGCGCGCGGGGACACCTCCAGGACGACGAGCCCGAGCCCGGCGGCGACGGCGTCGGCGAGCCGCGCGAAGGGCGGGTCCTCGCGGTAGCGGCGGAGCAGTTCGCCGTACTCCTGGTCGCGGGCGGGCTGGAGCTTGGGCTGCAGGCCGAAGGCGACGAGCCGGGCCGCGTCGGCGGCGTCGGCCGGGGTGACGGGCGCGGTGGCGGCGGGTGCCGTCGTGGACTCCGGCTCGCCCCACGCGGCGTGCTCTGCGGGGTGGTCGGTCACGGCGTGTGCTCCTTGCGGCGGTGAATCGGTCGTACGTCCCCGGGGGCGCCCGGCGTCCTGGGGTGCGGTCCGGTGGGCATCAGGCGGCCTCCGTCCGGTCGGCGGCCATTCCGGCGGCATCCAGGAGGGCCGTGCCGACGATGAGGTCGGCGCCGCCGAACTCCTGGTCGTCGAGGTCGGTGCCGTCGTCCACGGCGAAGAGCAGCTTCTCCTCGCCCTGGCGGTAGGCGGTGCCGACCGGCGGGCTTGCGGCGTGCACCGCCAACAGGGCGACGAGGTAGGGCAGTTCGGGGTCGCGCAGGCGGGCTTCGGCGAGCAGTCCGGACAGACGGCGCGGCGCGTCGGCGGGCAGGTCGAGCAGCTGCATGGCGCTCGCGAGCTGCTCCTCGCTGAAGCGGCTGTCGTCCGGCGTGGCGATCAGCTCGGGCTCGGGCATCTCGGCGCCGAGGTGCTCGCGCTCCATGGGCGGCGTCAGCAGTATGTCGACGAGGTCGCCGACCCGTACGGACACGGGGGTGCGCAGTCCGGTGCCGCGCGCGAAGAAAGCATCCGTCACGCGGATCGCCTGCTCGGCGGGGAGCGGCAGGATCGGCGCGACGAGCTGACCGTACAGATCCAGGCCCGTGCGCGCGGTGGGCGCCGCGAAGGCCTGCCGGTCCTGCTCGGCGCGGAACAGGGGGCCCGCCTCCAGGAGGCGGGACTGGAGCTGTGTGTGGCGGCGGATGCAGTCCTTGACGATGTCGACCAGCTCGGCGGCGCGCCGCTTCTGCTCGGGGTCCTCGGACTCGTCACGCGCCTTGCGGATGTTGGTCAGGATCGCGTTCTCGTGGCGGTAGCGGTCGGCTACGTGGTCGAGGGCCTCGGCGATCATGTCGGGGACGGCCTGGAGCCAGTCCACCGCGCGGACGTTGCGCCGGGTGGCGTCGAGGGCCTTGCGCAGGGTCTCCGAGTACTGCACGGTGCGGTAGCGCGCCTGCTCGGCGGCGAGCTGGGCGTCGGCCAGCCTGCCGCGGCTGATCAGCACCTCCAGCTTCACCTCGGCGGCGATCTGGGCGCTGGTGACGTCGGTGTCGAGGGCGCCCACCAGGACGTTGACCGCCTCGTCGGTGGTCCGCAGGTAGACGCTGCCGCCGTACCCGGGGACTTCTTCGAGGAGCTTGAAGTCGTAGTCCCTGCGGACATAGGTGCCGTCGGGGGCGAACGTGCCGTACACCGCGCGGAAGCCGCGGTCGACGCTGCCGACGTTGATCAGGTTCTCCAGGACCCAGCGGGCCACGCGCTCGTGCTCGGCGGCGGGGCGCTGCGGGGCCTGGGCCGCGACGCGCGGGAGCAGCCTGGCGACGATCTGCTCATGATCGGCGCCGGTGTCGAAGTCCATGTTGAGCGTGACGAGGTCGATGGCGGACAGGGCCACCTCGGCCATCGCGTACACCGAGTACTCACCGGCGAGGTTGGCCTTGCGCACGTCGAGGTCGTGCAGCGGAGCCGTGCAGGCGAGGGCGCGCAGGCGGCGCGCCAGGCCCTCGTCGGCGGCCGGGCCCAGAGCGGGCCGCGGCCCCGCGCTGAGCTGGGGCGGAGCGGTGTCCGTAACGGCAGGCGAAGTCACGGTGCACAGACTAGGTCCTCGGTCTGACAACGGTCGAAACGGCGCAGAAGCGACCGGGTCAGCCGCCCGCGCCGACGCGCCGTCCGTACACCTCGACCAGGCCCGCGAGCGAGTCGTCGAGATAGGCGGCGAGCAGCAGCTCGGCCCGTGCGGCGTCGCCCGCCCGCAGGGTGTCCAGGACCTGCTGGTTGCGTTCGAGGTAGGGCTCGTGCAGGCTGCGCGGATCGTCCACCACGTGGAAGGCGAGGCGCAGTTCGGCGAAGACGCTGCGCATCAGTTCATCCGTGCGGGCGCTTCCGGCGAGCGCGACGAGTTCCCGGTGGAAGTGGATGTTGGCGGTGGAGACGCCCCGCCACTCCTTGTCGCCTGCGGCGCGCAGGCCGTCCGCGACGGCGCCCGCCACCCCGTCGAGGGCGAACGGCGGCTCACCGAGACCCCGGACGACCGCGCACTCCACGAGGCGCCGGGTGCGGTAGATGTCCTCGACGTCCTCGATCGCGAGGACCCGCACGAAGACGCCCCGATTGAGCTGGTGCTCCAGGAGCCGCTCGTGCGTGAGCAGCCGGAACGCCTCTCGCAGTGTGTTGCGCGAGACGCCGAGCGCCCCGCCGATGCTGTCCTCGGAGAGCCGGGTGCCGGGTGGGAAGAAACCCTCGGCGATGCGGGTCCTGAGGATGTCCGAGACGCGCTCGGCAGTGCTGGTGCGCCCGAGAAGCGCACGGTCGTCGGCCAGTCCGCTCACTGCAGCCATCCCGTCAGCCATGCCCGGATTCAATCGCAGATACGGGAACGAAACAACATGGGTATTGAAGGATCGTTCAACGATCCTCTACCTTGTCGGGCACGGCTCCGCAGCCGGCACTCCCCGCACCACGCACCAGTGCTCCTCCGCACCGCGTACCAACGCTCTCCCTGCACGCTCCAGCACCCTCCGTCCCCTCCCTGTGAGGTGCCCATGAGCACGACCCCACCGCCCCAGGCAGCACCGGCCGACATACGCCTCGACAAGGGCGAACCCCCCGACGACAGCGGGGCGTTCGGCTGGCTGCGCGCCCTCGGACCGCGCGGCCGACGCGCCTTCGCCGGCGCCTTCGGGGGCTATGCCCTCGACTCCTACGACTACTTCACGCTGCCCCTGAGCATGGTCGCGCTGGCCGCGTACTTCGGCCTCGACAGCGGCCAGACCGGCCTGTTCACCACGGTCACCCTGGTCGTCTCCGCGGTCGGCGGCGCCATCGCCGGAGTGGTCGCCGACCGGATCGGCCGCGTGAAGGCGCTGATGATCACGGTCGTCACGTACGCCGTCTTCACCGTCGCCTGCGGCTTCGCGCCCAACTACGAGACGCTGCTGGTTTTCCGCGCCCTCCAGGGGCTCGGTTTCGGCGGCGAGTGGGCGGTCGGCGCGATCCTCGTCGCGGAGTACGCCACCGCCAAGAACCGCGGCCGCACCCTCGGTGCGATCCAGAGCTCCTGGGCCGTCGGCTGGGGTCTCGCGGCGGTCGTCTACACCCTGGTGTTCCAGTTCCTGGACGACGACATCGCCTGGCGCGTGATGTTCTGGACCGGCGCGCTGCCCGCCCTCCTCGTGATCTATGTGCGCCGCAACGTCCACGACGCCCCGGAGGCGGCGGCCGAGCGGCAGAAGAGCGCGGACAAGGGGTCGTTCACGGCCATCTTCCGGCCCGGCCTGCTGCGCGTCACGTTCTTCGCCGTGCTCCTGTCCACCGGTGTGCAGGGCGGCTACTACACGCTGGCCACCTGGGTGCCCACCTACCTCAAGAGCGAGCGCGGCCTGACGGTCGTGGGGACCGGCGGCTATCTCGCCTTCCTGATCTCCGGTGCCTTCCTCGGCTATCTGACCGGCGGCTATCTCACCGACAAGCTCGGCCGCAAGCGCAACATCGCACTCTTCGCGTTCCTCTCCGCGGCCAGCATCCTCGCCTACACGAACATCCCCGACGGGGCCAACAGCCTTCTCCTTGTGCTCGGTTTCCCGCTCGGCTTCTGCATGTCGGCGATCTTCAGCGGCTTCGGTTCCTTCCTCAGCGAGCTGTATCCGGCCGCGGTGCGCGGCACGGGGCAGGGCTTCACGTACAACACCGGCCGCGCGGTCGGCGCCGTCTTCCCGACCATGGTGGGCTTCCTGGCCGACAGCTGGGGCGTGGGCGGAGCGCTGGTCTTCGGAGCGGTCGGTTACGGCCTCGCCGTCATCGCCCTGTTCGGCCTGCCCGAGACGCGCGGGAGGGAACTGCTGTGATCCAGGACCCCAAACAGGCCCGCGCGGCGTTCCGTTCGGGCGAGACGAGCCCCACCGCGGGCTGGGCGCGGGGCTTCGCCCAGGCCAATCTCATCGCCGTCCCTGCCGACTGGGCGTACGAGATGCTCCTGTTCTGCCAGCGCAACCCGAAGCCCTGCCCGGTGCTCGACGTCACGGACGCGGGGTCCTGGAGCACCCCGCTCGCGCCGGACGCCGATCTCCGTACGGATCTGCCGCGCTACCGCGTGTGGGAGCACGGCGAGCTGACCGACGAGCCCACGGACGTCGTCGAGCACTGGCGCGACGACCTGGTGTCGTTCCTCATCGGCTGCAGCTTCACCTTCGAGTCGGCGCTCGCGTCGTCCGGTGTCCCGCTGCGCCACATCGAGCAGAACCGCAACGTCTCGATGTACGTGACGGCCCGCCCGTGCCGCCCTGCGGGGCGGCTGCGCGGCCCCATGGTGGTATCGATGCGCCCCGTCCCGCCCCGGCACCTCGCCGAGGCCATCAAGGAGAGTTCCCTGATGCCCGCGGTGCACGGCAGCCCGGTGCACTGCGGCGATCCCGGGGCGCTCGGCATCGAGGATCTCGACCGCCCCGACTTCGGCGACCCGGTGACCGCGGAACCGGACGACATCCCGGTGTTCTGGGCGTGCGGAGTGACCCCGCAGGCGGCCGTCATGGCCTCCCGGCCGCCCTTCGCGATCACGCACGCGCCGGGCCGGATGTTCGTCACCGACGCCCGGGACGAGCAGTACCGCGTGGCCTGACCCCAGTGCGCCGAGCGACAAGAACCACAGGAGACCTACGTAGATGAGCACGGCCTCTGCCGACACCACAGCCTCGATCGACCTCAATGCCGACCTCGGCGAAGGCTTCGGCCGCTGGCGCCTCACCGACGACGAGGAGCTGCTCTCCGTCGTCACCAGCGCCAATGTGGCCTGCGGATTCCACGCCGGGGACGCGGTCACCATGCGGCGGGTGTGCGACCGCGCCGCCGAGCGCGGCGTGCGGATCGGCGCACAGGTCTCCTACCGCGACCTGGCGGGCTTCGGGCGGCGGGCGATGGACGTGCCAGCCGCCGAACTCGCGGCCGAAGTGGCCTACCAGATCGGCGCCTTGGAGGTCTTCGCGCGCGCGGCGGGCACGCGCGTGTCGTACGTCAAGCCGCACGGCGCGCTCTACAACCGCGTCGTCCACGACGAGGACCAGGCCCGCGCGGTCGTCGACGGCGTACTGCTCGCGGACGCCTCACTGCCCGTCCTCGGGCTGCCGGGATCGCGCCTCCTGGAGGCCGCGGACAAGGCCGGACTCCCCTCCGTCACCGAGGCGTTCGCGGACCGCGCCTACACCGAAGAGGGCACGTTGGTCCCGCGCGGCACCGAAGGGGCCGTCATCACCGCGGCGGACACCGTCGTCGAACGGTCCGTCGGCATGGCCCGCACCGGCGTCGTCACCTCGCACGGCGGCCACGAGATCGCGGTCCGCGCGCGGTCGCTGTGCCTGCACGGCGACACCCCGGGGGCGGTGGATCTGGCCCGCCGGGTGCGGGCCGAACTGGAGTCGGCGGGCGTGCGCGTGGCGGCCTTCGCATGAGGGCCCTGCCGGTCGGCGACCGGGCCCTGCTCGTCGAACTGGCCGACGGCGCCGAGGCCCAGGCGCTCCACGCCGAACTGCTGCGCCGCCGCGCCACGGGCTCCCTGCGCGTACGCGAGATCGTCCCCGCGGCCCGCACGGTGCTCCTCGACGGCCTCGACGACGCCGCACGCGTGGGCGCGCAGCTGCCCGGCTGGGAGATCCCGCCGCTGCCCGCGCGCGCGGAGGCCGCCCTGGAGATCGCGGTGCGCTACGACGGCCCGGACCTCGCCGAGGTCGCCGCGCACTGGGGCGTCGCCGAGGCCGAGGTCGCGCGGATCCACTCGGCGGCCGAATACCGCGTCGCCTTCTGCGGGTTCGCACCCGGCTTCGGGTATCTCACCGGGCTGCCGGACGGCCACGAAGTGCCGCGCCGGGCCACGCCGCGCACGTCCGTCCCCGCGGGCAGCGTCGCGCTCGCCGGTCCGTACACGGGCGTCTATCCGCGTGCGTCGCCCGGCGGCTGGCAGCTGATCGGCTCGACGGACGCCGTGCTGTGGGACCACGCGCGCGTGCCCGCCGCGCTCCTCTCGCCCGGTGTCCGCGTCCGCTTCGTGGCGGAGGCGCGATGACCGACCGTGCCTTCGCCGTCGTGCGGGCCGGGGCGCTGACCACCGTGCAGGACGGCGGGCGCCCCGGGCACGCCCATCTCGGGGTGCCCCGTTCCGGTGCCCTCGACCAGCCCGCGGCGCGCCTCGTCAACCGCCTGGTCGGCAACCCGCCAGGCGCCGCCGTCCTGGAGACCACCCTCAACGGCTGCTCCCTGCGCCCGCGTCGTCCTGTGACCGTGGCGGTCGGCGGCGCGCCCTGCCCGGTGACCGTGGACGGCCGCCCCGCACCCTGGGGAGCACCGGTGCGCATACCCGCGGGCGCGCTCCTGGACGTCGGAACCGCTCTCTCCGGAGTACGTTGCTATGTCGCGTTCGACGGTGGTGTGGCGGTCGACCCGGTGCTCGGCAGCCGCTCCACCGATCTGCTCTCCGGCCTCGGCCCGCCCCCGCTCGCGGACGGGACCGTACTGCCCCTGGGCAGCCCGAGCGGCACGCACACGCGCGTGGACACCGTCCCGCACCCCGCGCCGCCCCGGGAGCTGGTGCTGCGGGTGGCGCCGGGACCGCGCGCCGACTGGTTCACCCCGGAGGCGCTACGGACGCTCACCACGCGCGCGTACCGGGTGTCCTCGGCGAGCAACCGCATCGGGCTGCGCACCGAAGGCCTCGCGCTGGAGCGTGCGCTCCAGGGTGAACTGCCCAGCGAGGGCATGGTGCTCGGCGCCGTCCAGGTGCCGCCGGACGGCAGGCCCGTGGTGTTCCTGGCCGACCATCCGACCACCGGGGGCTACCCGGTGGTGGCGGTCGTCCGGGAGACGGACCTCGCCGCCGCGGCCCAGGCGGTACCGGGCACGCCCGTGCGTTTCGTGACGGCCGCACGCCGCTGACCGGCGGGCAGCCGCCCCGCACGGCTCACAGCGCGGCCAGCGCGGCCGCCACCGCGTGGGAGGCGCTCCGGTCGAGCCGGACGCTGGTGCCCCGCGCCTGGTGCCGCACCTCCTCGGCCGCGAGGGCGAGCAGCTGGGGCAGCAGGTCGGTGCACCGGCGCGCCACCCATCCGGTGCCCGCGGTGGCCAGCCACCACAGGCTCGCGGAACGCGTAGGAGGAGGCAGTTCGGCCTCGCGCGCGGGCTCCCTGCCCAGCGTGAGCCCCCGGGCCGCGAGGAGCGCGTGGAATCCCGCCGCGAAGACGCGGTGCCCGCGCTCGCCGGGGTGCAGCCGGTCCGCGCTCCACAGGGTCCTGTCGGCGGCCAAGTCGCCCTCTGCGGCGTGCAGATGGACGGCGCCGTGCCGCTCGGACAGTGCGTGCACGACGGCGTTGACCGCGCCCTGTCTGCGGGCCAGCGGCCGGGCCAGGGCGCCGGGCAGGCCGAGCATCGTGCCCGGGTCGGGCAGACAGGCCGTGAGAAGGACGGCGTCGTGGGCGGCAAAGGCCCCGTAGACCTCGTCAAGGCGGGCGGCCACGGCGTGGATGTCGAACGTACGGCGCAGTGTGTCGTTGACGCCGATCACGACGGACACGATGTCGGGCCGCAGGGCGAGTGCCGCGGGCGTCTGCCGCAGCAGCACGTCCGCGGTCTGGGCGCCGCTGACGGCGAGGTTGTGGAGTTCCACGTCCCGCTCGGCCGACGCGATCCCCTCGGCGAGCAGGGCCGCCCATCCGCGCCACACCCCGTCGACGGGGTCGCCCACGCCTTCGGTGAGCGAATCGCCCAGCGCGACGAACCGCAGCGCGTCACCGGACACGCCCCCCGGCCCCTGCCCCTGCCGCTGCCCTTGCTCCTGCTCCTGCTCCTGCTCCTGCTCCTGCCGGGGCAGGTCGTCAACTCCCCACATGGGAACCCCTCCTGGACACCACTCCCCGTACGGAACCCAGCGCCCCCGCCTCGTGCGCCGCGAGAAACGCCGCGACAGCCGCGTCCCAGCCGAAACGCTCCGCACGCGCGCGTGCCGCCGCGCGCCGCGCCCGCTCCTGCCGCGCGAGGACCGCACGGACCGCGAGCGCGAACCCCTCCCCCGTGTCGAGCGCCGCGGCTCCGGCCGCGCCGACGATCTCCGGCAGCGCGGACGAGGCACTGGCCACCACGGGCGTGCCGCACGCCAGGGACTCCAGGGCCGCGAGCCCGAACGTCTCGCACGGACCGGGGGCCAGGCAGACGTCCGCCGCGGCCTGCAGCGCACCGAGTTCCGCACGGTCCGCGACATGACCGAGGAAGGTCACCGGCAACCGCCGCTCCCGCGCCCGCCGTTCGAGGCGACTCCGGAGCGGCCCTTCGCCCGCGACGACGAGCACCGCCCGCAGCCCGCTCGCGCGCAGGTCCTCCAGCGC
Source organism: Streptomyces sp. NPDC059002 (assembly GCF_042740435.1). NCBI lineage: Bacteria > Bacillati > Actinomycetota > Actinomycetes > Kitasatosporales > Streptomycetaceae > Streptomyces > Streptomyces sp. NPDC059002. The sequence goes on along the minus strand of NZ_JBHYJI010000059.1, from coordinate 11,371 downwards.
GTCGAGGGCCACCCCCGGCCGCTTCTCCACGGACAGGCGTGAGCACAGCACCAGCAGCACCTCGTCCACGCGCGCGTGCCGGGCCCGCACCCCTGGGTCGTACAGGCCGGGGTGACGGCCCGCGAGGTCGACACCGAGCGGGGCGCGTACGACGTTGCGGGCCCCGATGCGCAGGAACTCGCGCTCGGCCCAGTGCGTGGTGCACACCACCCGCGAGTACGCGTGCGCGGTACGGGAGTTGAGCGCGTCGGCGGCGCGCCGGGCCGCGGCGGGCGGCAGGCCCCAGGTGCCGAGGACGCCGTCCGCCGTCTCGTGGGAGACCATCACGGCCGGGATCCGGGCCCGCCTGGCCCACGCCCCGGTCCAGCGCAGCGTGGTCCGGTCGGAGACCTCGATGCGGTCCGGGGCGAGGCGCTCCAGGAGCCGGGCCACCCTGCGGCGGTCGGTCAGGACGCGGTAGCCGCCGGTGCCGGGCAGCAGCGGGCCCGGCACGGTCAGGATCCGCCCCTGCTCGCTGTCGTGGACCGCTCCCCGCTCACCGGGCACGATGAGCACGGGCTCGTGCCCGGCCGCGAGGTAGCCGCGCCCCAGCTCCCGCAGAGCGGTGCGCAGCCCACCGGACGACGGCGTCACGAAGTTCGCGATCCGCACGATCCGCAGCGCCGCCGCCGACACCCCCGACGCCCTCGGTACCCCCACCCCGCCACGCGCGAGCCCGCTCACGCCGCCACCACCGTCCGCGCCGCGAGCACCTCTTCGTAGTGCCCGACGAGCTGCTCCCCCACCGCCTCCCAGGTGCGTCCCGCGACGGCCGCCCGTCCCGCCGCCCCGTACGCGGCCCGCAGGCCGGGGTCGGCGGCCAGGGACCATACGGCGTCGCGCACCGCGGCCGCGTCGCCCGGCGGCACCAGGACACCGGTCCTGCCGGGCACGACGAGGTCCAGCGGTCCGCCCGCCGCGGGCGCGATCACCGGCACGCCGCTCGCCATGGCCTCCTGGACCGTCTGGCAGAACGTCTCAAGGGGTCCGGTGTGCACGAAGAGGTCCAACGAGGCGAAGATCCGGGCGAGTTCGTCGCCGGTGCGGCGCCCGAGGAGCCGGGCTCCGGGGAGCGCCGCCCGTACCGCGCCCTCGCTCGGCCCGTCGCCGACGACGACCACGCGTACGCCTTCCAGGGCACACACCCCGGCCAGGAGTTCGACCCGCTTCTCCGGAGCGACGCGCCCCACGTATCCGACGATCAGCTCGCCGTCCGGGGCCAGCGCGCGCCGCAGCGCCTCGTCGCGCAGGGCGGGCCGGAAGCGGACGGTGTCGACGCCCCGCGGCCACAGCCGCACCCGTGGCACGCCGTGCGCCGTCAGGGCGCGCAGCGCGGCGGTGGAGGGGGCGAGGGTGCGGTCGGCGGCCGTGTGGACACCGCGGATGCGCCGCCAGGCGGTGGACTCGCCCAGGCCCACGTACGCCCGTGCGTAGCCGCCCAGATCCGTCTGGTAGACGGCGACGGCGGGAATCCCGAGGCGTCCCGCGGCCGCCATGCCGCGCGCGCCGAGGACGAACGGGCTGGCCAGATGGACCACTTGGGCCCGGTGTTCGACCAGCGCCGCGGCCACCCTGCGGCTCGGCAGGGCCACCCTGACCTGCGGATAGCCGGGCAGCGGAACGGAGGGGACCCAGACGACGGGGCACGGCGCCCAGGCGTCGGCCCGGTCCCCGGCCGCGGTGGCCGGGGCGACGACGAGCGGGTGGTGACCGCGGGCGGCGAGCTGCCGCGCGGTCTGCAGGGCGCAGTGCGCCACGCCGTTGACATCGGGAGGGAAGGATTCGGTGACGATGACGACACGCATACCGGTGTTGACTCGCATACCGGTGTTGTCGTCGTGCGGGGCGTGGCCGCGTCAACGTGGATCTTTCCTGGCGGGGAACGTCCCATGAGCGTTCCCCTCCGCGCCCGTCGCGGGGCGGGCGCGGCACGAGGGGGCGGTGTCCCGGGCCCCTGCCGGGCTACAGCGCGGGCGCGTCGGGCCCGATTCTGCTGCGCACCGCGGTCTGTACCTCGTCCTCTTCGGCGGGGTCGGCGGCGAGCCTTCTGAGCTGGGTGACGACGCGGGCGTCACCGGTCTCCGCGTGCCGTGCGGCGACTTCGCGGGTGGTCTCCTCGCAGTCCCAGAGGCACTCGACGGCGAAGCCGGCGGCGAAGGAGGGGTCGGTGGCGGCGAGCGCGCGGGCGGCGCGGCCACGGAGGTGGGAGGAGGCGGTCTCGCGGTAGACGTGCCGCAGCACGGGTGCCGCGCAGGCGATGCCGAGCCGCCCCGCGCCGTCGACGAGCGTCCACAGCGTGGGCGCGTCGGGGCCCTCGCCGCGGACCGCTTCGCGCAGGGCGGCAAGGACCAGCTTGTCGTCCTGGGCGTCGCCCCGGCAGGCGAGCACGCGTCCGGCGGCCGCGCCAAGGGCGTCGGGGCGGTAGGCCCAGCGCCGCGCGCGTTCGACGGCGGCGGTGCCCCGCATCCGTTCGAAGGCTTCGGTCGCGGCGTCCACGACGACCTGTGACGGGCTCTCCGCGGCGTGCTCGATGAGGTCGAGGACGTCGGGGTCGTGCGCGTCGGCGAGGTAGCGAAGGGCCGTGCCGCGCGCCGCGTCGGAGCCGTTGCGGGCGGCTTCGACGATCTCGGCGCGGTCGTCGGGTCCGGCGACCGCGGTCAGGCAGCGGGCGGCGGGCACATGCAGCACGACGCCGCGTTCGAGCCCCTCCTGCGCCCAGTCGAAGACGGCCTGGACGCTCCATCCGGGGCGCGGTCCCGACGGCCGCATCTGGCGCTGCCAGCGGTCGAAGGAGCCCTGTTCCCGCGCGGCGCGCACGCGGGCGCCGATATCGGCCCGGGGATCCTCCTCCCAGAGCCGCCAGGGCCTGGGTTCGTAGGCGTCGCGGACGGCCGTGGCCAGTTCGGCCTCGCCCTCGGGGTCCGCGGGGAATCGGGCGAGCACGGGGGCGGCGAGGGCGCGCAGGCCCGCGTCGTCGTCCCGCAGCGCCAGCTCGTCGAGGGCCCACGCCCAGTTGGTGCCGTAGGCCGCGTACCGCCTGAGCAGTTCGAGGGCGTCGTGCCTGCCGTAGGAGGCGAGGTGCCCGAGGACCGCGAGGGCGAGTCCGGTGCGCGAGTCGTCCGTGTCCAGGACGTCCTCGGCATCGAAGAGGTGCCGCTCGATCGCGCCGAGCCCGCCGTCCAGGTCGAGGTAGAGCCTGGCGTAGTACAGGGAGCGGTTCTCCACCTGCCAGTCGTGGCGTGGGTCGCTCAGCACGCACTGGTCGAGGGCTGCCAACGCCTCGGGGCGTGGTGCGGTGAGTGCGTGCAGCGTGCCGTCGCCGCGGCCCCGCTGCAACAGGCCGAGCAGCGTACCGCTGGGCGCTATGACCGGATCGAACATGGGAAACAGCCTCACATCAAGCGTCGACGCAACCGGGAATCACGCATTACCTGGCCGTGCGCCAACACGTCGGGCCGCCCGCCGTCTCTTGCTTGTCGAAGACCATCTTCCTCTGCCTCTCGTCGGTGGCCCAGGGGTTCCCGGACGGGAGGTCCGGGGGCGGGCCGCTCACGGTCCACGCGGTGCGGCAACATCTGCCCCGCCGTCGCGTCCGTAAATCACGTCGTCATGATGACCCGGCGGTCAGGTCCGCCGCGACCACATTTCCAGCGCCCCCGTTGTTGCTGGTCAGGTACCCCGCTCAGGCGGTCCCGAACAGCTTCAGCAGCTCCGCCTTTCCGAACATCCGGGCGGTGTCGACCGCCGACGGCATTCCCGCGGCCGGATCGGCGCCGCCGTCGAGAAGAGCCCTGACCACGGCGTCCTCACCCTTGAAGACCGCGCCGGCGAGCGGGGTCTGGCCCCGGTCGTTGGCGCTGTTGGCGTCGCCGCCGCGCTCCAGGAGGGCCCGGACCGCGTCGGCGTGCCCGTGGTAGGCCGCCAGCATCACGAGCGAGTCGCCGCTGTCGTTGGTGAGGTTCGCGGGCACTCCCGCGTCCACGTAGGCCGCGAGCGCCGCCGCATCGCCCTGGCGCGCCAGATCGAAGATCTTGGTCGCCAGCTCCACGACCTCGGGGTCGGGGGCTTCGCTCATGGGGCGTCCGCCTTTCTGGGATGCGCTGCCTTTGCAGCCGTACGAGTGAATCGACAGGGTACTGCCCTCGCGGGCACATGACCCGCCCCTCCCGCGGCAAAGATCACGAAGGGTGCGGGAGACCGCCCGGACCCGCGCCCGGGCGGCCCAGCAGAGGTCTGCCATTCGGGCGAAATTCCGGAAAATTCGCCCATTTGCACCTTTTATCGTATGGATACATGCTGTGAGCCTGGAAGAACTCATGGTGACTGTCCCCATCAACCAGGAGAATCCTCATGATCCTGTCCATCTCAGGCGTCGTGCTGCTCGGAATCATCGTCTTCCTCTTCTTCCGAAAAGACGGACTCAAGGCATCCCACGCGCTGGTCTGCGCGCTCTTCGGCTTCTACCTCGCGGGCACCGCCATCGCCCCGAGCATCAAGGCCGGCGGCGCGAGCCTGGCGAGCCTCCTCGGCGGGATCAAGTTCTGACGCCCCTGCCTTTCGTACGCACCTTCAGGAGACAGACGTGGCCAGGCGCCCACTCCCCCGCATTCTGAGCAACGGCACCGCACCCATCGCCCGGAGCCGGGAGCTGGCTCGGTCGGCCGCCGACAGCGCCACCGATGTTCTCCACCCGCTGATCACGATCACTCGTGGACTGCGCCGGCTGGCAGCCGCCGGGCGGCGCAAGTGGGCCGACACCCCCAAGGACCGTCGCGGACCGCTGCTGTTCCTGGTGGCCTCCGTGATCCTGGTCGTGGCGCTCGTCCCCTACGGGCCGCTGCTCGCCGTCATCTCCCTGATGGCGGCCGCCGCGTGGACCGGCCGCGAGCGCACCGCCCCCGCGCCGACCGGCCCCGACGAGGCGCAGACACAGCGGCTGCAGTCCCTCTACGAAGCGCTCGTCCCGTACTTCTCCGTCCCCGAGGACCCCGCCCCGCTCTTCGCGCACGGCGGCGACTGGGACAAGGCCTTCACCTCGTACGACTTCGACGACACGGGGCGGATCTCGCGCCTCGTGGTGCACTACCCGGCGTACTTCACGGACGGCGAGGCCGAGTCCCGCGCGCGGATCGAGCAGTTGCTGCACGCCAAGTCGGGCCGCGGCAGGGAGTACCACTTCGAGTGGGACGAGGAGGGCAACCAGCTCACCGTCACCGTGCTGCCCCCGCTGCCCACGGACATCGCCGCCCAGCGGTTCGTCACCGCCCCCGGAGAGACCGTTCTCGGCTTCACCGACGGGACCGGCGTACAGCGCACCCTGCCGGTGGCCGACGGCGACGAGCAGCGCGACGTGCCCCCCGTCGTGTGGCGCACCGGCATCCGCTCCACCGAGCCCCATCTGCTCGTCGCGGGCCAGCCCGGCAGCGGCACGACGACGCTGCTGCGCTCCATCGCGCTGCAGGCCCTTCAGTACGGCGACGTCCTCGTCGTCGAAGGGAGCGGCACCGGCGACTACGCGTGCCTGACCGGCCGCGACGGCGTCCTGGCCGTCGAGTGCGGGCTCGCCGGAGCCCTCGCGAGCCTCGAATGGGCGGCGCACGAGACCGAGCGCAGGCTCATCTCCGCCAACCGTGCCCGGCAGGCGGGCCACCCGCCGCCGGAGGACACCAAGCGCCCCCTGTGGATCCTCCTGGACCGCCCGGGCGCGCTGGGTCATCTGGCCGCCGCGGACGGCCGCAAGGACCCCCAGTCGCTGCTGCAGGTCCCCCTGCGGCACGGCAGGGCGGCCAATGTGACAGTGGTCGTGGCCGATCAGCTCGACAGCCTGGACGTACTGAGTGATCCGGTACGCCAGCACACGCGCGCGCGTGTGGTGCTCGGGCCCGCCACGCCCGACCAGCTGGCGGAGGTCCTCGGTGCGCCGCCGCACACGACGCCCACCACGGACGTCCCGCCCGGCCGCGGCTACGCCCGGCTCGGCACGGGCCCGGTGCACCGCCTCCAAGTGCCCGCGACCCCGGATCCGTACGACGAGGCGACCAGCGAGGCACACCGTCAGGCGGTCATGGAGCTGCTGCCCGAGCGGATCACCCCTGCCGACCAGGCGCAGCCCCACGAGCAGGAACAGGAGCAGGCGGAGCCGGTGCCCGCCGAGGGCTGAACCGGCACCCGACGGGCGTCAGGCGACGAACGGATGCGCGACTTCCGCGCCCGCGCCGGCGCCCGTCTCCACGAGCCGGGCCGCCGCGGCGAGCCGCACCGCCGCCTCGTCGGCCACCGCACCGCCCACGGTGAACGGCAGCCGCACATACCCCTCGAAGGCCCCGTCCACGCCGAAGCGCGGCCCTGAGGGAACCCGCACCCCCACGCGCTCGCCCACCTCGGCGAGCCGCGACCCCGAGAGACCCCCGGTGCGCACCCACAGCGTCAGCCCGCCGCGCGGCACCTCGAACTCCCAGCCGGGCAGCTCACGGCGGACCGCGGCGACCAGCGCGTCGCGGTTCTCCCGCGCCTGCTCCCTGCGCATGTCCACGGCCGCCTGCCAACCGCCGGTGTTGAGCAGCCAGTTCACGGCGAGCTGTTCAAGGACGGGCGTGCCCAGATCGGCGTACGCGCGCGCCGCGACGAGACTGCGGATCACATCGGGCGCGGCCCGCACCCAGCCGATGCGCATGCCCGCCCAGAAGGCCTTGCTCGCCGAGCCGACGGTGATGACGGTGGAGCCCGCGGGGTCGAACCCGCAGACGGGGCGCGGCATGTCGAGGTCCTGGTCGAGCCCCAGCTCGCTCATCGTCTCGTCGACGACGAGCACCGTGCCCGCCGAACGGGCCGCCTCGACCAGCTGCCTGCGCTGGTCCTCGTCCGCGAGCGCGCCGGTGGGGTTGTGGAAGTCCGCGACGAGGTACGCGAGCCGGGGCGCCGCGTCCCGCAGCACCTGCCGCCAGCGGTCCAGGTCCCAGCCCTGCAGCCCTTCGGCCATGGCGACGGGCACGAGACGGGCACCGGCCTCGCGCATCAGCTGGAGGATGTTCGCGTACGAAGGCGACTCGACGGCGATGCGTTCACCGCGGCCCGCGAAGAGGTGGCAGATCGCGTCGATGGCGCCCATCGCGCCGGTCGTCACCATGATCTGCTCGGGCATCGTGGGGATCCCGCGCGCGGTGTAGCGCTCGGCGAGCATCTCGCGCAGGGCGGGCAGGCCCGCGGGGTAGTCGCCGTGCGTGTGGGCGTACGGCGGCAGCGCTTCGAGGGCGCCCTGGACGGCGCGGGTGAGCCAGGGCTCGGGCGCGGGCAGCGCGGCGCAGCCGAGGTCGATCATGGAGCCGAGCGCCTCGGGCGGCAGCGGTTCGAGCCCGCGCGCGGGGAGCGGGTTTCCGGCCGGGACGGCGGTCCAACTGCCCGCTCCCCTGCGGGACTCCAGGAACCCTTCGGTGCGCAGCGCCTCGTAGGCGGCGGCCACCGTGGTCCGGCTGACGGCCAGCGCGACGGCCAGCTCGCGCTCGGCGGGGAGCCTGGCGGCGACGGGCACGCGCCCTTCGAGGACGAGCAGCCGGATGCCGTCGGCGAGCGCGCGATACGCAGGGGGACGGCGGGTCCCCGAGCCGCCGGGGCGCGCCTGTTGGGAGGCGAGCAGCCGAGCGAGCTGGGTCGAGCCCATTGCCGAAGTCCACTGAGCCATGATCCCCAGTCCACCTTCCCCGAATTGGCCATGGTTGCGGCCTGCTTCCAAGCCACAGGGTGTCATGTATCGGGCCACCAGCACTACGGGGGAGCATTCCTTGTCCGTCACGAAGCCACGTCTCACGGCACGTCTCAGAGGACGTCTGACGTCACAGCCGCGCCTCACGCGCCGACTGCTCCAGCTGTACGCGGGTCTCGCCCTGTACGGCGCGAGTTCCGCGCTGATGGTCGCGGCCGGTCTCGGGCCCGAGCCGTGGAACGTGCTCAACCAGGGCCTGTCCGAGCTGACCGGACTGTCCATCGGCACCGTGTCGATCGTGGTGGGCGCCGCGGTGCTCCTGCTGTGGATCCCGCTCCGGCAGCGCCCCGGGCTCGGCACCGTCTCGAACGTCTTCGTCTGCGGGCTCGCGATGGACGCCACCCTGGCGTTCCTGCCCGACGCCCACTCCCTCGCCGTCCGCGTTCCGCTGCTCGTGGCGGGAGTCCTGCTCAACGGAGCGGCGACCGGCCTCTACATCACGGCCGCCTTCGGGCCCGGCCCCCGGGACGGCCTGATGACGGGTCTGCACCGCCGCACCAGCCGCTCCATCCGGCTGATCAGGACCTCGATCGAGGTGGCGGTCGTCGTCACGGGCTTCCTGCTCGGCGGCACGGTCGGCGTGGGCACGGTCCTGTACGCGCTGTCGATCGGCCCGCTCGCCCAGTTCTTCCTGCGCCGCTTCGCCGCCCCCGCGCCCACCGCGCGATCCGTCGTGGCCTCCGGCGGTCCATCGGAGCAGGCGATACTTCAGCGGTGACCACCCGCGTACGCCACCCCTACCTCGATCACCCGGGTCCCCTCGCCCTCGCCCACCGCGGCGGCGCGGCGGACGGCCTGGAGAACACCGCCGCGGCCTTCCGCCGCGCCGTCGACCTCGGCTACCGCTACATCGAGACCGATGTGCACGCCACGGCCGACGGCCGGCTCGTCGCCTTCCACGACGCGACGCTCGACCGCGTCACGGACAAGGCGGGACGCATCATCGACCTGCCGTGGAGCGAGGTGCGCCACGCGCGCGTGGCGGGCAGCGAGCCGGTGCCCCTCTTCGAAGAGCTCCTGGAGTCGTTCCCCGGTGTGCGCTGGAACGTGGACGTGAAGGCGGAGCCCGCGCTCCTGCCGCTGCTCGACCTGCTCCGCCGCACCGGCGCCTGGGACCGCGTCTGTGTGGGCTCGTTCTCCGAGGCGCGCGTGGCCAGGGCCCAGCGCCTCGCGGGCCCGCGGCTCGCCACCTCCCTGGGCACCCGGGGCGTGGCGGCGCTGCGCCTGCTGTCGTACGGCGTGCCCGCCGCGCTGCGCCGCTCCGCGGTCTGCGCACAGGTGCCCGAGACGCACGCGGGGATCCGGGTCGTCGACCACCGCTTCGTCCGTGCGGCCCACGCGCGCGGGCTGCAGGTCCATGTGTGGACCGTCAACGACGCCGAGCGGATGAGAACTCTCCTCGACCTCGGTGTGGATGGCATAGTTTCCGATCACATCGAGACGCTGCGCGAGGTGCTGAAGGACCGGGGGACCTGGGTCTGAACCGCCCGAGGGCGGCGACGCACCACGGGGAACAGCGAGGTCACGGGTGAGTACCGACACCGTGCGGGCAGGGGCGGCCGACGAGGCAGCCGAACGACGGTACGAGCAACGGGGCTGGTACTTCTACGACTGGGCGTGCTCGGTCTATTCGACGAGCGTCCTGACCGTATTCCTGGGGCCCTACCTCACGGAGGTCGCCAAGGCCGCCGCCGACCCCGACGGCTATGTGCACCCGCTGGGCATCCCGGTCCGCGCCGGTTCCTTCTTCGCGTACACCGTGTCCGCGTCGGTGCTCGTGTCGGTCTTCGTGATGCCGATGGCGGCCGCGGCGGCCGACCGTACGGGCCGCAAGAAGCCGCTGCTCGCCGTGGCCGCCTATCTGGGCGCCGCCGCGACGGCGGGCATGTTCTTCCTGTCCGGCGACCGCTATCTCCTCGGCGGCTTCCTGCTGATCGTCGCCAATGCCTCGCTCGCCGTCTCGATGGTGCTCTACAACTCCTATCTCCCGCAGATCGCCCCTCCGGAGGAGCGCGACACGGTCTCCTCGCGCGGCTGGGCCTTCGGCTACGCGTCGGGCGCCCTCGTCCTGGTGGCGAATCTGGTGCTGTTCCTCGCGCACGACACCTTCGGCGTCTCGGAGGCGACCGCCGTACGCATCTGTCTGGCTTCGGCGGGCGTGTGGTGGGGCGCCTTCACGCTCGTCCCCCTGAAGCGGCTGCGCGAACGCCGCACGGCGCCGTCCGACGCCCCGGCAGGGGGCGGCTGGCAGCAGCTGAGGTCGACGGTGCGCGACATGCGCCGCCACCCCCACACGCTCGCGTTCCTGCTGGCGTACCTCGTCTACAACGACGGCGTCCAGACGGTGATCTCGCAGGCGTCCGTCTACGGCTCCGAAGAGCTGGGGCTCGGCCAGTCCACGCTGATCGTCGCGGTCCTGCTCGTGCAGCTGCTCGCGGTGGCGGGGGCGCTCGCCATGGGCAGGCTGGCCAGGACGTACGGCGCCAAGCGCACCATCCTCGGCTCGCTCGTGGCCTGGACGGTGACGATCGGGGCCGGTTACTTCCTGCCCGCGGGCGCGCCCGCGTGGTTCTTCGTGCTCGCCGCGGGGATCGGCCTGGTCCTCGGCGGCACGCAGGCGCTGTCGCGTTCGCTCTTCTCGCATCTGGTGCCGCGCGGCAAGGAGGCCGAGTACTTCTCCGCGTACGAGATCAGCGACCGCGGGATGGCCTGGCTCGGACCGTTGATCTTCGGCCTCACCTATCAGGTCACGGGGAGCTACCGGGACGCGATTGTGTCGCTCGTGGCGTTCTTTTTGCTCGGTTTCGTCCTGCTTTTGAGGGTGCCGGTGCGGCGTGCGGTGCGCGACGCGGGCAATCCCGTACCCGACCGGATTTAGCAACTGAAGGCAAAGGCCGGTAGTGTACGCGTTTGGCCTGCCAGGCGGACCGTTACTGCGAGCTGGAGATTCAGAAACGCTGGGTGACATCTGCTGCCAGATGTGACAAACCGGGCGCTGGTGGGTACAACAAGGGGCGGCATACGACGGCGACGCATGACCCTGAACGGGAATCTTTACCGCCGACCGGACGTTGACCGGATGACGACGACAGCGACACCTGTCCTGTGGGCGACAAGCCCGGGAGGCACGATTCATGAGTGAGCGAGCTCTTCGCGGCACGCGCCTCGTGGTGACAAGCTACGAGACCGACCGCGGCATCGACCTGGCCCCGCGCCAGGCCGTGGAGTACGCATGCCAGAACGGACATCGTTTCGAGATGCCGTTCTCGGTCGAGGCGGAGATCCCGCCGGAGTGGGAGTGCAAGGTCTGCGGGGCCCAGGCACTCCTGGTAGACGGGGACGGACCTGAGGAGAAGAAGGGGAAGCCTGCGCGTACGCACTGGGACATGCTCATGGAGCGCCGTACTCGGGAAGAGCTCGAGGAGGTCCTGGAGGAGCGCCTGGCGGTTCTCCGGTCCGGTGCCATGAACATCGCGGTGCATCCGCGGGACAGCCGCAAGTCCGCCTGACGGCGAACACGGCGCACCACCGCACAAGTTACGAGGGCCGGGGCCACTGCTGAGCAGTGGCCCC
>NZ_JBHYJI010000058.1:0-61509 GCF_042740435.1 Streptomyces sp. NPDC059002 | reverse complement strand
GCGGTGCCCCCGTCCTATCCCCGGGGGCACGGCCCTTTCGCCTGTGGGGTCACGCGGTGACGAGGGGCTCCGGTGAACCGGAGCGCATCACGTGGTCGACGTGGATCAGGCGGGCGATGAACCTGCCGTTCTCCACGTTCGCCCCGATGCCCACGGGGGCGAGCGAGTCGCCGTCGGGGAGCCCGGCGTAGTACAGGCCGGGGAGTGCGCCGATGAGGCCCTTCAGCTGGACGGGGGCGCCGTTCTCGTCGAGGACGTGGCGCGGCAGGATGCCGTAGTCCGGACCGAATCCGGTGCACCAGATGATGCTGGTGACGGCGTGCCGCGCCAGGTCGAGGGCTTCGCCGAAGTCGGACACGCCGTCCATGGGCATCACCGGTGCCGGGTTCTCCTCCGGTGCCGCGAAGCCGCGGTCCCGGATCACGGTGTCGATCACGTCGAGGGCCCGCCGGAACGAGCGCGCGGACTCCTCCGCCGTGGCGACGACGTTGTCCTTGAGCAGGAGCCTGCCGCCGTCCGCCGCGCGTACGGAGCCGACCAGGGTCACGCCCTTCGCGGCGAGCGCGCCGACGTTGAGGTCGCCGCTCTTGTCCTTGACCGCGGTGACCGGCAGTCCCGGCAGGACGGGGCCGCCGTCGCCGCCCGCGTTGCCGAACTCCTCGTACAGGGGAGGGAGGGCCTGGAGCCACTCCTGGATGCCGCGGCCGCGGTAGCGGCGCGGCCATGCGCGATGGCGGCCGACCGACAGGAACGTGCGGCGTCCCGACTCCACCAGTTCGTCCGCGATCTGCTGGCCGCTGATGCCCGCGCCGACCACCAGGACGGCCCCGTCCGGCAGGGACCGGGGGTTGCGGTAGTCGTGGGAGTGGATCTGGTGGACGGCCGGGTCGACGTCCGCGGCCGGGGCGGGGGTGCGGGGAGCCGCGTAACCGCCCACCGCCGCGACGAGGTTGCGGGATCCGATGACGCCGCCGGAGGCCAGGTGCGTCCTGAACCGTACGTCGTCGTGGTCGGAGGCGTCCGGCGGGCACTCGACCTGCCGGACGGGTGTGTGCTGCCGCACCCGGAGCTTTCGTTCCGCCGCGTAACGGCGCAGGACGCGGGCCAGTTCGGGGCCCGAAGGGCAGCCGTAGGGGTCGTCGCCGGAGTAGTCCCAGCCGGGGAATCGGACCGACTGGTTCCCGCTGCCGATGAGCAGGCTGTCCCAGCGTTCGTGGGCCCAGGCCTGACCGATCTCTCCCCGCTCCAGGACGAGTGCTTCCCGGCCTCGCTCCTGGAGGGCCCCGGCCACTCCGCACCCTTGCTGTCCGGCGCCGATGACGACGGTCTCCGCGTATTCGTCGCATGCGTCGTACTCGATGTGCTCGCCTGCTGCCATGACCGAACCCTTCTGCCGCTCTGCCGCTCCGCCGCTCCGCTGCGAGGAAGCAGCTACTTAGGCTTACCTAAGTAAGACCTTGCCTTCTCAAGTCGCCTTGATGTCAACTGGGTTCATGACGCGGCAGAGTGCGGTCTCCATCGGTGAAGCGGCGGCCCTGTACGGCCTCGCGCCGTCCACGGTGCGGTGGTGGGAGCGGCAGGGGGTGCTCGACCCGCCCGCCCGCGAGGGCGGCAAGCGGCGCTATGACGACACCGACCTGCGTCGCATCGGCCTCGCGTATCTGTGCTGTGTGGTCGGACGGATGCCGCTGGACCAGGCCGCCGTCGTCACCTCGGGGAAGGTCACGCGCGATGCCTGGCAGGACGCCATCGACACCCAACTCGCCGAAGTGGAACGGCAGATGGCGCAGTTGGAGGCGGCCAGGCGCTACCTCCGCCACGCGCTGCGCTGCACGGACGACGACATCGCGGGGGACTGCCCCGTCCTGGACGCCGAACTGTCCGCGCACACCCCGCGCGGGCGCATCCCGGGCGCCGACCTCGTCACCGCCGCCCGTACGGCCCGTGACGGCGGCGCACGGCGTGAGGAGGACGGGCCTCCGCGTGACGAAAACGCGGCGGCCCGTCCTCCGTGTGACGAAAAGCCCGTGCTCTGCCCCGGTTGCCGGGAGCCGGTCACGCGGTCGTCGCGCGGGCGGCCCCGGACGTACTGCTCGCGGGCCTGTCGGCAGCGCGCCTACCGGGCGCGGGCCGCGCTCTGCAACCGCAGGGCGGCTACGCCTGCGGCCAGCCGCCGTACGGCACCGTGATGAGCTCCATGGCGTGACCCGCCGGATCCAGGAAGTAGACGCCCCGGCCGCCGTCGTTGGTGTTGATCTCGCCGGGCTGCTTCTGGTGCGGGTCGGCCCAGTGGGTGAGGCCGCGGGCCGTGATCTTCTCGTACGCCGCGGTGAACTCCTCCTCGGAGACGAGGAAGGCGTAGTGCTGCAGCGTGATGGACTCGGCGGGGATCGTGGCGAAGTCCAGGGTGACCGAGTTGGCCAGGGTGACCGCGATGAACGGGCCCCATTCGGCGGTGATTTCGAGGCCCAGCAGGTCCGCGAGGAATTCGGCGGACTCCCGGTTGTCCCGGGCGTGGATGATCGTGTGGTTCAGCTCTACCGACAAGGAATGCCTCCAGAAGGCATCTCCTGACACCTCCATGCCTCACCCAGCCGGTGACCGACACGCGATGTCGCCGTGGATCTTAAGCACGGCGACCTCGCGCTGTCGAGCCGTTTCCCGCCGGGAGCCGGACGCTACTTCTTGCGCAGAGCCAGGAGCACGCCCGCCGCGGCGACGAGCACACCGAGCGCGGCCCAGGTGAACGCGGCCCGGAAATCGGCCCCTTGGGCCGTGCCGCCGAGCGCGCCGCCCACCAGGACCGCGAGGCCCAGCGAGCCGCCGAGCTGGTCGACGGAGCGCTGCACGCCGGACGCGGTGCCCGCGTCGGCCTCGGTGACGTCGGACAGGGCGGCGTTCTGCAGGGCCACCAGGCCGATGCCCATGCCGGCCGCGACACCGATCATGCCGGGTACGACATCGGTCCACAGGCTGCCGTGGTCGGGCAGCCGGGCGAGCCAGCCGAGGCCCGCGGCCGTCAGGAGCAGACCGGTCACCGACGCGTACGCCGTGCCGATGGCCGCGATGATCCGGCCGACCAGGGCGACCGCGGCCAGCAGCGCGGCGCAGAACGGCAGATACGCCAGTCCGGCCTGGATCGGGGTGAGTTCGAGCACGTCCTGGAGGTAGAGGGTCGCCAGGAAGAAGGTGCCGGACAGGCCCGCGCTGAGCGGCACCGTCGCCGCGTTCGCCACCGCGCGGGTGCGGTGCGCGAAGAACGACAGCGGGACGAGCGGGTTCTTCGCGCGCCGCTCGACGAGCACGAAGGCGCCGAGGAGCAGACATCCGGCGAGCGCCGCGGGCACGGAGTGGCGCAGCACGCCGAACACCAGGAGCAGCGGTCCCGCGGTGAGGAGCGCGGCGCCGGGCAGGTCGAGCCGTGGCCCGCCGCCGCGCGGCCCGTCGGGGCGTACGAGCGCGGGGGTGGCCAGGAGCACGGCCGCCGTGAGCGGCACGTTGATGCCGAAGATCCAGCGCCAGTCGAGGAGTTGGACGATCGCGCCGGACAGCAGGACGCCGACGACGAGGCCGCTCGCGGAGATCGCGCCCCAGATGCCGAGCGCCTTGGCTCGTTCCCCGGGGCCCGGGAAGAGGAGCGCGATCAGCGACATCGCGGCCGGTGAGGCGAGCGCCTCGCCCGCGCCCTGGGCGAACCGGGCGGCGATCAGCGTCTCCAGGTTCGGCGCGAGCCCTGCGGCCAGGGACGCGGCGGCGAACAGCGCGGCGCCGAGCAGGAACATCCGGCGCCTGCCGAGCAGATCGGTCAGCCGCCCGCCGAGCAGCAGAAGGCCGCCGCCGATGAGGGTGTAGCCGGTGACGACCCAGGACAGGGTGCCGGTCCCGGTGCCGAAGTGCGCCCCGATGGACGGCACAGCGACATTCACGACGGTGACGTCGATGGCGATGAGGAACTGCAGCAGGGAGAGCAGTGCGAGAGTGAGCGTGCGGCGGTCGCGCACATGGGTGTTCATGAAGTGGGCACTCCAGATCGGCCCCTGGCCGGTCGACGGCGGGGCTGAGGAAGACAGGGCGCTTCCGTGCCACGGACCCGCGGGGCGGGTGGGGCACCTGGAGTTACTTGGTCCCGGACATGGAGGGGACCGTACCTGAGGGGTGGTTCGGGGCGCAGCCGGTTTTCCGGCGTGTGCGGTCCGCTCGGTGTTGCGGTGGGGGCTTGGTTCGCCTGGCTAGTCGGTGTGTGCGTCCCGCTCCGCGACCACCAGGTCCAGCAGCCCTGGGAAGCGTGTGTCCAGTTCCTTCCTGCGCAGGACGACCGACCGGCTGTTGCCGTTGTCGACCATGCGCAGCAGGCCTGATTCGCGCATCACCTTGAAGTGGTGCGACGTCGTCGACTTGGACACCGGCAACTGGAAGTAGGCGCAGGTGCGTTCGGCGTCCTCCGGCTCGCGCAGGAATCGGGCGATGACCCCGAAGCGCAGGGGGTCGGCGAGGGCGTGCAGGACCGTGCGCAGGTCCATCTCGGCGGGCGTCGGGTGGCCTTCTTCGTCCGGCACGGCTCGTTCCTCCAGTTCGCGCGGTTCGCGCGGTCCGCACGCTTCTCATCCGGGCAGGTTCGACTTGCATCGTACCTCGGGCGCATGCCAAGGTCAGGTTCGATCGAAACCGAACCTTTCTCGCCTCCCGGGGGTCCCTTCGTCATGCCCGCGCCGTCGACGCTGTCCGAACCCGCGCGCCACCAGGCCGCACCGAAGAAGCCGCCGCTCCTCCCGCTCGCGGCCATCCTGCTCGCCGTCTTCGTCGTCCCGATGTCCATCTCGGGGACCGCCGTCGCCCTCCCCGCGATCGGTGCCGACACGCACGCGGGGGCCGCGCCGCTCCAGTGGGTCGTGAACGCCTTCAACGTCGCCTTCGCCTGCTTCACCCTCGTCTGGGGCTCGGTCGCCGACATCATCGGCCGGGTCAAGGCGTTCGCGGCCGGTGCCGCCGTCTACGCCGTCGCCTCGGTCGGCAGCGCGCTCGCCTCCGACGTACTGCTCCTCGACGTGGCCCGCGCCCTCGCGGGCATCGGCGGCGCGGCGATCTTCTCCTGCGGCGCGGCGATCCTGTCCACGGTGTACGAAGGCCCCGCGCGCGCCAAGGCGTTCGCGCTCTTCGGCACCGTCGCGGGCGTCGGCGTCGCGATCGGCCCCTCGCTCTCGGGGGCGCTGCTCCAGGCGGTCAGCTGGCGCTGGGTGTTCGCGCTGCACGCGGTGGCGCTCGCCGTCGTGCTGCTCGCCGTGCCGGTCGTCGCGCGGGCGGTGCCCGCCACCCCGCGTACGGGCGCGACGGTCGACGTCCCCGGCAGCGCGGTCTTCGTGCTCGCCATGGTGCTGCTCACCACGGCCATCGTGCAGGGCTCCCAGTGGGGCTGGGGGAGCCCGGGCGTGCTCGGCCTGTTCGCCGGGGCGGTCGCCGCGCTGGCGCTCTTCGGCTCCGTCGAGAAGCGCCGCGCCCACCCCCTGCTCGATCTGAGCCTGCTGCGCGACCGCCGCTTCATCGCGCTCTGCCTGGTGCCGGTCGCCGGGTCCTTCGGCTTCGTCACGATGCTCACGTATCTGCCGAGCTATCTGACGGAGGTCACCGGGCGCGGCACGGGCGCCGCGGGCCTGCTCATGGTGCTGCTCACCGCGCCGATGCTCGTCTTTCCGCTGCTCGCCGCCAAGTTGGTGGCCCGTGGCGTCTCCGCGCTCACCATCATCTACGTCAGTCTGG
The DNA here is from genome assembly GCF_042740435.1 of Streptomyces sp. NPDC059002. NCBI lineage: Bacteria > Bacillati > Actinomycetota > Actinomycetes > Kitasatosporales > Streptomycetaceae > Streptomyces > Streptomyces sp. NPDC059002. The sequence continues at coordinate 55,755 of NZ_JBHYJI010000058.1, read as the reverse complement.
CCGCGCTGGTCGTCGGCGACGCGGCCCTGACGGTCTTCGGGCCCGATGTCTCCGTGGCCGTGGTCGCCCTGCCGATGGTCGTCACCGGGGCGGGCATGGCGCTGGCCGCCGGGCTCGTCGACGGGCAGGCCCTGGCGCTCGTCGACCCCGCGAAGGCGGGCATGGCCGCGGGCTTCCTCAATACGCTGCGGCTCGGCAGCGAGGCGGTCGCGGTGGCGCTGTACGGCTCGGTGCTGACCACGCTCACCGCGTCGCGGTCGTACGACGACGCGTTCCACCTGATGCTGTGGGGGCTCGCCGGGGCCTGCCTGGTCCTCGGAGCGGTCGTCCTCGTGCTCCTGGGCGGCCGTCGTGGGGTCAAGTCACCGGCGGCGTAAGGGGCGTCGGGGATGAGGGCGCCCCGGTCGCAGCGGGGCGCCTCTTTCCTGGTCAGTACGCGTCGGTCAGTTGACGAACTTCCAGGTGATGCCGTCGACCACGCCCACGTCCAGCGGCGCCAGCTTCTGGAAGGCGGTCTGGCTGAGGTCGATGTGGTTGGCGGCGCACGACGGACACTTGTCCTTGACCGGCACCCTGATGGTCTTGCCGTGGTAGCTGACCTCGACCGAAATGCCCTGGCAGAGCGGGTCGTTGTTCGGGTTCGGGGTGGTCCACCAGGACGCGGGCACGGCCACCAGGTCCTGGGCCGAGGCGTCGATGGGCGTGCCGCAGGCCCCGTACCCCTTGTCGTTGTAGTACGTCATCTTGCCGGTCATCGGCTGCCCGATCGGCACGGCCTGCGCGGTCCCGGTGCCGAGTGCGATGCCGACCACCGCGGTCGCGGCGATGACGGCTCCGTGTCTCAGGCGTATTCCCTTGCGCATGAGGTCTCCTCCCCTTGAGAGCGTTCTCGACCGGCCGAGCGTCGCTGTCACCCGTCGGCGCCCGCAACCGGCGGCGGAGCGGTGCGGGGGGCAACTGGCCTGAAGGTCACGGGGCGTTGTGGGGATCTTGTGTTCCGGGTCGCCGGAGGTCACAGGGGGTGCGCATGCCTCAACTGCCGTACGAAGTGACCATTTCGGGCGGACGCGCAGGAACGGCCGAGATATGCCGCCGAGCGTCCGGACTTGGTCTCACGGTCTCTTCACGCCCTCCCGCACCATCGATCGAGAGCGCTCTCAGAAACGCGACCCCGCTCCACCACCCACCCGTCGGAACGACGAGAGGTCCCCCTGTGAGACGCAAGACCAGCACCCGCGTCGGCCTGTCCGCCCTCCTCCTCGCGGCCACCTGCACCGCCACCGGCCTCGCCTCCACCGCGACCGCCGCCCCCGACTCCCCGCCCCCGGCCCCGTCCCCGGCCCCCGCGTCCACCGCCCTCCTCGACGCGATGGAACGCGACCTCGGCCTGACCCCCGCCGCCGCGCGCGAGCGGCTCGCCGACGAGCGGCAGGCCGTCACGACCGAGCGTGCGGCACGGCAGGCGGCAGGCGCGGCGTACGGAGGATCCTGGTTCGACGCCGGTCGCGGACGGCTCACCGTCGGCGTGACCGAGCGGCGGGCCGCGGCGGACGTGCGGGCGGCCGGTGCCGACGTACGGCTCGTCCGGCACAGCGCGGCGCGGCTCGACGCGGCCAAGGCCCGGGTCGACAAGCTCAAGGCGCCCTCGGGCGTGGCCAGTTGGCGAGTCGACGCCAAGGCGAACCGCGTCGTCGTCGACGTCGTCGAGGGCCAGCGTGCCGACAACGATGTCAGCGCCTTTCTGCGCAAGGCGCGCGCCACCGCGCCCGTCCAGGTGGGCACCGTGCCCGACGCGCCGAGCACCTTCGCCGCGGGGACCGTCGGCGGCGACCCCTACTACACCGGCAACGTCCGCTGCTCCATCGGCTTCTCCGTGCACGGCGGCTTCGTCACGGCCGGGCACTGCGGCCGGGCGGGCGCCGGGGTGCGCGGCTGGGACGGCTCCGACATCGGCACGTTCCAGGGCTCCTCGTTCCCCGACAACGACTACGCGTGGGTGTCCGTCGGCAACGGCTGGTGGACCGTGCCGGTCGTCCTCGGCTGGGGCACCATCCCCGACCAGCTGGTGCGCGGCTCGGCGGAGGCACCCGTCGGCTCGTCGATCTGCCGCTCCGGCTCCACGACGAAGTGGCACTGCGGACAGCTCCTCGCCAAGAACGAGACCGTCAACTACTCCGACGGCACCGTCGTGCACCAGCTGACCAAGACCAGCGTCTGCGCCGAGGGCGGCGACTCGGGCGGCTCGTTCATCAGCGGCGACCAGGCCCAGGGCGTGACGTCCGGCGGCTGGGGCAACTGCGGCAGCGGCGGCGAGACGTGGTTCCAGCCGGTGAACGAGATCCTCCAGCGGTACGGGCTGACCCTGCACACCGCCTGATCCCGCCGTGACCGCGGGGACGGCGACCTGGCAGGATCGGCCGAATGTCCGAGAAGAGCGAGCTGTCCCTGCGACCGCGGTGGCGAAGGAACGTACGCGTACTGGCCGTGCTCTGCGTCCTTGCCACGGCCGTCAGCGCCGCCCTCGCGGCCTGCGGCGTCCCGGCGGTGGAGTTCTGGGCGGTCCTCGCCGTGTGCCTCGCCTGCACGACGGCGTTCTGTCCCGTGTGGCTCCGCCGCCGTCTCGACGCCGACGCCGCCGGACTGCGGTTCCGCTCGCTGTGGCGGTGGCGCCGCATCGAGTGGGACGAGATCGCGCGCCTCGGCGTCGTGGAGAAGGACCACGGCCGCGGCGGCCGCACCCGCCACGTCGCCGCCGAGCTCCGGCACGGCGGACGCCTCGTGCGGCTGCCGCTGCCGTACGGCACCGCGCCCTTCGACGAGATCTTCGACGACGAGCTGGCCCGGCTGCGCGCCCTGCACCGGCGCCACACGGACCTGCCGCCCGCCCCGGAGTTCCCGCTCTTCGGCGCCGCGCCCGCCGAGGCGCCCCGCGCCCGACTGGTGAAGGCCAGGCTGCTGCCGCTGTTCCTGTGCGTGATGGCGACCGCGGGCGCCGGATACGTCGCGGTGATGGGCATCGCCCCGGAGGAGCGGCAGGCGCGGGAGTGGCGGGCGTCCGTGCCGTGCCCCGCCACGCAGGGGCCCGCCGATCCGCGCCGGGACTGCAGGACGACGCTGCACGGGGTGATCGAGCGCACCGCGTACAAGTACAACAAGCGCGGCGAGGACGACTGGCTGTCCTTCACCGGGAACCGGCCGACGGGGCGCCTGAACGTCCGGGTGGAGACCGCCAAGGCCTTCGAACCCGGCGACCGCGTCGCGCTCACCTGGTGGCGCGGGCGGCTGATGACGGTCGCGAGCAAGGAGCACACCGCGGAGGAGGACGTGCCACGGCCCGGGAGCCAGGCCGCGGTCGTCACCCTCGCCCTCCTCGGCGGCAGCGCCTTCGCCCTCCTCGCGCTGGCCGGCCGGCGCCGCCGCGGACAGCCCGTCGCCCCCGGCGACCGGGCGGAACCCACCGGCATGACCTTCCTGCTCCCCATCGGCCTCACCGCGCTGTGGGCGGTGCCGCTGGCCGGGCTGCGGCCCGATGCGGCCGTCGCGGTGCCGGTCGGCGCCGTGTGCGGACTGGGCACGCTCGCCCTGGTGATCATGGCGTGGCGCCGCACAGGACCGCGCGGCGCGCCCGCGCCCCGCGCGCTGCCCCGGGACGAGGACGTCTTCCTGCCCGCCCGCTTCCTCGACGACACCCCCTACAACCCGCACCACCTCGGCACCCACATCGTCGTCGGCAAGCCCCCGATGGCCGTCCTGCCGCACGGCGGCCCCGGCCGCTTCGCCGCCAAGGACATCCCCACGCAGCGCCTCACCGTCCAGGGCATCCGCCGCCCCCTGCCGACGGAGGACGTCCCGTCGACCTGGAACGTCGCGGACCTCCTGGACGAGGGCACCCACGTGCGCCTCGCGGCGAGCCCCGCGAACCTCGCGGTCCTGGTGGAGGAGCTGGAGAGGTCCGGCCGCGCCGCGCGGCCGGAGGGGGTGGCACCATGACCGGCCATGACGGAGAACGAGCGACGCACACCCGCCGACGAGGCGGCGAGCCTGGTCGAGGACCGCTTCCCGCACGCGCTCGGGGCCATGCTCGGCGGCTCGGCCGCACAGGGCAGGGCCACCCCGACCAGTGACCTGGACATCGCGGTCCTGCTGCCGGACGACGACACGAGCCGCCGCGAGGTCGTACGCCACCGGGGCCGCGTCGCCGAACTCTTCGTGCACACCGTGGCGGAAACGCAGGGGCACTTCGAACGGGACAGGGGCCTGCGCCGCGGCACCCTCCTCTTCCTCTACGACCAGGGCCTGCCGCTGACCGACGACCCGCACGGCCTGCTCGCCGCCACCCGCGAGCAGGCCAGGGCGGCGCTTGCCGAGGGCCCGCCGCCGCTCACCGCGACGGAGTGGGAGCGCGGCCGCTACGTCCTCACCTGCTTCCTGGACGACCTGGTGGACACACCGCCGTCCGACCGGTACGAACAGCTCTCCCTCGCCGACTTCACGCTGCGCGAGGCGGCCCATCTGCTCATCGCGCACCACGGCTGCTGGACGGGCATCGGGAAGTGGCTGCCGCGCAGACTCCTCGGCGCGGACCGGGACCGGGGCGAGGCCCTGCTCGCGGGGCACAGGGCCGTGGCCGAGCGGGCGGACCCCGCCCCGCTGGCGGCGGCAGCGGGGCAGGTGCTCGACCTGCTCGGGGGACCCCTGCGCGACGGATACGCGCAGCGCTGGCGCGCCTGAGCGGCCGGTCAGCCCGTGAAGGCCTCGATCAACGTCCAGATCGCCAGGCCCGCCATGCACACGGCGCCGAAGCGCTGGACGGTCTTGAGGGGGACGCGCTGGGCGATGAAGCGGCCCACGAGGAGGGCGAGGGCGGAGACCGACATCAGGGCGAGGGCGGAGCCGATGGCGGTGGGGAGCCAGCCGTTGGCGGCGGCGAGGTTGGCCGTGGTGATCTGGGTGAGGTCGCCCCACTCGCTGATGAACACCGCCATGAACGCCGTGGTGTAGACGGGCCAGAACCCGGTGACGGTCTTGGCGGCGCCCTCCTCGTCGTCATCGTCCCCGCCGCGCAGCAGCACGAACGCGCCGAACGCGAACAGCGCCGCGGAGACCAGCTTGACGGCCATGTCGGGGAGCAGACCGATCAGACTGCCCGCGCCGACGGCGATGGCGACGTGCACGATGAACGCGGTGGACGTGCCGAACCACACGTACAGCGGCCGCATGCGGGTGCCCATGGCCAGCGAGGCGAACATGGTCTTGTCGGGGAGTTCCGCGAGGAAGATCAGCCCGAAGGCGGTGAGGATCGCCAGGGGGTCGAGAGTCATTCCCTTTGCTTTCTGCTGGGGCCGGGCCCTCGGCTCGTACGGCACCCAGAAGGCGACGGGAGAACCACTCGGCCCGGCACGACGGAGCGGCCCGCACGTCAATGCGGGCCGGATCATGCCTTGGCCGAAGGTCTCGTCCGCCCCGCACCCTGTGCGGAAGCCCGGTGGCCGGGGCGCCCTGGGGCGTCCAGTGTGTCGACCAGCGGTTCTCGGGACTACTCCCCTTCGCTGCCATTCAGCCTAACAGGCATGCCGCCGACGAGGGGTCCGGGCCTGCCCGCTGCCCGGACCCCTCAGCGCGTGCTGCTCCTCGCTAGGCCGCCGGGCCCGCCGGGCCCGCCGGGTGGAAATTGATGCGTTCACGGATGACGGGGAAGCCCGCCTTGGCGAAGTTCGCGGCCATGGGGAAGTTGCCCTGGTCCGTCGCTCCGCTGATGGATTCCGCGCCCTGCTCGACGAGGAAGTGGGTGGACTCCGCGAGGAGGTCGTAGGCGTAACCGCGACCGCGCTGTTCCGGGACGACTCCGATGAAGCCGATGACCGGGCTGGAGTGGTTGCGGGCCGGGATGTGGATGCCGGCCAGGTCGCCCTCAGGCGTGTGCGCGACCTGCCACCACTCCCGTGGGGAGGGGCACCAGTGGAAGAAGTCGATTTCCTCCTGGGCGGCCTGGTCCAGGCCGCCCTCCTTGATGGCCTTGAGCGCGTGGGCGTCCAGGGTGACGGAGTGGATCCGGCGCAACGCCTCGAAGAACACGGTGTCGTCCGGTTCGGCGCTGAAGCGCAGGCGTCCGGGCCGCTCGGGCAGACCCCGCTCCGGGGTCCAGCGGTACAGGAAGCGTTCCACCAGGAGTTCGTACCCCGCGGCTCGTGCGGCGGCGAAGCGCGCCTCCGCGGCGGCGCGCAGGTCGGCTTGCTCCCGCCAGCCGCCGGGCAGGCTGATCTCGAGTTCGACCTGCCAGGGAGCGGAGCGCAGGAGTTCGGCCCCGGCCTCCTCCTCGCCCTCGGCCACGTCGAACCAGTTGATGTTGACGGGCTCCGCGTCGTCGGGGCCGCCCCACCACGCGCCGCGTGCGACGACCTCGCCGTCGCGCAGGGCGACGCGCTTCCAGTCGGGGCGGAACCGGGTGCGCCGATGTCCTTCACGGGCGCCCAGGGGGTCGGGGAGTGCGTCGAAGAGATGGGCGTCGCTCGCGGAGAGCGCGCGGATGACCGGATCGGTCATGGATTCCTCCGGGATACAGGCTGCTTGGAGCGCTCCCGGTCAGAACTCAAGAACCACGCCGGGACAGCGAAAAGAGGGAGCGCTGGAAAGGTGTGAACTGCACGGCACTCGCCTCCTTCCATCCGTCTCGGGGCGTGGAGCCACACACTAGGTGATCTGCCGCGGGCCCGTCCACGGATTTCCTTGCGCTCTGACCGCCCCGGGGCAGGGGCGCTCTCACGGGTAAACAACGCGCCAGCTTCTTGAAGCAGAACGGTTTTCTCAACTCCGCATGGGAATACGGTTGTTACGTGCAGGAGGACGGCGCCATGCCAGAGAACTCGAAGCTCCTCGTCGTCGACGACCACGAGGACACCCTGTTCGCCTTGGAGAGCGCGCTGGACCCGCTCAACTACGAACTGGTCCGCGCGACCGACGGCGAACAAGCTCTCAAGGAGGTCCTGCGCGGCGACGTCGGGCTCATGCTCCTCGACCTGCGCATGCCTGGTGTCGACGGGATGGACGTGGTGCGCTACACCCGGCGCCTGGAACAGACGCAGTCCATCCCCATCATCCTGCTGACCGGCTTCGGACTGACGCGTGACCTGTCCCACACCGCATTCCAGCTCGGCGTGGCCGACGTCGTCATGAAGCCCATCGACCCACTGACCCTGCGTACCAAGGTGCGCTATCTCTACGCCACCTACAACGAGTTACAGGCGCTGCGACAGGAAGTGCACGACCTCCGAGCCCGGGTACCGGCGCAGCGCACGGCATCCTCGCGACGCGCACCGGGTCTGGACTCCGGCGTCTAGGAGGTCGAAGGCAAAGGGCGCCGCTACACCCTGCTGACATGGGAGCACCGCGAACCGGGACGCCGGTGACACCTGGCGGAGTGTGATGCGGCGGCGCTCAGGGAGCGGTCAGGCGGCGTCCGGCGTGGCTGCCCTGGTCGTCGCTGGTCACGGTGACGGATTCCGCGCCCTTGTCGCCGTCCCACCAGTCGGCGAACGCATCGCCGAGGGCGTCGAGGTTCTGCTGGGTGTTGTGGTCCTTGTACGTGAGGTAGTCGGTGGAGAGGGTGATGGCGCCGGTGCCCTGCGTGCCGTGGCCGAAGCCGTATCCGATGCCGAGTGCGGTGAGGTGCGGGGCGAGGCGTTCGCCGTTCGGGGCGTTCTCGGCGGTCCAGGAGCGGAAGTCCTCAAGGAGGTTCGACGGCTTGGGGCCGTCGTACAGCGTGGTCTGCTTCGCGGTCTTTCCGCCCTGGCCGAGGAAACGCGCGCTCGCGGCCGCCGGATCCTCGTCCCACCACTGCGTGAACGCCTTCGCCAGCGGTCCGACCTGGCCTTCGGCCTCGCTCCAGGGGCCGTAGTCGGTGAGGACCTTGACGGCGCCCGCGCGGTCGCCGGCACGGTAGTCGAGGCCGATGTGCAGGGTGTGACCGGCCAGGGCGTCGTCGTGCCGGGTGTCGTTCGTCCGCAGCCAGTGGCGGAACCCGCGCAGCAGGTTGGGGTCGTCCTGCTGGGGCCGTTGTGCCTGCCGCGCCTTCGGCGACTCGTGCGGTGTCGAGGACTTGTGCGCCTTCGGCGACTCGTGCGCGGGCCCGCTGCCGCTGCCGCCTCCGGAGCATGCCACCGTCGTCAGGAGCAGCGCCCCCGTCGCGAGCGCCCCCGCACGCGTTCCGGATCGCCGAGTCTTTCCCACTGTTCCCCCGCACCGCTTTTCCCCGGACTGACTTCTCGGATCAGCCAACAGGTTCCATAACGTACCTTCTCGATCGATCTGCCCTCATGGGACCCCGGAGGGCGGGAGCGGACTCGCCGCTCCCGCCCTCCGTTCGCTCCCGCCGAGATGGCTCGGATCGGGTCAGGACTCGGTCACGGTGTACGTGCCGGAGCCCGCCTTGTTGATGAGGACGACTCCGTAACAGCCGCCCTGTGCCGTGAACTTGAAGGATTCCGCCTGGCCGGGGCCGTTGCCGGTCGCCGACGCGGATGCGGCGTAGCGGCCGCGGACTGCGGTCTTGGCGTCGGCCGGGTCGGAGTCCATCAGGAACAGCTCCGCGTCCTGGCTGGCGTCGGACGGCTTCGCGGTGATGGTGACCTCGGTGCCGCTCGCCGGGCAGGTGTCCCAGATCGAGGCCACGTCGTCGGCGCCGTTCATCGTCTTCGTGTCGGAGCCGGTGAGCAGCTTGCCGCTGTCGGCGAGTTCGATGCGGTACTCGCCGGTGCCCGTGCCGCCCAGCGGCCGCCTGACCACGGGGTAGTAGTCGCCGGGAGGCCGTGCGTTGGAGTCGACGGCGATGAAGTCGACGGTGTCCCCGGTGGCCAGGCTGACGTCGAGCCGCTGGGTGAGCGCCTGGTCGTCGTACAGGTCGAGGTCGTAGTCGACGCCCGTCGGGGGCCGCAGTGCCACGACCGACCAGAAGCGGAAGGTGGTGTCGTAGCGGTAGTTGTGCGGCGGGTCGGGCGTGGGCAGCGTCTTGGCCGCGCCGTCGGCGAGCTGGTTGCGGAAGCCGTAGTCGATGCCGTTCTGGTAGAGCGCGCCGCCCGGGCCCGAGCCCACGTCGTGGCCCTCCTGGCCGCGCTGGGTCCAGAACTCCTCGAAGGTGGTGGACCTGCGGTCGAGCAGGGTGTCCCAGATGGCGCCCTTCGCGGACTCCTGGTGGTAGTCCCAGTAGCGCTCGCCGGGCGGGTCCATGAGGTCCCAGAGCGATCCGGTGACCCGGCCCTCGGTGTCGTCGCCGCTGTTGTAGGTGCTGGTGTCCTCGACGTGCCAGCCCCGGTACTCGTCCTGGTTGAAGATCGCCATCGGGTAGAAGTTGGCGAAGCCCTCGACCCAGGCGCACCCCTTCGAACTGCGGGTGTCCATGGCGTGCGTCTTGCAGTTGTCGGTGGCGGGCCTGTTGTCCTCGTAGGCGTCGGCCATCACGGCGTGGCCGTACTCGTGCACGGTGTCGGTGCGGTCGTCGGGGGCCTTGCTCTCCAGCCAGACGCTCTTGTCGCCCCACTCGTAGCGGCTGTTGTCGCCGTCGTCGTCATCGGGGTAGACGATCTCCATCCGGCGGCAGTCGCCGGTGTCGCGGGCGTCCCAGCACTCGCCGGGCGTCCAGTTCTTGGCCTGGTTCGCCAGGTCGTAGGCGTGGAAGACGCGGTTCATCGTCTCGTCGCCGGGGGCGATGCGGCCGAAGTCCACGGTGCGGCCGTCGGGGATGTCGTCGTGCTGGCCGGAACGGAACTCGTAGACGCCGCGGCCGTACCAGTGGTCCTGGACGACCCGCCACAGACCGCTCTCGGTGCGGACCTTGACGTAGACGTCCTGTCCGCCGGAGGTGTCGTCGTTGTCGAAGCACATCCGGAAGCCGCCGCTGCCGTCGGTCAGCGCGGAGTCGAGCAGGTCGTCGGCGCCGAAGGAGTCGTCGTCCCAGGCCTCGACCTGGATGTTCGGCGAGGGGTGCGTGCCGCCGGGCTCCGTGTAGCCGACCGTGCCGGTGACGCAGGAGAGGGCCCGTGCGGACGGTTCGGTGGAGGCGGCGTCGTCGCTGTGCGGTTTGGGCAGCTTCGTCCGGCCCGCGGCCGATTCGAACGGGCGCTCGGGCTTGGCGGGGGTGAGCTTGACGTCGTCGGGGAGCTGTCGCAGCGCGTTGGAATTGCGGCGCTGGTCGAAGCCCAGGTAGGAGGCGGCGGGCGTGGCGCCGACCGTGAGGAGGTCCATGTGCTCGTCGCGGTCGGCGGGTGTGCCCGAGGGGCCGTCGACACGGGCGCGCACGGAGGTGGCCGCGGCCTTGACGCCCTTGACCGGGAGCGAGAAGCGCAGTGTCTTGCCGGCCGCGAGGTCGACGGTGCGCTCGGCGCGGTGCACCGCGCCGCCGTCCTCGGGCAGCAGCGGGCCGAGGTCCTTGAACTGCCATCCGGCGGGCGCGGAGGCCCAGTCGACGGCCGCGGGCAGGTCGGCGCGCACCCGGGCCTTGGAGAGGTCGATCCGCGTGTCGACGGTGAGGTCGAGGCGGGCCTGTCCGCCCACGGAGGGGGCCCGGTCGAGGTGGGTGGTCACGCGGACACAGCTCGACCAGTCCTCGGGCACCGTACAGCTGCCCTTGGGTGGCTTCTCGGGCGCCGGGCCCGCGGCGGAGGCGGGGCCGAGGACGGTGAGCGGGGTGCCGATGGCGAGGGCGCCGATGACGGCGAGGGCCTTGGAGCGGGGGCCTGGTCTTCTTCGCCGTCCCGTCAAGGAGCCGGCTGATCTTCGGAGCACGGACGATCTCCCCTCAATGGCGCGATCATGTCAAATCGTGCGTCGGGAGGTGAGTGTCCATCCGTGGGGAGGGCGGGACCAGGGGTGTTCCGGCCAACGGTGGGCGGACGCATGCCGCGGGGGCGGAAGCGGACCTGCCGCTCCCGCCCCCGCGGCGCGCCGTTCCTCCGGTTCCGGGGCTTCCGGTTCTCCGGCCCTTCGGCTCTTCGGCCGGGGCGCCTCAGCTCAGGAGTTCGATCTCCGCGAGCGTCGCCGACCCCTCCGGCACGAACCGGTAGTGCCGGTACGTCCCCGGATCGTCGACCGTGAAGACCCGCGTCTGCTTGTCCCACGCGAAGGACTCGCCGGACCGCTTGTCCACCTGCTGCCACGTCCGGCCGTCCTGCGACCCTTCGACGACCCAGCCGCGCGGCGCCTTCGCCCTGTCGCCGGACGACGTCAGCGTGTACTGCACCGCCTTCGTCTCCTTGGCGACCGGCAGCTCCACGGCCGAGTCCGAAGTGGCGTCCGACGCCGAGGAGTTGTCGAAGAACGCGCCCTCACCCTTCAGGGCGTCCTTCTTCGGCGACGGCACCTTGTCGTCCTGCGTGACCGACGTCGGCTGGGCGTTCTTGCCCGAACCCCACGCGGAGGGCTTCGGGCCCATGTCGAACTCCAGGACACCGCCGCCCGCGATCAGCCGGTGCGGGAGCGCGGTCGACGTCCACTTCTTGCCGTTGACCCTGAGCCCCTGCACGTACACGTTCTTCGCGCTGTTCCTGGGCGCCTTCACGACGAGATCGCGGCCGTTGTCCAAGTGGACGGTCATCTTGGTGAATTGGGGCGAGCCGATCGCGTACTCGCCGCTGCCCATCACCAGCGGATAGAAGCCGAGCGAGGAGAAGAGGTACCAGGCGGACTGCTCGCCGTTGTCCTCGTCGCCGTGGTAGCCCTGGCCGATCTCGCTGCCGGTGTAGAGGCGGGAGAGGACCTCACGGACCTTCTCCTGCGTCTTCCACGGCTGCCCGGCCGCGTCGTACATGTACGCCGCGTGGTGGGCGACCTGGTTGGAGTGCCCGTACATGCCCATGCGTACGTCGCGGGCCTCCGTCATCTCGTGGATGACGCCCCCGTACGAACCCGCGAACTCGGCGGAGCCCGTCTCGGGGGTCGCGAAGTACGTGTCGAGCTTGTCGCCGAGGCCCTTGCGGCCGCCGTACAGGTTGGCGAGGCCGCGCGAGTCCTGCGGGGCGGTGAAGGCATAGCCCCAGGCGTTGGTCTCCGTGTAGTCGTAGCCCCACACGCGCGGGTCGAACTTCTCGGAGGGGACGCGCCAGTTGCCCTTGGCGTCCTTGCCCTGGAAGAAGCCCGGGTCCGTGCCCGCGCCTGCCGCCTTGTCGTCGAAGAGATGGACGTAATCCCGGGCGCGGTTGAGGAAGTACTCCGACTCCTCCTTGTAGCGCTTCTTGCCCGTCTTCTTGTAAAGGGCGTCGCCCATGCGGGAGATGCCGTAGTCGTTGAGGTAGCCCTCAAGCGCCCACGACAGGCCCTCGTGCGTCTCGCTGCTCGTATAGCCGAGGAACGGGGACGTCTCCATTCCCTTGCGGCCGACGCCCGCACTCGGCGGCACCACCGTCGCGTTCTTCAACGCCGCGTCGTACGCCGCCTCCGCGTCGAACTTCACGCCCTTGACGTACGCGTCGGTGAACGCCACGTCCGACGAGGTGCCCGTCATCAGGTCCGCGTAGCCCGGCGAGGACCAGCGCGAGGTCCAGCCGCCGTCCTTGTACTGCTGCACGAATCCGTCGACCAGCTCGCCCGCCTTCTTCGGAGTGAGCAGGGAGTAGGCCGGCCAGGTCGTGCGATACGTGTCCCAGAAGCCGTTGTTGACGTACGGCTTGCCCTCGACGATCTTCGCCCCTGTGTGGGTCGGGGTGTCCGGGCCCGGCTGCGGGGAGAAGGGGGACGCGTACTTGTACGCGGCCCTGCCGCCCGCCGAACGGACCTTCTCGAAGCCCGAGTTGGGGTACAGGTACAGGCGGTAGAGGGAGGAGTAGAGGCTCGTGCGCTGGCCCTCGCTCGCGCCCTCCACCTCCACCTTGCCGAGGAGGCCGTCCCACTGCCGCTGCGCGCGGTCCTTCACGCGGTCGAAGGAAGTGCCGGACGGGATCTCCTGCGCGAGGTTGTCCTTCGCCTGGTCCAGGCTGATCAGGGACGTGGCTATGCGCAGGTTCACCGTGCGGTCCTTGCCCGCCTCGAAGCGCAGATAGCCGGTGACGTCGCCGCCACCGCCGCCCTCCAGCTTGCCGCCCGCCGTCACGGTGTCGTCGAAGACGCCGTACACGAACAGGCGCGTCGCGCCCGTCGACAGGCCCGACTTGACGTCGGAGAAGCCGCTCACCGTGCCCTTGGCCTCGTCGAGCGTGAGGCCGCCCTTCTCCGAGACGTTGTCGAAGATCACGCTCGCGTCGTCGCCGGGGAAGGTGAACTTCATCATCGCGGCGTGGTCCGTCGGCGCCATCTCCGTCCGCAGGCCGTTCTCGAACGTCACGCCGTAGTAGTGCGGGCGCGCCGTCTCCTTCTCGTGCCGGAAGGGCAGCGCCCGCTTGGTGCGCGACGCGCTCGGGGTGTCCTTGTCGACCGACGGCATCATCTGGAACGTCTGCCGGTCGCCCATCCACGGGCTCGGCTCATGGCTCGCGCTGAACGCCTGGATCGTCGGCAGATTGTCGTCGTTGTTGCCGCGCGCGTAGTCGTACAGCCAGCTCAGCGAGCCCGCGTTGGTCACCGGCGTCCAGAAGTTGAAGCCGTGCGGGACCGCGGTGGCCGGGAAGGTGTTGCCGCGCGAGAAGCCGCCGCTGGAGTTGGTGCCGCGGGTCGTGTCCGCGTAGTCCGAAGGGTGCGCCTTCGGCTTCGCCGGGGCCTTCTCCTTCAGCGACACGTCGTCCAGCCAGCCGCGGAACTTCGCCGGGCCCTTGGGGGAGTCGTACGCCAGCAGGATCCTGTCGACCGTCTTGCCCGCGGCCACCTGGCCGATGCGGGCGTCCACGTTGTTCCACTGGTTCACGTAGAGCGCCTTGGACGCGCCCTGGCCCTGCGGGCTCAGCGGGAAGCCGTGCTGGTCCACGGCCTTGAGGTCGCTCAGATACGTTCCGTCGGTGAAGGCGAGGTCCACGGCGACGTTCGTCGCGGCGTAGTCGCGGTCGCCCTCCGCCATCGACGGGAAGACGCGGTAGCCGAGTTCGGTGTCCCGGCCGACCTCGACGTCGACGTCGACGACCTTGTTGTACGAGTAGCCGCGGGCGTCCGCCTTGTGGGTGCCCGCGTAGCGCAGCGCGTGCTTTCCGGTGAAGCCTGCGCGGGACTTGGCGGTGGGGGAGCCGCTGGGGCCGCGGTCCACGAGGCTCAGCATGTCCTCGGGGGCGGGGTGGTCCGTGCCGCCCACCGAGAGCTGGACGTCGGCGAGTTGGAGGGCGTCGGGGGCGCCGTTGTTCGCGGTGATGTCGATGCGGTAGTGGGCGTAGGCGGTTGCGGTTGCGGTTGCGGTTGCGGTCGTGGTCGCGGTTGCGTTGTCGAAGTCGTACTTCTTGGTCTTGTGGCGGCCGTCGAACGACTCGCCCTTGCGTTCGTCGAGGACCTTCCAGTCCTTGCCGTCCGTGGAGCCCTTCAGGGTCCAGTCCTTGGGGTCGCGTTCGGCGTGGTCGTTCGCCGAGGTCAGCGCGTAGGTCACCGCCTTGGCGGGCTCGTCCAGGTCGAACTCGACCCAGCCGTCCTTCGCGAACGTCAGCCACTTGCTGGTCGGTTCGGCGTCGACGAGGTTCGCGGCGACCTCGCCGGAGCCGGTGTTCTCGCCGCTCGCGCGGACCTCGGTGATGTGGTCGTTCACGCTGCCGGGCAGGCCGGAGCTGAACTCTCCGTTCACGCCCGAGGCCTTCTTCTTGCCGTCCGGGCCCGTTTCGACGGTGTTCAGCCAGTCCGGCTGGGTGTCGTCCGCCTCGAAGGACGAGGCGAACTCCCGGTCCGCGCGGGGCGGTTGCTCCGGCTCGGCGACGGCGGCCCCCTGTGCCGCCACGACGAGCACGAGCGCGAGGCCTCCGACGGCTGTGGCCGTACGGGGTCGTGGGCCGGCCGGATGAAGGTGTCTGTACCGAGGTCTGCGTGCCGAATACGGCATCCTCGAGCCCCTCCCTTGACGTCTGGACAACGTTGTCACGATCACTGCGCAAGGTCTAGTAGGGAGTCAAGTGGCGAGTGGTGTCAAGGCTGTTGACGGGGTGGGGCGGGGTGGGGGTGTGTGCGGGGTACGCCGTGCGAGTCGCGTGGCCGGGCACGCCGTGCGAGTCGCGTGGCCCGTGCGCGCCGTGTACGCCTTGTGCGTCGTGGGGCGGGGCTGGCGTGGCGGCGTTTCCGTCCTCGTGGGTTCGCTCCGTCTGGCGTGGGGCGGGGCCGCGGCGGTATGTCCGTCCTCGCTATCCCGGTGCACCGCCACCGTCATGTGCCTCGGCACGTGGCCGCACGTGCTCCGGGCGGACATACCGCCACGTCCCCTCCGGTCTCGTTCGCGGCTGCGGGCCGGTGGGTGCTTCCGCTTTGCTGCGCTGCCGCGTTCCCTCTGGTCTCGTTCGCGGCTGCGGCCTGGTGGGTGCTTTCGCTGTGCCGGGCTGCCACGTCCCCTCCGGTCTCGTTCGCGGCTGCGGCCCGGCGGTCGCTTCCGCTGTGCCGCGCCTCCGCGTCCCCTCTGGTCTCGTTTGCGGCTGCGGGCTGGTGGTTGCTTCCGCTGTGCCGCGCTGCCGTGTCCCCTCCCGTCTTGTCGCGGCTGCGGCCCGGCGGGCGCTTCTGCTGTGCCGCGCCGCTGCGTCCCCTTGGGTGCGTTCGCGGCCGTGTGCCGGTGGGCGTACCGCTGGGGGCGTGCTGCCGTATCGCGCCGTGCGGGCGGGGGTGCTGCTGAGGGCTGCGCTGCCGAGAATCCCCCCGCCGCAAACCGCTCTGCTTCGGGCCGCGTTGCTCGTGGCGCACCCCGCCGTGGGCCGTACCGCTGCGCGCCGCCCCGCTCCGGCCGCATTGCTCGTGGCGCGCCCCGCTGTGAATCGCTCCTCCGTGGGCCACACCGCTGTGAACCGGACGGACCGCTCGTGGCAGGCCCCGCCGCGAACTGCCCCGCTGTTGGAGGCGCCCGCCGCTGTGATCCGCCCCGCCCTAGGCCGCGTTGCTCGTGGCGCACCCTGCTGCGCACCTCCCCGCTTCAGATCGCGCTGCCCGTGGCGCACCCCGCTGCGAACCGCCGTCGCGAACTGCCCCGTCGTGGAGGCGCCCGCCGCCGCATACCGCCCCGCTGCCGAGGCGCGCCCCGCCCCGAACCGCCCCGCCGAGAAGGCGGCGGCCCCCACCACTGTGGGCAATCGTGCCGCTGGGCGGCACGGGTGGGCACAGTCCACGGTGCAGGGGGGCGTTGACGGAGGCGTGAGTCCGGGTGGGTGGCTCCGTGGTGGGGCGGTTCGCGTCGTTGAGGGGTGGGGGGCGGGGCCGAGGCCCAGGGGATCCGGGGAGGGGGATTCGCGCCGGGGGCGGGCCCAGCCCACGGGGACGTGGGGCGTGGGCCGGTGGAGCGGTGGGCGCGTCGCGTGGGGCCCGGCGCCCGCGATGCGCTTGGTCTCAACTCGGAAAAGCCTGCAGCCCAAACCTGTATTCGATCTTGCCCAGCCGACGGCGAGTGGACTATACCTGTCGGCGTCCGCCCGGGGCGGTGGGCCGGGGACCGAGACGGCGGAGTGCCGTGCGTCAACTGCCTTTTCCGCCAGTCGAACCCGGGTCTTGACCGCGTCACCGCACGACCCCAGCTTCACACCATCGCGGTGCCGGGGAGGGTCCGGTTCACCGCCTGAGTCCTGGAGAAAGCGAGGGCTTGAGCATGGGATCCACCAGCGTAAACCGTCGTGACGTCATGAAGAGGGCGGCGGCCGCCGGGCTGCTCGCGGTGCCGGCTGTCGGTGCGCTCAGTTCCTGCGCCAGCGGCGGGGGTTCGGACAACAAGGCCGAGAAGGGCGAGAAGAGCAAGAAGAACCCGCTGGGCGTGAAGGAGGACGCCGGGCTCACCGTCTACATCTTCAACGGCGGGTACGAGGACAAGTACGCCCAGTTCGTCACCGACATGTACGCCGCGAAGTACCCCAAGGCCAAGCCGGAGCAGAAGGCCACGGAGAGCATCGCCACCCAGCTCCAGCCGAAGATCATCCGCGGCAGGCCGACCGCGGACGTGATCAACAACTCCGGTGCGGACGACATGAACATCGGCAAGCTGGTCAAGAACGAGCAGGTCGCCGACCTCACCGAGGTGCTCGACGCGCCCTCCTGGGACGACCCGGGCGTCAAGGTCAGGGACACGCTCGTGGCGGGCATGGCCGACATGGGCGCCTTCGGCACCAAGGGGTGCTACCAGCTCAACATCACGATGACGGCGTACGGGAACTGGTACTCCAAGCGGCTCCTGAACGACGAGCTGGGCATGGAGTACCCCAAGACCTGGGACGAGATGCTCGCCGTCTGCCGCAAGGCGAAGGCCAAGGGCATCCACGGCTGGAGCTACCCCGGCGGTCACCCGCGCTACATGCTCTTCAGCATGTACGCGATGTTCGCGCAGGTCGGCGGCCGCGAAGTCATCGAGGCGATGGACTACTTGGAGCCCGGCGCCTGGCGGCACGACGCGGTCAAGTCCGTCCTGGAGGCGTTCGAGGAGCTCATCGCCAAGAAGTACGTGCTCACCGGCTTCGACGGCCCGCAGGCCCACACCGAGATGCAGACCGCCTGGACCAAGGGCAAGTGCGTCTTCGTGCCCGACGGCTCCTGGGTGGAGAACGAGGCCAAGGACACCACCCCCGACGGCTTCGGGATGACGGTGGGCGCGACGCCGTCCCTCTCCAAGAGCGACAAGCTGCCCTTCGGCACGCTCTACGCCCCGCCCGGCGAGCCCTTCCTGATCCCCGCCAAGGCCAAGAACGTGCAGGGCGGCCTGGAGTGGCTGCGGATGATGTACAGCAAGAAGGCCGCGCGGAACTTCTTCAAGGAGGTCTCCGCGATCCCCGCCGTCAAGGGCGCGATCGACGGAATGGACCTGCCGCCGGGCGTCGACAGCGCGCAGAAGGCCATCACGGCCGCCGGGGACAACATCGTCATCCCGTTCTTCAAGGAGTGGTACGAGGAGCTCTTCGAGGACGACTGGGACAAGGCCATGGGCAAGTTCATGCTCGGCGACATGACGGTCAAGCAGGTCATGGACGCCATGGACAAGGCGTCCCAGCGTGTCGCCAAGGACCCCGACATCAGCAAGGTCAAGAAGGTCTGACGGGCCGCCGGGTTGCGCGGCCAGGCACGAGCGGTGTGAATCGGAGCGGCGTGAGCACACAGACACGGGCGGAAGGGCCCTTGCCCTCGAAGTCGGGTCCGGGACCCGAGCGGCGCGAACAGGCGCCGCCCGGCAGGCTGTTGTTCCTCGTGGCGGTGCTGCTGCCGCCCCGGTTCACCCCGGAACGCGTGCGGTACGACAGGAGGTACCGCACGCTCGACAAGTACCGCTTCATCGTCGGCTTCCTCGCGGTTCCCCTGCTGTTCTACGCGGTCTTCGTCATCTCGCCCTTCGTCCAGGCGATCTACTACTCGTTCACCGACTGGTCCGGCGGGCCGGTGGCGAACTTCGTCGGGTTCGACAACTACCGGAAGATGTGGCACGACGACCGGTTCTGGGAGTCGACCAAGACCAGTCTCTCGCTGCTCGTCCTCGCCCCGCTGGTGACCCTCGTCCTCGGCATGTTCTTCGCCTACATGATCACCGCGGGCGGCAGGCACCGCAGGGGCCGGGCCATCGCGGGCGTCGCGGGCTCCTCGGTCTACAAGGTCGTGTACTTCTTCCCGCAGGTCCTGTCCGTCGCCATCATCGCGGTGGTCTGGGGGCGGGTCTTCAACACCAACAGCGGTCTGCTCAACGGCGCGCTCGGCAAGGTCGGCGTCGACGGCCCCGCCTGGCTCGGCGGCGAGTACAGCCTCGCCCTGATCGCCACGCTCACCGTGCTCTGCTGGAGCTTCGTCGGCTTCTACGTCGTGCTGTTCTCCGCGGCGATGGGCGCCATCCCCAAGGACATCCACGAGGCGGCGCTCCTGGACGGCGCGGGCCGGGCGCGGACCTTCTTCAACGTCACGCTCCCGCTGATCTGGGACACCGTGCGCACCGGCTGGATCTATATGGGCATCCAGGCGCTCGACTCGTTCGCGATCGTCCTCGTCATGATGCCCAAGCACGTACTGAAGGTGACCCCGGTCTTCCTCTACGAGCGGTTCCGCGAGGGGCAGTTCGGCTACGCCACCTCCATCGGCGTCGTCCTTCTCGTCCTGAGCGTGGTGTTCTCCCTGATCATCATGCGGGTCGGGAACCGCGACCGGATCGAATACTGAGAGCGCGGGAGCCACGCATCATGACCACACGTGAGAACGAGCCCCGCGTCGGCGCCTCCGGTTCCGAGGGCGTCACGCTCAACGTCTTCTCGCACGCCTTCCTCATCCTGTGGGTGGTGCTCGCCGCGGGGCCCCTCATCTGGGTCGCGGTGACGTCGCTGCGGTCCTCGGGCGAGATCCTCAGCGATCCGATGGGCTGGCCCGCCGCGCTGCACTGGGAGAATTTCAGCCATGCCTGGACCGAGGCCAACATCGGCCGCTACACGGTCAACTCGCTGATCATCCTGGCGGGTTCGCTGACGGGAACCATGCTGCTGGGCTCGATGGCGGCGTACGTCATCGCCCGCTTCACCTTCCCGGGCAACCGCCTGATCTTCATGCTCTTCGCGGGCGGCATGATGTTCCCGGTCATCCTCGCCCTGGTGCCGCTCTTCGCGGTCATGGAGAACTTCGGGCTCCTGGACACCAGGCCGGGTCTGATGATCGCCTACATCGCGTACTCGCTGCCCTTCACGACGTTCTTCCTGACCTCCTTCTTCCGTACGCTGCCCACCGGCGTCCAGGAGGCGGCGATGGTCGACGGGGCCTCGCACACCCGGACCTTCTTCCAGATCATGCTGCCGATGGCCAAGCCGGGCCTGGTCAGCATCGGGATCTTCAACTTCCTCGGCCAGTGGAACCAGTACCTGCTTCCGCTGCTGCTCAACAACGAGGAGGAGAAGAACTACGTGCTGCCGCAGGGGCTTGCCTCGCTCGCCGTGTCCCAGGGGTACCGGGGTGACTGGGGAGCGCTCTTTGCGGGCCTGACGATCGCGATGCTTCCGGTGCTCGTCGTCTACGCCGTCTTCCAGCGGCAGGTTCAGGCCGGTCTGACCGCGGGGGCCCTCAAATGACGCCGGGAGCAGGGTATTTCAGCTTGGCCACGAAAGTGGTCTAGGCCTGTTGCAAAAAATCAGGCCGAGTAGTCTCGGCGCCACGCCGCCGCGGGGGGCGTCTGCCCGCGTTCAAGTCGACACCGATGTCAAAGGGTTGGTCAGCAATGAGGAATCGAATAATCGCCACCGGTGCGGCAACGCTCGCCATGGCCATGGGACTCAGCGCCTGCAGCGGCGACAGCGACAGCGGCGACAGCAAGACGATCAAGCTTGTCGCCGCCGACTACGGCGACAAGGCGTCCAATGCCTCCAAGGTCTACTGGGCGGACGTGAAGAAGGAGTTCGAGAAGGAGAACAAGGGCTACAAGGTCGACGTCCAGGTCATCAACTGGAACGAGATCGACAAGTCCGTGAAGAACATGATCCAGGCGGGCAACGAGCCCGACCTGCTGCAGACCGGCGGCTACGCCGACAAGGTCGCGGACGATCTGCTCTACAAGGCGGACGAGGTGATGTCCGCCAAGACCCGCGAGAACCTCATCCCCACCTTCGCCAAGGCCGGTGAGGTCGACGGCACCCAGTACGGCATCCCGTGGGTCTCCTCCAGCCGCGTGATGTTCTACAACAAGGCCGTCTTCAAGAAGGCCGGCATCAAGAACCCGCCCAAGACGTGGGACGAACTTGCCGCCGCCGCAAAGAAGATCAAGGACAAGAAGGCCGCGGAGACCCCCTACGCCCTGCCGCTCGGCCCCGAGGAGACCCAGGGCGAGTCGATGATGTGGGAGCTCGGCAACGGCGGCGGCTACACCGACGCCGACGGCAAGTACACCATCGACAGCGCGAAGAACGTCGAGACCTTCGACTGGCTCAAGACCAACCTGGTCAAGCCGGGCCTCACGTACTCCAACCCGGCCTCCACCGACCGCAAGACGGCCTTCGCGGACTTCGCGGCCGGCAAGGTCGGCATGCTCAACGGCCACCCGAGCCTGATCCAGATGGCCAAGGAGGGCAAGGTCGACTACGGCGTCGCCCCCATCCCCGGCAAGACGGGCCCGCTGGCGAGCACCCTCGGCGTGGCCGACTGGATGATGGCGTTCAAGGACGGCGGCGCGGAGAAGGAGGGCGTGAAGAAGTTCCTGGACTTCACGTACTCCAAGAAGATGCTGGCCTTCGACGAGATGTACAACCTCATGCCGGTCACCCAGGACTCCCTCAAGGCCATGCAGAGCAGCGGCAAGCACAAGGACCTGGAGCCGTTCTTCGAGGTGCTGCCGAAGGCCAGGTTCTACCCGCTGGGCGACACCTCGTGGGACCTCGTCTCCGCCGAGATCAAGAAGACCGGCGGCAAGGCCGTCGTCGACGACCCGAAGCAGGTCCTCGGCGACCTCCAGAAGAAGGCGGAGTCGGCGGCGGCTGAGGCCAAGTAGTCCCGGAATCCCCCTCGTTCACCCAGTTCGCAAGGAGACCTTGTGTCACTGAAGGCCCCTCCGTCCCCGGCCGATTCCGGCCGGGGACGGGGCGGGCGCGCACCCAGGCCGGTGAGCCGCCGCGGCGGCATCGCGAGGCTTGGCCCGCTGCCCTGGATCGCGCCCGTCATCCTGCTGATCCTCGCCGTGGTCGTCTGGCCCGTCGTCGAGCTGATCCGCACCTCGTTCCTCAACATCTCCATCGCCGGCAAGGTGCGCGGCAGCGCCGGGACCGACAAGTTCAAGAAGCTCTTCGAGGAGAGCGACTTCGGGTCCGTCCTCATCTGGACGGTGGTGTGGACGGTCGTCGTCGTCAGCGTGACGATGCTGCTCTCCCTGGCCCTCGCCCAGCTGTTCAACCAGAAGTTCCCCGGCCGCCGCATCGCCCGCTGGGCGCTCATCGCCCCCTGGGCGGCATCCGTCCTGATGACCGCCATCGGCTTCAAGTGGATGCTCAACCAGACCGCGGGCGTGCTCAACACCCTGATGCTGGACCTCGGTCTGATCGACAACTCCAAGGACTGGCTGGGCAAGCCGGAGACCGCCTGGCCGTGGATGATGGCCGTCGCCGTCTTCGTCTCCCTGCCCTTCACCACGTACACGCTGCTCGCGGGGCTCCAGACCATCCCGCAGGACGTCTACGAGGCGTCCAGGATCGACGGGGCGGGGCACTGGCAGACGTACCGCCACATCACGCTCCCGATGCTGCGGCCCGCGTTCCTCGTCGGCGTGGTCATCAACCTCATCAATGTCTTCAACTCCTTCCCGATCATCTGGGCCATGACCCAGGGCGGTCCGGGCTACGACACCTCCACGTCGATGGTGTTCATGTACAAGCTGAAGGAGACCGACATCGGTGAGTCCGCGGCCATGTCGGTCGTCAACTTCCTGATGGTCGTGGTGCTCGTGCTGATCTTCCTGAAGGTCAGCCGGTGGAACGAGGAGGACTGATGGCCACCGCGACGGCGACCCGCCCCGCGCCCCGGAAGGACGGCGGGCCGAAGCGGCCGAGGCGCACCTTCCGGCCCCGCACCCTGGTCATCACGGCCTTCGCCTGGCTCCTCGCGGCGATCTTCCTTGCGCCGTACCTGGAGATGATCGTCACCGCGCTGCGCCCCAAGGAGGAGTTGCGCGACCGGACGTATCTGCCCGAGAACCTGGAGTGGGCCAACTTCATCGACGTATGGAAGGAGTCGGATCTCGGCCAGAATCTGCAGGTGACGCTGCTCGTCGCGGGCGGTGCGACCCTGCTGGTCCTGCTCGTCTCGCTGCCCGCCGCGTACTACACGGCACGCATGCGCTACCGCGGCCGCAAGCTCTTCCTGCTGCTCGTCCTGGTCACCCAGATGTTCCAGCCCACGGCCCTCCTGGTCGGTCTCTACCGGGAGTTCCACCAGCTGGACATGCTCAACTCCGTCTGGACCCTGATCCTCACCAACGCGGCGTTCAACCTCGCCTTCGCGGTGTGGATCCTGACGGCCTACATCAGCTCCATCCCGCCGGAGCTGGAGGAGGCCGCCATGGTGGACGGCACGAGCCGCTTCGGCGCCATGATCAAGGTGACCCTGCCGCTCGCCCTGCCGGGCGTGGTCACGGCCGTGATCTTCACCTTCATCACGTCCTGGAACGAGTTCGTGATGGGCCTGACCCTGACCACCGAACCGGACAAGCAGCCTCTGACGGTCGGCATCAACAACTTCATCGGCAACTACACCGTGCAGTGGAACTACCTGTTCGCCGCGTCGGTGGTCGCTATCGTTCCGGTCATCGTGCTGTTCGCCTTCATCGAGCGGCATGTCGTCTCGGGACTTACGGCGGGGTCGGTGAAGTAACGCATGGCGATGCGGGAGCAGTTGGCAGGGGATGTGCGGGCGCTGTCCGACGAGGCCGCCGTCCGGGCCCTCGCCGCCGTCGTCGAGGAGCGCGGACTCCTCGCCGAGGCGCACCGACAGGGCTGGGACGGCGCGGAGTTGGGCGAGACGCTCGACGCCGGGGATGCGGCGGAGTATCTGGGATCCGGCCAACCAGCCGTATCAGAGGGGGAGTTGGCCCGCGTCACCCTGGAGTACGCGGTCTCCCTCGGCGAGGACATGGCGCGTACCGTCGGTGAGGCCGTCGCGTACGCGCGGTCGCCGATGGAGCGCCTCGACCCCGTGTCGCTCGCGGTCCCCGTGCTCGTCGTCGTGCTCCTGCAGACCGAGGTGGTCGTGAAGCGGGACACCCGCGGGAAGTGGAGCCTGACCATCCATAAGCGGGCCATGAAGGACGCCGCGCTCGGCCGGGTCTTCACGGCCCTGCTCTCGCGGCTCGGCGGAGGCAAGTAGCGGAGGCGGGCGGCGCCGGCACACCGGCGGTCGGTACGGAGGCGGGATGGCGGTCTCGGCAAGGGCGTCCTACGCGTGGCGCTGCGCGGAGTGCGGCCGCGACAGTACGTCCGCGGTGTGGCGCGTCGTCGACGCCCGTGAGCGGGCCGACGTCCTGGCGGAGCCGGGAAAGGGCCTGTCCTGGCTGGACTGCCCCGGCTGCGGGGCGCGGGCGTACATCGACGCGCCGCTGCTCGTCCTGCGGCCGGGCGCGGTCGCCCCGCTGCTGCTCGCGCTCTCCCTCGCCGAACTCAGGGGCGACCCCTCGCCGTCCGTGACCACCCTGCTC
The DNA here is from genome assembly GCF_042740435.1 of Streptomyces sp. NPDC059002. Classification (NCBI taxonomy): domain Bacteria; kingdom Bacillati; phylum Actinomycetota; class Actinomycetes; order Kitasatosporales; family Streptomycetaceae; genus Streptomyces; species Streptomyces sp. NPDC059002. Next base: position 31,565 of record NZ_JBHYJI010000058.1, on the reverse strand, counting down.
GGCGAGGCCGAACGGGCCGGTGCCTTCCCGGGCGACGCCGCCGAAGGCGCGGCCTTCGACGCGCCGCTGATCCCGCTGCCCCGCAGGCTCCTGCCCGTCGTCCTGACCCGCGACCTCGCCCGCGATCTGGCCGATCCCGCCGCGGCCTGCGCCGAGTTGACGCCGCAGGGGCAGCCCACGGTCGACAACTACGGAACCTTCCTCCAGTACCTCGCGGAGGGCCGCGAGGAGGCCCGGGTGAACCGGCTCCTGTACGCCGTGCTGGCGAGCCCGCCGGACCGGATGGCCGAACTCCTGCGTACCGAACCGGAGTTGACCATGGGCACCAAGGTGCGCGACGCGGGCCGGGAAGAACTGCGCGCGGCCGCCGGTACCCCGCTCGCCTCGGTGCTCGACCGCCGTCAGCGGCTCCTGGAGGAGTTGTGCGACGGCCACACGCCCCAGAGCGAGGCGCTGGACCGCTACTTCGCGTCCCTGAGCCGGTTCGGCGGCGACCTGCGCGCCCGGCTGTACGAGCTGTACGACACGGCCTTCGCCACCGAAGGCCCCGACGGCATCCCACCGGCCCGCGAGGCGCTGGCGCTCGCCGCCGACCTCGGCGAGGAGGGCGCGGAGACCGAACTCGCCGCCCTGCTCGGCGAACGCCTGATGGGCGCCGTGCACGCCGGGCTCGACGCCGATCTCTCCGAGGCCTTCCACCTCCTCGAACACGCGCTGGACCGGCTGCCCGAAGGCAGTCTGGAGTGGGTGCGGGTCGCCAACAACCTCGCGAGCGCCCACTACGCGCGCGACGACGGCGACCGCCTGGAGGTCTGGGAGCGGGCCCGCGGCCTCCTGGCCCGCGCGAGCCGGCTCGACCGCCGTGAACACCCGGAATTCTGGGCGCGGATCCAGACCAACTACGGACTGCTCCTGTCGGAGCGGCCCGGCGGCGACAGCACGGACCTCACCCGCGGCATCGACCGCATCAGGGCCGGTCTCGAAGAGCGCTCACCGGAGCGCTCCACCGTCAACTGGGCCTACTCCATGGTCAATCTGGGCCTCCTGCTGGCCCGCCGCGCCGCACCCGATGACGCCCGCCAGGCGGAGCAGTGCTACCGGGACGCACTCCACCACCTGCGCCCCGACGACGAACCCACGCTGTGGTCGCAGGCCCAGTGCAACCTCGCCGACCTGCTGCTGTCCCGCGACCCCGCCGACGCCCAGGGCGCACGGCAGGCCGCCGGTGCGGCACTCGACCTGTCGCTGACGCGCCCCGGCCTCCTCAACACCGGACGCATCACCTGGCTCCTCGCCCGGGCGATCGACCGGCTCGAAGGACCGGGCGGCGACGAGAGCATCCGGCTGCGCCGCGTGGCCCTGGCCGCCGCACCGCCCACGCTCGCCCCCTCCCTGCACCTGAACATCGCGCGCGAACTCGTCAACTCCTTTGCGGAAGCGGAACGTTGGGACGAGGCGGCCGACGTCGCGTCCGGCATGCTGACCGCGGTGAGCGCGCTCTACGACGCCCAGGTCACCGTCGCGAGCCGCCGCGGCGTGCTCGTCCAAGTGGACAGGCTCGCCCGCTGGACCGCCTTCCTGCTCGCCAGGGCGGGCCGCCCCGAGCGCGCGGTGGAGGCGATCGAAAGCGGCCTCGCCTGCGAACTCTCGGTGGTGGCCGGGCGCGGCGCCGCCGACCTCGCCGAACTGGAACGCGTCGATCCGGTCCTGGCCCGCCGCTACCGCCTCGCCCGGGCCCGCCACACGGCCTCGGTCACCGAACCCTCCGCGATGACACCCGGCGGACTCGCCCCCGGAGCGCGCGAACAGGCCGAAGCGGAACGCGCCCTGCGCACGGTCGTCCAGGAGATCCAGGCCGTCCCCGGCTTCGAGGACTTCCTGCGCACCACCGAACTGCGCGACATCGCCAAGGCCGCGGGCGGCGTCCCCCTCGCCTACCTCGTGAACTCGCCCTGGGGCAGCTACGTCCTCGCGGTCACCGGAACGGAGCCCACCGTGCGGGCCGTGCACGTCCCCGAGGTGAGCAGCATCAGCCTGCTGCACCTCCTGGTCGTCGACGTGACGGAGAAGGTCGCGGGGCTGTGGCTCGTACAGCAGGCCTCCCGGCTGCGGCGCCGCCGCGAGTTCCCCGCGACCCTGGAGCGCCTCAAGGTCCTCGCACCACTGATGCGCCCACTCGCCGGGCTCCTCGCGGACGGTCCGGAGAAGGGTGATCCGGAGGAGGGTGATCCGGAGCAGGACGCCCCAGAGAACGGCGCCCCGGAGAAGCAGGTGATCGTCGTCCCCACCGGCCTGCTCGGCCTCGTCCCCCTGCACGCCGTGCCGCTCGGCCCCGGCGCGGACGACGTGGTCGACGACATCGGCACCCTGATCGTCTCCCCGTCCGCCGCGGTGCACGCCGCGTCCCGCGCGAGGGCCGGGCGCCCGCCGCAAGCCGTGCCGCGCCTGGTGGCCGTCACCGATCCCGACGGGTCGCTGCCCGGCAGCCGCAGCGAACTCGCCGAGATCCTCGCGCTGTTCGCGTCGCGGGGTGCGGCGCGCCACGCGGTCGGGGCCGAGGCGACCGTGGGCTGGGTGCTCGACCACCTCGCCGACGCGACGTATCTGCACCTGAGCTGTCACGGCAGCTCGGGGACCGAAGGACAGGGCGGCTCGCTCGCGCTCGCCGACGGGCACCTGGACATGGACACCCTCGTGCGGCACCGACTCCCGGTCTGCAGGCTGACGGTGGCCAGCGCCTGCCAGTCGGGCCACTACGGGATCATCGAGACGCCCGACGAGTTCCTCGGACTCCCGGCGGGCTTCCTCCAAGCGGGCGCCGCCTGCGCGGTGACCAGCCTGTGGCAGGTGGACGACCTGGCGACCGCGTTCCTGATGACGCGCTTCTACGAACTCCTCGGCGACGCCGTCGGACCGGTACCCGCGCTGCGCCGCTCACGCAGGTGGCTGCGCCGCCTCACCTGGGACGGACTCACCCGGTACACGGACACGCACCCGCACCTTGCGGCCCTGGGCGAGCGGTACGGGTCCCACGCCAGGGCGACGCAGGAGCGCCCCTTCTCCTCTCCCGTCCACTGGGGTGCGTTCACGGCCTGGGGGGTGTGAGGAGCGGTCCCGTGCCGTCAGTTGCTCCGCGTCGGCCCGTTCTCGTCGAGCGCGTAGAAGCGGACCGGGTCGTCCGGGGTCTGCGGGGAGTCGACCCGCATGAGGGTGTAGCGCGTGGCGGCCAGACCGCTGACCGTCACCGTCACGGGGTACTTGACCTCCCTGCCGTTCGCGCAGTCGGGCTCGCAGACGACGTGCCAGCCCCGCCCGGTGGCGCGGGCGGTGGCCGTGCCCCAGCCCGACCACACCAGGTCCAGGACCCCGGCCTTGCCGTCGCCGCAGGCGAGCAGGAGCCAGTCCGGCCGGTTGAGGGTCCTGCCCTGGCAGTCGGCGATCGCCGCGGGCCGTGTGCTCGGCCGCGTCTCGACCCGCGTCGGGGCCTGCCGGGAGGGTTCGCTCTCGGCCGTGGGCTCGGGGTCGGGCGTGGTCGCCTCTTCGACGGGCGGCTCCTCGGTGGTCGGTTCGGGGCTCGGCTGCTCGGGCGTGCGCTCGGGGGTCCGCTCGACGGTCGCGGTCGCCCGCGGCGGTTTCCCGGTGGTACGGGGGTCGCTCTCGCGCCCCGGGTCCAGGGCGATGACGGTCGCGGCGGTCAGCGCGGCGACCGCGACGGCCGTCCCCACGAGCACGGCGAACCGGGACCGGGGCGGCCGTGACCCGGGCTCAGGACCGGCGGGCGGGCCCTCGATCACGACCGCCGCTTCGTCGTCCGCGTCGCGTGTACGCCGCTCCAACTCCTCCTGGAGCCGGGCGATCTCGGCCTGCTGGGCCGCGATCAGCTCGTGCACCTCGGTCGGCCAGGGGCGTGCCGCGGGTGTCATCCGGCCGATGTCTTCGAGGAGTTGGGCCGGGCTCGGCCGCGCGCCCGGGTCCTTGGCCAGACAACGGGCCACGAGGGGGCGGATCCGCGCGGGCAGCGCGTCGAGATCGGGCTCGGTGTGCACGATGTTGTACAGGGTCTGCGGCAGGGAGGGCCCGATGAACGGGCACGCGCCCGTGCACGCCATGACGAGGAGCGTGCCCAGCGAGAACACGTCGCTCGCCGGGCCGATGGGCTGTCCCTGGGCCTGTTCGGGCGACATGAAGCCGGGCGAGCCGACGAGCCGGCCCGCGTGGGTCAGCTCGGTGCCGTCCTCGCCGTCGGCCGCCCGGGCGATGCCGAAGTCGATGACCCGGGGCCCGTCGTCGGCGAGCAGTACGTTGGACGGCTTCAGGTCCCGGTGGACAAGTCCGGCCCGGTGGATGTCGATCAGGGCGGACGCAAGACCCGCGGCCATGCGCAGCACCGGTTCCTCCGGCAGCGCGCCGAGGGCCGTCACCGCTTCCTGGAGCGAAGGGCCCGGCACGAACTCCGACGTCAGCCATGGCTCGTCGGCGTCCGCGTCCGCGTCGATCACCGCCGAGGTGTGCGCACCCGCGACCTTCCGGGACGCGGCCACCTCGCGGCGGAACCGGGCGCGGAAGCCGTCGTCCTCGACGAACTGCGCGTGCACCTGCTTCAGGGCGACGAGGCTGCCGTCGGGTGCGCTGCTCAGCAGGACCCGCCCCATCCCGCCCCGGCCGAGCTCCGCGATCGTGCGGTACCGCCCTACCTCTGCGGGGTCGGTGCCCGTTAATCGTTCCACTGTGTCCCCCGGATCAGACGAGCCGTTCCACGCATCGGACGCACCATCAAAGGAAGAGTCCGAGGGTCTCGTACGGCATGAACCGCGGACAAGGAGAAGGGGGAGTTCGCCCAGGCCGGATCTCCGTCAAGGACTTGACTGCGGCATCTCCTTCAGCGGAGTTTGGAGTTCACAACTTGTACATGGCCCGGTACCCGATTCCGAGGCCGGCGTCACGGGTGGCTTCGGGGTCGCCCGAATTAGGGCAAAGGGTGAGAGTCAATGGAGACTCCGGGGTCGCAGTCCTCTCTGCACCGGGCCAATCTCGAGCGGGTCGTACGCGCGGTACGGCTCGCCGGATCGCTCACGCAGGCGGAGATCGCGAGGACGACGGGCCTGTCCGCAGCGACGGTCTCCAATATCGTCCGGGAGCTGAAGGACGGCGGCACGGTCGAGGTCACGCCCACGTCCGCGGGCGGCAGGCGGGCCCGCAGCGTCTCGCTGAGCGGTGACGCGGGCATCGTCATCGGCGTCGACTTCGGCCATACGCATCTGCGCGTGGCGGTCGGCAACCTCGCCCACCAGGTGCTCGCCGAGGAGGCCGAGCCGCTGGACGTGGACGCGTCCGCCGCGCAGGGCTTCGACCGGGCCGAGCAGCTGGTCAGCAGGCTGATCACGGCCACGGGCGTGGACCGTACGAAGATCGCGGGCGTGGGGCTCGGCGTGCCGGGGCCGATCGACGTGGAGTCCGGGACGCTGGGCTCGACGTCGATCCTGCCGGGCTGGACCGGCACCAAGCCCGCCGAGGAGCTCGGGGCGCGGCTCGGCGTGCCGGTGCACGTCGACAACGACGCCAACCTCGGCGCGCTCGGCGAGCTGGTCTGGGGGAGCGGCCGGGGCGTCAAGGACCTCGCGTACATCAAGGTCGCCAGCGGTGTCGGCGCGGGCCTGGTGATCAGCGGGCGGATCTACCGGGGGCCCGGCGGCACCGCGGGGGAGATCGGGCACATCACGCTGGATGAGTCGGGTCCGGTCTGCCGCTGCGGCAACCGCGGCTGCCTGGAGACCTTCGCCGCCGCCCGTTATGTCCTGCCGCTGCTCCAGTCCAGCCACGGCACGGACCTGACCATGGAGCGTGTGGTGGGTCTCGCGCGCGACGGCGACCCGGGCTGCCGGCGGGTGATCGCGGACGTCGGGCGGCACATCGGCAGCGGCGTCGCGAATCTCTGCAACCTCCTCAACCCCTCCCGGGTCGTGCTCGGCGGCGACCTCGCGGAGGCCGGTGAACTGGTCCTCGGGCCGATCAGGGAGTCGGTGGGGCGGTATGCGATCCCGAGCGCGGCGCGCCAACTGTCCGTACTTCCCGGGGCACTTGGCGGACGGGCCGAGGTGCTCGGCGCGCTGGCCCTCGCGCTCAGCGAGATGGGGGATTCAACCCTTTTGGACGGTTCGCTGCCTGCGGGCGCACCTGCCTTCACTTAGATAACGCATGGCACCGTTGTCATCTCGTTAAGGATTTACTCCTTGACGCTGGTGTGGCGGCCGAGTTGACTTCGAGCCACCTCGGCCGCAACGACGCGGCCTCGTCAGGGAGGCACCCCACCATGAACGCAATGACGCGTCGCGTCGTCATAGGCACGGCCGCGGTGTCGATGGCACTCGCCATGACCGCTTGTGGCAAGGCCGGAGACGGCGACGAAGACAAGGGCGGCGGCGACAACAAGACCATCGGTCTGCTGCTCCCCGAGAACAAGACCACGCGTTACGAGACCTTCGACCGCCCCATCATGGAGGCGAAGATCAAGGAACTCTGCTCGGACTGCGAGGTCAAGTACAACAACGCCGGTCAGGACATCGAGACCCAGAAGAAGCAGTTCGAGGCCCTGATCACGCAGGGCGTCAAGGTGATCATTCTCGACGCGGTCGACTACAAGTCCACCAAGTCCTGGGTCAAGCAGGCCGACGCCAAGGGCGTCAAGGTCGTCGCGTACGACCGCCTCGCCGAGGGTCCGCTGGCCGCCTACGTGTCGTACGACAACGAGAAGATCGGCCGCCTGCAGGGCGGGGCCATGGTCAAGGCGCTCGGTTCCGACGCCAAGGACGCCAATGTCGTCATGATCAACGGCTCGCCGACCGACCCGAACGCCCCCTTCTTCAAGAAGGGCGCCCACTCGGTGCTCGACAAGAAGGTCAAGAAGATCGCGTACGAGCAGGACATCCCGGACTGGTCGCCCGACGAGGCGAACCGCAAGATGTCCTCCGCGATCGACAAGCTCGGCAAGGACGGCATCCAGGGCGTCTACGCCGCCAACGACGGCATGGCGGGCGGCGTGATCACCGCGCTCAAGCAGCGCGGCATCAAGGTCCCGGTCGGCGGCCAGGACGCCGAACTCGCGGGCGTGCAGCGCCTGTTGAGCGGCGACCAGGACTACACGATCTACAAGGAGATCAAGCCGGAGGCGCAGACCACCGCCGAGATCGCCGTGCGCCTGCTCCAGGGCAAGAACATCGACGACATCACCGACCAGAAGGTGAACTCGCTCAGCGGCGACTTCAAGGACATCCCCGCCAAGCTGTACGACGCGCAGGCGATCACCAAGGACGAGGTCGCCGACACGATCGTCAAGGACAAGGTCTACAAGGTCAGCGAGATCTGCACGGCCCAGTACAAGAAGGCGTGCGACGCCGCGGGTATCAAGTAACTCCCGCTTGCGGTAAAGCCGTTCGTACGAAGTGAGCTCCACGGAGCGTGAGAGCGCTCCACGGCCCGTACGACGGCCTCCAGTACCGGCCCGGTGTCCGCCTCACACACCGCCCCGCAATCGGAGGGGCGGGCGCCGGGCCTGCCCTTGCAGCACTGCTTCAGAAGCACTGCTCCAGAAGCACTGCCCTTGATGCACCACCATCCCCGCCGGTCAGGCGGCGAAGGAGATGATTCACGTGTCCGCTACGCCCGTGCTGGCGTTGCGCGGGGTCTCCAAGCGGTTCGGCGCCGTCCAGGCGCTCACGGACGTAGACCTCGACATCCACACCGGTGAGGTGGTCGCCCTGGTCGGCGACAACGGCGCCGGCAAGTCCACCCTCGTCAAGACGATCTCGGGCGTCCACCCGATCGACGACGGCACCATCGAGTGGGAGGGCAGGAGCGTCCGCATCGGACGGCCGCACGACGCCCAGCACCTCGGCGTCGCCACCGTCTACCAGGACCTCGCCCTCTGCGACAACCTCGACGTCGTCGCCAACCTCTTCCTCGGCAGCGAGCTGAAGAGCGCCTCCGTCCTCGACGAGATCAGGATGGAGAAGCGCGCCAGGGAACTCCTGGACACCCTCTCCATCCGCATCCCCAGCGTCCGCATCCCGGTCGCGGCGCTCTCCGGCGGTCAGCGCCAGGTCGTCGCCATCGCCCGCGCGCTGGTCGGCGACCCCAAGGTCGTCATCCTCGACGAGCCCACCGCGGCCCTCGGCGTCGAGCAGACCGCGCAGGTGCTCGACCTGGTGGAACGACTGCGCGAGCGCGGTCACGGCGTGATCCTCATCAGCCACAACATGGCCGATGTGAAGGCCGTCGCGGACAAGGTCGCGGTGCTGCGGCTCGGCCGCAACAACGGCGTCTTCTCCGTCGCCGACACCACCAACGAAGAGATCATCGCCGCCATCACGGGCGCCACGGACAACGCCGTCACCCGCCGCAAGGCGCGCACGGCCACGGTGACGAAGGAGGACGCGAAGTGAGCGACCTCGCCAAGACCCCCAAGCCCGCCACCGGCGCCCCGAACGGGTCCGTCGACGAGTCGGCGGCGCCCGTCCCGGCCGTCGACCCGCGCCTGCTCATCCGCGAGGAGGGCCTGGCCGGCTACTGGACCGAGTTCAAGCGCAAGATGCGCGGCGGCGAGCTCGGCTCGCTGCCCGTCGTCATCGGCCTGATCGTCATCGCGGTCATCTTCCAGCTGAAGAACGACCACTTCCTGGACGCGAGCAGCCTCGCGAACATCGCGGTCTTCACCTCCGGCCTCGGCATCATGGCCGTCGGCATCGTCTTCGTCCTGCTGCTCGGCGAGATCGACCTCTCGGTCGGCTCCGTGGCGGGCATGGGCGCGGCGGTCTGGGCCGTCCTCAGCGTCACGCACGAGCTGAACGACTGGCTCGCGGTGTTCATCGCCATCGCGTCCGGCCTGGTCATCGGCGCCGTCCACGGCTTCTTCTTCGCCAAGATCGGCGTGCCCGCCTTCGTGGTCACCCTCGCGGGCTTCCTCGGCTGGAGCGGTCTGCAGATCTGGCTGATGGGCGGCGAGGGCAGCATCAACACGCCCGAGGGCAGCGTCGTCGAGGACCTCACCGGGCACTTCTTCGCGGACAAGGCCGCGGCGTACGGTCTCGCCGCCGTCGCGATCGTCGCGTACGCCGGGTCGCTGCTCCTCGACAGCAGGCGCCGCAAGTCCGCGGGGCTCCCGTCGCGGCCGGTCAGCGAGATCGTCCTGCGCACGGTCGTCGTGGCCGTCCTCGCGGGCGGCGCGGCGTACGAGCTGAACGAGCCCGTCGGCGCCCGCGGTCTGCCGCTGGCCCTGGTGCTCTTCCTCGCCGTCCTGGTGATCGCGGACTTCGTGGCCCGCCGCACCACCTTCGGCCGCCAGGTCTTCGCGGTCGGCGGCAACGCGGAGGCCGCGCGCCGGGCGGGCATCAACGTCGACCGGGTCCGCATCACCGTCTTCGCGATCTCCGGCATGCTCGCCGCCTTCGGCGGGCTCTTCATCGCCAGCCAGTCCGGCGGCGCGACGAAGAGCCTCGGCGGCGGCAACACGCTGATGATGGTCATCGCCGCGGCCGTGATCGGCGGGACGAGCCTCTTCGGCGGGCGGGGCAAGGTGTGGTCCGCGCTGCTCGGCATGCTCGTGATCCAGTCGATCCAGCAGGGCCTGAACCTGCTGGGCATGGCGAGTGAGATTCAGTACATGATCACGGGGGCGGTGCTGCTGGCGGCGGTCGTCATCGACTCTGTTTCGCGGCGTACGCAGAAGTCGGCGGGGCGCGCGTAGCGGTCCCCTGAGCCGTGGGGGTGTGCTCGGGTTCGTCGTGGCTGGTCGCGCCCACGCGGCGGAGCCGCAGATGTCACAGCCCCGCGCCCCTTCGGGGGCGCCACTCGGCGCCCCCGAGGACGCACCGGCAGGGAACATCCGTTCCCTGCCGGTGCGTCCGTTCGTGTGACCGGGAATACGCCTCCCGGACGCGGTCGTCAGTCGCGGAACATTAGACTCGACAGACCCGGCAACGCTCGAACAGCACATCTCAGCTCTACTGCAAGGAGGCACGGGTGCCGCTGCTGACCCGCATCACGGGACCGCGCGATCTTGACCGGCTCAGCCCCGAGGAGCTGAACCAGCTGGCCGGAGAGATTCGCGGCTTCCTCGTCGACGCAGTCTCCAAGACCGGCGGCCACCTCGGCCCCAATCTCGGCGTGGTCGAGCTCACCATCGCCCTGCACCGCGTCTTCGAGTCCCCCAAGGACAAGGTCCTCTTCGACACCGGCCACCAGAGCTATGTGCACAAGCTGCTCACCGGCCGCCAGGACTTCGGCAAGCTGCGCAGCAAGGGCGGCCTCTCCGGCTACCCCTCGCGCGCCGAGTCCGACCACGACGTGATCGAGAACAGCCACGCCTCCACGGTCCTCGGCTGGGCCGACGGCCTCGCCAAGGCCAACGAGGTGCGCGGCAAGGACGACCACGTCGTCGCCGTGATCGGTGACGGCGCGCTCACCGGCGGCATGGCCTGGGAGGCGCTGAACAACATCGCCGCCGCCAAGGACCGCCCGCTCGTCATCGTCGTCAACGACAACGAGCGCTCCTACGCCCCCACGATCGGCGGGCTCGCCAACCACCTGGCGACGCTGCGCACCACCGACGGCTACGAGCGGTTCCTGGCCCGCGGCAAGGACCTCCTGGAGCGCACGCCGGTCGTCGGCAAGCCGCTCTACGAGACCCTGCACGGCGCCAAGAAGGGCCTCAAGGACTTCATCGCCCCGCAGGGCATGTTCGAGGACCTCGGCCTGAAGTACGTCGGACCGATCGACGGGCACGACGTCGAGGCCCTGGAGTCCGCCCTGCAGCGCGCCAAGCGCTTCGGCGGGCCGGTCATCGTGCACTGCCTCACCGAGAAGGGCCGCGGCTACAAGCCCGCCGAGGAGGACGAGGCCGACCACTTCCACGGCATCGGCCCGATCCACCCCGACACCGGCCTGCCCATCGCGGCGGGCGGCATGGACTGGACGTCGGTCTTCGGCGAGGAGATGGTCAAGCTCGGCCACGAGCGCGAGGACATCGTGGCCATCACGGCCGCCATGCTTCAGCCGGTCGGCCTGGAGAAGTTCTCCAAGGCGTTCCCCGACCGGGTCTACGACGTGGGCATCGCCGAGCAGCACGCGGCGGTCTCGGCGGCGGGCCTGGCCAGCGGCGGACTGCACCCCGTCTTCGCCGTCTACGCGACGTTCCTGAACCGCGCCTTCGACCAGCTCCTGATGGACGTGGCCCTGCACAAGTGCGGCGTCACCTTCGTCCTCGACCGGGCCGGCGTCACCGGCACGGACGGCGCCTCGCACAACGGCATGTGGGACATGTCGATCCTGCAGTGCGTGCCGACCGTCAGGATCGCCGCGCCGCGCGACGCCGACCAGGTCCGCCTGCAGCTGCGCGAGGCCGTCGAGGTGGACGACGCCCCGACCGTCGTGCGCTACTCCAAGGGCGCGGTCGGCCCCGCGGTCAAGGCCGTCGGCAAGGTCGGCGGCATGGACGTGCTGCGCACGGCGGGCACGAACAAGCCGGACGTGCTCCTCGTCTCCGTGGGCGCGCTCGCCCCGATGTGCCTGGAGATCGCCGATCTCCTGAACAAGCAGGGCATCACCACGACCGTCGTGGACCCGCGCTGGGTCAAGCCGGTCGACGAGGCCATGGCGCCGCTCGCCGAGCAGCACCGCGTCGTCGTCACCGTCGAGGACAACTCCCGTGCGGGCGGCGTCGGTTCGGCGATCGCGCAGGCCTTGCGCGACGCGGGCGTCGACGTGCCGCTGCGCGACTTCGGCATCCCGCCGCGCTTCCTGGACCACGCGTCCCGCAAGGAGATCATGGCCGAGATCGGTCTGACGGCGCCGGACATCGCCCGTCAGGTCACGGGTCTGGTCGCCAAGCTCGACGGGCGCTTCGAGCGGACCACGGCCGCCGCGGTGGACTCCGTGGAGCCCGCCCGCGACTGACGTCAACGCGCACCGCCGACGGGCCGGTCCCAAGCACCCTGTACGGGTGGTGGGACCGGCCCATTCGCGTGAATGGGCCCGCGCCGGGGCTTACGGGGTACTCGGTCTCTCGATCATGTCGGGGACGACAACGTGGGAGGTACGCCCGTGAGCAGCACCCTCTTCAGGACGAAGAGCGTCGAGCAGTCCATCAAGGACACCGAGGAACCGGAGCACGCGCTCAAGAAGTCGCTGTCCGCCCTCGACCTCACGGTCTTCGGCGTCGGCGTCATCATCGGCACCGGCATCTTCGTCCTGACCGGAAAGATCGCCAAGGAGACGGCGGGGCCCTCGGTGGCGCTCGCCTTCGTCGTCGCCGGCCTCGTCTGCGGCCTCGCGGCGCTCTGCTACGCCGAGTTCGCCTCGACCGTGCCGGTGGCCGGGTCCGCGTACACCTTCTCGTACGCCTCTCTCGGGGAGTTCCCTGCCTGGATCATCGGCTGGGACCTGATCCTGGAGCTGGCGCTCGGCTGCGCGGTGGTGGCGGTCGGCTGGTCCGGCTATCTGCGCTCGCTCCTGGACACCGCGGGCATGCATCTGCCGCAGGCGCTGAGCGGCACCCACGACGGGACGTTCGGCTTCGACCTGCTCGCCTGTCTGCTGGTGCTCGCCCTGACCGGCATCCTGGTCGCGGGCATGAAGCTGTCGTCCCGCGTCACCAGCGTCATCGTCGCCGTCAAGGTGACCGTCGTCCTCCTGGTCATCGTCGTCGGCGCCTTCTTCATCACCGGCGCCAACTACGACCCGTTCATCCCGCCGTCCCAGGACGTCGAGGGCGGCGGCGGCATCACCGCGCCGCTGGTCCAGCTGATGTTCGGCTTCACGCCCTCCCACTTCGGCGTGATGGGCATCTTCACCGCGGCGGCCGTGGTCTTCTTCGCGTTCATCGGCTTCGACATCGTCGCGACCGCCGCCGAGGAGACCCACAACCCGCAGCGCGACGTGCCCCGCGGCATCCTCGGCTCGCTGTTCATCTGCACGATCCTGTACGTCGCCGTCTCCGTCGTCGTCACCGGCATGCAGAAGTACACCGACCTCTCCACGGACGCCCCGCTCGCGGACGCCTTCAAGGCCGTCGGACACCCCTTCTGGGCGGGCCTGATCAGCTTCGGCGCGGCCGTCGGCCTCACCTCCGTCTGCATGATCCTGCTGCTCGGCCAGACCCGTGTCTTCTTCGCGATGAGCCGCGACGGACTCCTTCCGCAGACCTTCTCCAAGGTCCACCCCACGTTCGGCACGCCCTACCGCTCGACGGTCCTGCTCGGCGGGATCGTCGCGGTCGTCGCGGGCTTCACGTCCATCGACGAACTCGCCGAACTGGTCAACATCGGCACGCTGTTCGCCTTCGTCGTGGTCGCCCTCGGCGTCATCCTGCTCCGCAAGCAGCGCCCCGACCTGCCGCGCGCCTTCCGCACCCCGCTGGTGCCGCTGGTGCCGGTCCTCTCGGTCCTCGCGTCGCTGTGGCTGATGCTCAACCTGCCCGCGGAGACCTGGCTGCGGTTCGGCGTCTGGATGGTCCTCGGCGTGGTCATCTACTTCGTGTACGGGCGTTCGCACAGCCGACTGCACCTGCGCGACCAGTACGCCGACGACGCACAGTAGTCATCTGCCTTTCGGCAAGGCTTCTTCCCCGGCCCCGTATGTCCCGTTCCGATGGGGACTGCGGGGCCGGATAGCGTGCACCGTATGCTCGCCGCACCCTCCGCATCACTACGCTCCGTACATGACCTCCGGGTGCCGGGCCCGCGCAAGGAGTACGTCCCCGACGTCCGCGCCCCGTACTGGACGCGGCTGTTCCCCCTCCTCGCCGCACTGGCGTGCGTGACCCGCCTGCCCTCCTTCCGGTGGCCCCTGTGGAACCCCGACGAGGGCTATCTCGCCGTCCAGGCAAGGATGCTGGCCGACGGCGGCGCGCTCTACGAGACCGTCGTCGACCGCAAGCCGCCGCTCGTCCCCTGGCTGTACGAGGGCGCCTTCGCGCTCTGCGGCGACGCCTCGCTGCTCCCGCTGAAGGTCCTCGCGGTCACCGCCCAGCTCCTGACCGCGGTGCTGCTCGTCTCCCTCGCCCGGCGCCGCTGGGGGGACCGCGCGGGCCGCACGGCGGGCGTCCTGTACCTGCTCGTCTCGATCGGCCTCAACCCCGAGGACGCGCAGGCGGCCACCTTCGAGATCTTCATGCTGCCCTGCACGGCCGCCGCCATGTGGTGCGCGGACCGGCGCAGATGGGGCGCCGCGGGCGCGGCGGTGGCCTGCGCCTTCCTCGCCAAGCAGACCGGGGGAGCGGTCCTCCTGCCGGTCGCCTGGCTGCTGTGGCAGGGCGGGGCGCCCCGGCGCGACGTACTGCGCCTGGCGGCGGGCCTGTGCGGCCCCGTCATCGCCGCCGCCGTCGTGACGAACCCGGCGGGCTTCCTGTTCTGGACGGTGACGGGCTCGGGCGCGTACGCCTCCTTCACGGGCTCCGAACTCCACGTCCTGGGGCGCGGGTTGGGCAACGCGGCGATCCTCGCGGCGGCCTGCGCGGGCATCGTCCCGCCCGTCGTACGCGTCCTGCGCATCGCCCGCACCGGCTCGGCCGACCTCTGGCTCTGGCTCGCCTCCGCGGTGGCCGCCGTCCTACTCGGCTTCCACTTCTTCGGCCACTACTACCTCCAACTCATGCCGCCCCTCGCCCTGTTGGGGGCGGCCGCGCTGCAGATCCTGCCGGGGGAGCGCACGGTGCGGGCGGTGGGCGTCTCGGCGGGCGCGTGCGCGCTGTTCCTGGCGTGGGGGCTGCTCGCGCCGCGGCCCGAACTGGCGCACGCCGCACGCCTCGCCGGTGTGGTGCAGGCACGCACGGATCCCGGCGACCGGGTGCTCCTGTGGGGGATGCACCCCGAGACGTACTGGCTCGCCGACCGCGCGCCCGCGAGCCGCTACCTCACGGCGGGGCTGCTCACCAACTACAGCGGCGGCAGGAACGGCCCCCGCGTCGGCGAGCGGTACGGCGTCGCGGGCGCCTGGCAGGTCTTCCGCGAGGAGCTGCGGGACCGCCCGCCCGCACTCATCGTCGACGACTCCCGCGGCAAGCCCTACGCGCCGCACCGGGTGCCGTCCCTGCACCGGATCCTCGCGGACGGCTACCGGCCGCTGCTCACGGTGGAGGGCGCCGTGTTCTACGTCCGGCCGGGCGCCCCCGGGGCCTGACCCGGGCCGTGCACGGTGCGCGGCCCCAGGCACTCGGCACCCCACTCGCCGACCCTGCGCCGCAGTTCGCGGTCGGCCGTGACGACCAGACAGGGCCGGCCACGGGCCTCCCGCGCCAGCTCCACGATGCGGTCGTCGCCGCTGCCGGGCGCGGCGACCACCCGGACCCCCGGCACCGACGCGACGCCGCGCGCCGCGCCCTCGACGACCAGGACGACGTCCAGTGGCCCCGCACGGCCTGGCAGCCCCTGCGCGGCGTACGCGACGAGCCGGTCCCTGAGCCGCTCGGCGGCCCCGCGGCGATCGCGCCACCAGCCGTCGGGCACGGAGCCGACGACATTGGCCGCGTCGACGACAAGAAGGGTGCTCAGGGCGTTCATGACGCCAGCGTGGCACATGGGGGGCGGTGCCCGCGGCCCGATCCGATTGCGGCAAACGTAGACTAAAAGGCCAATGCTGTGAGCCGGTGAACATGGAAAGGTTGGCGCAGAGTCATGCCGTCGAGGTCCGCCCGCAAGCCCGAGCGGAAGCCTTCCAGACCCCCCGTCGCGGAACCTGCCGCGCCCCCCGCACGCCCGGCCGCCGGTCCGCCGGACACCGGCCGCTGGCTGCTCAGGGGCAAGGACGGCAGGCTCTCCGCCTACGCCCGCGCGGAAGGGGGACTCCTGCGCTGGACGGAGGAGCGCCCCGGCGGCCCCCACTGGACGGGCCCCGCCTACTTCGAGGCGCCCGACCTGACGTACCTCACGCTGGCCCAGGGCGCCGACGGATACGTCCACTTCATCGGCAGGCGCGAGCGGCGCGACGGTGACGGCAAGCCCGTCGTCGACGTCATGCACTCCGTGCAGTACCAGTCCGGGCGCCCCCTCATGGACTGGCGCTCCGTCGGCAACCCGCACACCAAGCTCGTCGAGCGCGCCCCGCACCTCGGTGACCCGGCCGTCGCGGTGGACACCGCGGGCACCGTCCACGTCTTCGTGCGGGACGCGGTGAAGAGCGTCCGGATGCGCCGCGAGGGCAAGGGCGGCAAGTGGGAGGGCTGGAAGGACCTCAAGAGCAGCGAGGCCCTCGACGGCATCGCCGCCGTCACCACGTCGACGGGCCGCATCGAGGTCTACGCGCCCACCGCCGACGGCACGGAGCACTGGGCCCAGGAAGAGCGCGGCGGCGATTTCAAGCGCGCGGACGACATCCCGCCGACCCCGGCGCCCGGCTCCGGCACGGCCCTGGAGACCGGCGACGACCGGCTCACGTACTACGCCGCCGACGCCTCGGGCAAGGGCGTCCTGGCCCACCGCCCCGCGATCGGCGGCACCGCGGTCCCGCTCGGCGGCGAACCGGACCCCCGCCCCACGGCCGCCCTGCGCGCCACGATCGACGGCCACGACTGCACGGTCCTCGCGCACCGCTCCCGCTCGGGCCGCCCCGCCGTCGCCGCGTTCCCCACCGAGGACGAGGAGGCGGGCCTGTGGTGGGCGGAGACCGGTGAACCCTGCCTGGGCGCCCCGGCGTTGGCGCTCGACGCGCATGGCCGCGTGGTCATGACGGCGATCGGCGTCGACGGCACGCTGCGGGTCGCACGCCAGCAGGCCGAACCGGGCCTCGCGCTGGGGGCGTGGACCCGGGTGTGAGCGAACAGCAGTGGGCCGTACGGGACAACTCCCGTACGGCCCACCGCTGTTGCTGAGTGCGTTACGCGGGGACGCTCGCCACGCCCTGCGCCAGGAACCGCTTGCCGTTCACCCGCTCGCTGACACCCTCACGGTCCAGGTACGGCGTGATGCCGCCCAGGTGGAAGGGCCAGCCCGCGCCGGTGATCAGGCACAGGTCGATGTCCTGGGCCTCGGCGACGACGCCCTCGTCGAGCATGAGCCCGATCTCCTGCGCCACGGCGTCCAGGACGCGGTCGCGCACCTGCTCCTCGGTCAGGACGGAGTCGCCCTGCTTGAGGAGCGCGGCGACCTCCGGGTCCAGCTCCGGCTTGCCGGAGTCGTACACGTAGAAGCCGCGCTTGCCGGCCTTGACGACGGCGGCGAGGTTCGGGGACACCGTGAAGCGCTCCGGGAAGGCGCGGTTCAGGGTCTCCGAGACGTGCAGACCGATGGCCGGGCCGACCAGTTCCAGGAGGACCAGCGGCGACATCGGCAGACCGAGCGGCTCGACGGCCTTCTCGGCGACCTCGACGGGGGTGCCCTCGTCGATGACGTTCTGGATCTCGCCCATGAAGCGGGTCAGGATGCGGTTCACGACGAACGCCGGGGCGTCCTTCACGAGCACCGCGGTCTTCTTCAGCTTCTTGGCGACACCGAAGGCCGTGGCCAGCGAGGCGTCGTCGGTCTGCTCGCCGCGCACGATCTCCAGGAGCGGCAGGATCGCGACCGGGTTGAAGAAGTGGAAGCCGACGACCCGCTCGGGGTGCTTCAGCTTCGACGCCATCTCGCTCACCGACAGCGAGGAGGTGTTGGTGGCGAGGATCGCGTGCGCCGGGGCGACGGCCTCGACCTCGGCGAACACCTGCTGCTTGACGCCGATCTCCTCGAAGACGGCCTCGATGATGAAGTCCGCGTCGGCGAAGCCCTCGGCCTTGTCGAGCACACCGGAGACGAGCGCCTTCAGACGGTTCGCCTTGTCCTGGTTGATGCGGCCCTTGCCGAGCAGCTTCTCGATCTCGGCGTGGACGTAGCCCACACCCTTGTCGACCCGCTCCTGGTCGATGTCGGTCAGCACGACCGGCACCTCGAGGCGGCGCAGGAAGAGCAGCGCGAGCTGCGAGGCCATCAGACCGGCGCCGACGACGCCGACCTTGGTGACCGGGCGCGCCAGGTTCTTGTCCGGGGCACCGGCCGGGCGCTTGCCGCGCTTCTGGACCAGGTTGAACGAGTAGATGCCGGACCGGAGTTCGCCACCCATGATCAGGTCGGCGAGCGCGGTGTCCTCGGCGTCGAAGCCCTGCTGGAGGTCCCCGTCCTTGGCCGCGGCGATGATCTCGAGGGCGCGGTAGGCGGCCGGAGCGGCGCCGTGCACCTTGGAGTCGGCGATGGCACGGCCGCGCGCGACGGCGGCGTCCCAGCCCTCGCCCCGGTCGATCTCCGGACGGACGACCTGGGTCGAGCCGGTCAGCACGGAGGCCGTCCAGATCAGCGACTGCTCCAGGAAGTCGGCACCCTCGAACAGGGCGTCGGCGATGCCGAGTTCGAAGACCTGCTTGCCCTTGAGCTGGCGGTTCTGGTTGAGCGAGTTCTCGATGATGACCGAGACGGCCCGGTCGGCGCCGATCAGGTTCGGGAGCAGCGCGCAGCCGCCCCAGCCCGGGACCAGGCCGAGGAAGACCTCGGGCAGCGAGAAGGCGGGCAGCGCCTTGGAGACGGTGCGGTAGGTGCAGTGCAGACCGACCTCGACACCGCCGCCCATCGCGGCACCGTTGTAGTACGCGAAGGTCGGCACGGCGAGCCCGGAGAGCCGCTTGAAGACCTCGTGGCCGCCCTTGCCGATGGCCAGCGCGTCCTCGTGGTGCTTGAGCAGCTCCACACCCTTGAGGTCGGCGCCGACGGCGAAGATGAACGGCTTGCCGGTGATGCCGGCGCCGACGATCGCGCCCTCGGCCGCCTCCTTCTCTACCTGGTCGATCGCGGCGTTGAGGTTCGCCAGCGAGGCCGGGCCGAAGGTGGTCGGCTTGGTGTGGTCGAAGCCGTTGTCGAGGGTGATGAGCGCGAAGCGCCCGGCGCCCTGCGGCAGGTCGAGGTGGCGCACGTGCGCCTGCGTCACGACCTCGTCGGGGAACAGCTCGGCCGCACCCTTCAGAAGCTCAGCGGTGGTCGTGCTCACTTGTCGCCTCCGGCGTCCTTGTGGTTCGGGTTCTCCCAGATGACCGTGGCGCCCATGCCGAAGCCGACACACATGGTCGTGAGGCCGTAGCGGACCTCAGGCTGCTCCTCGAACTGCCGCGCGAGCTGCGTCATCAGGCGTACGCCGGAGGAGGCGAGCGGGTGGCCGAACGCGATGGCGCCGCCGTACTGGTTGACGCGCGCGTCGTCGTCGGCGATGCCGTAGTGCTCAAGGAAGGCGAGCACCTGCACGGCGAACGCCTCGTTGACCTCGAAGAGGCCGATGTCGTCGATCGACAGACCCGACTTGGCGAGGGCCTTCTCGGTGGCCGGGATCGGGCCGTAGCCCATGACCTCGGGCTCGACACCCGCGAAGGCGTACGACACGAGGCGCATCTTGACGGGCAGGCCGTTCTCCCGCGCGAACTCCTCGGAGGCGATGAGGGACGCGGTGGCGCCGTCGTTGAGACCGGCGGCGTTGCCCGCGGTGACGCGCCCGTGCGTACGGAACGGCGTCTTCAGGCCCGCGAGGTTCTCCAGCGTGGTCCCCGGGCGCATCGGCTCGTCGGCGGTGGCGAGACCCCAACCGGTCTCACCCGCCTCCTCGTTGGTCCGGCGCACCGAGATCGGCACCAGGTCGGCCTGGATCTTGCCGTCGGCGTACGCCTTGGCGGCCTTCTCCTGCGAGCGCACCGCGTACTCGTCGGCGCGCTGCTTGGTGATGCTCGGGTAGCGGTCGTGCAGGTTCTCGGCGGTCATGCCCATGAACAGGGCGGACTCGTCGACGAGCTTCTCGCTCACGAAGCGCGGGTTGGGGTCCACGCCCTCACCCATGGGGTGGCGGCCCATGTGCTCGACGCCACCGGCGACGGCGATGTCGTACGCACCGAAGGCGACGCTGCCCGCGACCGAGGTCACGGCGGTCAGGGCGCCGGCACACATGCGGTCGATGGAGTACCCGGGCACGGACTGCGGAAGACCGGCCAGGATCCCGGCGGTGCGGCCGAGCGTCAGACCCTGGTCGCCGATCTGCGTGGTCGCGGCGATGGCGACCTCGTCGATCTTGGCGGGGTCGAGGTCCGGGTTGCGGCGAAGCAGCTCCCGGATGGCCTTCACGACGAGGTCATCGGCACGGGTCTCGTGGTAGATGCCCTTCGGGCCCGCCTTGCCGAACGGGGTGCGGACGCCGTCCACGAAGACGACGTCCCTGACGGTACGAGGCACGATGGCTCTCCTCCAGGGTGCGGTGCGCCACGCCTGCGGCGCGCTTCCTCCATCCACCCTACTTGCCGGTAACTATGCGGCCAAGGCCCGTCCGCGGGAGGCGAAGGTCACACTTGGGTCGCCCGCGACGGGGGGTGCCTGCGACGGGGGCGCCCCCCCGTATCGGAACTCCGCACCGGGGGGCTGTGCCCACCCGTGCCGCCCTGCGGCACGCCTGCCCACAGCGGGACCACCCACCCACCCCCTTCGCCGCTCGGTGCGGAGTGTTGGGTGGGTGGGTGGGAAAGGTTCGCCGCGGAGCGGCGGGAAGGGCGGAGACGGCCCGAGGTCAGGAAAGGGCCGTGACCAGAACGGGCGTGACCTGGGAGATCTGCCACTGGCGAGCCCCGTGCGCGGCCAAGGCACCCGCCACGGATTCCGCGTCCACCTGAGCCGGCGGCTCCCAGCAGACCCGCCGGACCGTGTCCGGAGTGATCAGGTTCTCCTGGGGCATGTTCAGCTGCTCGGCGAGCGCCGAGACCGCGGCCCGCGCCGCGGAGAGCCGCGCCGCGGCGGCCGGGTCGCGGTCCGCCCAGGACCGGGGCGGCGGCGGCCCGCTCACCGTCTGCCCGGGCTGCGGAAGCTCCGAGTCCGGCAGCGCCTTGGCGCGGTCGACCGCCGCCTGCCACTGCTCGAGCTGACGCCGCCCCATCCGGTGCCCGAAGCCGGTGAGACCGGCGAGCGCGTGCACGTTGGGCGGCAGCGAGAGCGCCGCCTCGACGATCGCGCCGTCGCTGAGCACCTTGCCGGGGGACACGTCACGCCGCTGCGCGACCTTGTCGCGTGCGGTCCACAGCTCGCGCACCACGGCCATCTGACGGCGCCGCCGCACCTTGTGCATGCCGGACGTCCGGCGCCAGGGGTCCTTGCGGGGCGGCGGGGGCGGCGCGGAGGAGATGGCGTCGAACTCCTCGCGGGCCCACTCCAGCTTCCCCTGCCGGTCGAGCTCCTTCTCCAGGGCGTCGCGCAGATCGACGAGCAGCTCGACGTCGAGCGCCGCGTACCGCAGCCAGGGCTCGGGCAGCGGCCGTGTCGACCAGTCGACGGCGGAGTGCCCCTTCTCCAGTACGTAGCCGAGGACGCTCTCGACCATCGCGCCGAGCCCCACCCGCGGGAACCCGGCGAGCCGGCCCGCGAGCTCCGTGTCGAAGATCCGCGATGGAATCATGCCTATTTCGCGCAGGCACGGCAGGTCCTGGGTGGCGGCGTGCAGGACCCACTCGGTGTCGCCGATGGCCTCGCCGAGACCCGAGAGGTCGGGGCAGGCGACGGGGTCGATGAGCGCGGTGCCCGCGCCCTCGCGGCGGAGCTGGACGAGATAGGCACGCTGGCCGTACCGGTAGCCGGACGCGCGCTCGGCGTCGACGGCGACGGGGCCCGTGCCCGCGGCGAAGGCGGCGACCACCGTGGCGAGGGATTCCTCGTCGGCGATCACCGGGGGAATGCCGTCACGCGGCTCGAGCAGTGGGATCGGCAGCCCTTCAGGAGCGAGGCCGTCGTCGTCCGGAGGAGCGCCTCCGGTGGTTCGCAGTGAGCTGTCTGCTGCGGTCTCTTGGGCGTCGGTCACCTGTCAAGGGTATCTGTGTATGCACAGCGCCCGTCGACGGAACGTTCCGTCGACCGGCGCTGGAGGGTTGTAAATCAGTCAGTGGATGATTCCGGTACGCAGCGCGACCGCTACCATCCCGGCTCGGTCACCCGTGCCGAGCTTGCGCGCGATGCGGGCGAGGTGGCTCTTCACGGTGAGGGCGGACAGGCCCATCGAGACGCCGATGGCCTTGTTGGACTGGCCCTCGGCGACCAGGCGGAGCACCTCGACCTCACGGCCGGACAGCTCGCGGTAGCCGCCGGGGTGGCTGGGGGCGCCCGGAGGGCGGCGGTGCATTCTGGCGGCGGCCGAGCCGATGGGTGCGGCGCCGGGGCGGGTGGGGAGTCCGACGTTCGTACGGGTGCCGGTGACGACGTAGCCCTTGACGCCGCCCGCGAGGGCGTTGCGCACGGCGCCGATGTCGTCGGCGGCGGAGAGGGCGAGGCCGTTGGGCCAGCCCGCGGCACGGGTTTCGGAGAGGAGCGTCAGGCCGGAGCCGTCGGGGAGGTGGACGTCTGCGACGCAGATGTCACGGGGGTTGCCGATGCGGGGACGAGCCTCCGCGATGGACGAGGCCTCGATGACATCGCGTACACCGAGCGCCCAGAGGTGGCGGGTGACGGTGGAACGGACGCGGGGGTCGGCCACGACGACCATGGCGGTCGGCTTGTTCGGGCGGTAGGCGACCAGGCTTGCGGGCTGCTCGAGGAGAACGGACACCAGGCCTCCTGGGGTGGCGGGACGGAACCGGCTCGGGGATGAAGCCGGGACGAACCGTGCTTTTCAAGGTCACAAACCTCTTCGGCACCAATCCCGCCCGCCTTTAGAGAATGATCACGATTTGGTGAGTCTCAATCCGGGCAATTCGGACACGCACTCGATCATCCGAAGATCAAACCGAACGCGCCGCCCTACGGGTGACATGCGCGAACCCCGCGGCACGGGGCCGCGGGGCACTCGTAAGGGTGGGGAAAATCCGTCATGGGTCGGGGGCGTCAGGTGGTTGACGGTCCGCGGCGCTGGGGGAGCGTGACGACGGAGCCGTCGCCGGGGCCCGCGGGCGGCAGGCCCGCGACCTGACAGAGCAGATCGCACCAGGCGGCGAGATGCGCCGCGGTGTCGGGCACCCCGCCCGCACCCTCCCGCGGGGTCCACGAGGCGCGAATCTCGATCTGGGAGGCGGGCGGGCGCGACGCGAGCCCCCCGAAGTAGTGGGATCCGGCGCGCGTCACCGTGCCGCTCGCCTCCCCCGCCGAGAGTCCGCGCGCGTGCAGCGCCCCGGTCAGCCAGGACCAGCAGACCTCCGGAAGGAGCGGATCCGCCGCCATTTCCGGTTCCAGTTCCGCCCGTACGAGCGTGACGAGGCGGAAGGTGCCCTGCCATGCGTCGTGTCCCGCCGGATCGTGGAGCAGTACGAGCCGCCCGTCCGCGAGGTCCTCGTCGCCGTCCACGACCGCCGCTTCCAACGCGTACGCGTGCGGCGCGAGCCGCTGCGGCGGCCGCGTCGGATCGATCTCGATCTCCGGCCGCAGCCGTGCCCCCCGCAGCGCGTCGACCGCCGCGCGGAAGGGCAACGGAGCCGAATCCGCCACCTTCCCCTCCGAACTCTCCATCTCGCCAGCGCCGTCCGACCGTTGTCCCTGAGCCGCAGCCATGCGGGGAAGGTTAAGGGGAACGGCGCCTTCGCGCAGGGAGAGACACCCGTCAGGGGGTTCCCGGTCAACGTGCGAGACTTTCCGCGTGAGTGCCAACCAGAGCCAGAGCCCCGCGGGCCGGCAGAACGCAGCGACGTACGACTCCCCCTTCATGAAGGCGTGCAGGCGTGAGGCCGTGCCGCACACGCCGGTCTGGTTCATGCGGCAGGCGGGGCGCTCACTTCCCGAGTACCGCAAGGTCCGTGAGGGCACCGCCATGCTGGAGTCCTGCATGCGGCCCGACCTCGTCACCGAGATCACGATGCAGCCGGTGCGCCGTCACGGCGTCGACGCCGCGATCTACTTCAGCGACATCGTCGTACCGCTGAAGGCGATCGGGATCGACCTCGACATCAAGCCCGGCGTCGGCCCCGTCGTCGCCAACCCGATCCGTTCGCGCGCCGACCTCGCGCAGCTGCGGGACCTCACGCCCGATGACGTCCACTACGTCACCGAGGCGATTGGCATGCTGACCGCCGAGCTCGGGTCGACGCCGCTCATCGGGTTCGCCGGTGCGCCCTTCACCCTCGCGAGCTATCTCGTCGAGGGCGGGCCGAGCCGCAACCACGAGCACACCAAGGCCCTGATGTACGGGGACCCGCAGCTCTGGGCCGATCTGCTCGACCGGCTCGCGGAGATCACCGGCGCCTTCCTGAAGGTGCAGATCGAGGCGGGCGCGAGCGCCGTGCAGCTCTTCGACTCGTGGGTGGGCGCGCTGTCGCCCGCCGACTACCGGCGCGCGGTGATGCCCGCGTCGGTGAAGGTCTTCGACGCGGTCGCCGGGTACGGCGTGCCCCGGATCCACTTCGGTGTCGGCACGGGCGAGCTGCTCGGGCTCATGGGTGAGGCGGGCGCGGACGTCGTCGGCGTCGACTGGCGGGTGCCGATGGACGAGGCCGCGCGCCGCGTCGGGCCCGGCAAGGCGCTGCAGGGCAACCTCGACCCGGCCGTGCTCTTCTCGACGCGCGAGGCCGTCGAGGCCAAGACGGACGAGGTGCTCGCCGCCGCGAACGGCCTGGAGGGACACATCTTCAACCTCGGCCACGGCGTGCTGCCGTCCACCGACCCCGAGGCGCTGACCAGGCTCGTCGAGTACGTGCACACGCGCACCGCCGTCTGAAAGTTTGTCTGAAAAAGGGTCCCTGCCGGGAGCGGCGGGGACCCTTTTCGGTGCGGTGGCGCCCGGCTCTTCAGCGCGGCGTGCCGTCCGCGGCCCAGAGCGCGTCCAGGGACTCCTTGAGGGAGTACGTCGGGGTCCAGCCCAACTCCCGCTCCGCGGCGCCCACATCGGCGCACTGCCAGGGCGCCGGTGCCGCGCGGCCCACCGTGCCGAGCGTCTCCGCGAGGCGCCCCGTGAAGCGCGCGGCGCGGACCAGGCCGTGGGCCAGTTCGCGCGCGGGGACGGCGCGGCCGCTGCCGATGTTCAGGACCCGCGACACGGGACCCGGCACGGTGAGCGCGCGGGCCACGGACTCCGCGACATCGCGTACGTCGACGAAGTCCCGGTGCGCGGAGAGATCGCCGACCCGCACCGTGGGATGCCGGGAGTGGCTCACCGCGCGGCTCAGTTCGGCGGTGAGGCGGCCGGGCAGACCGGCGGGCGGCGCCCCGGGGCCCACCGGGGTGGTGACGCGCAGGACCACCGCGTCGAGCCCCGCGTCCAGGACGGTGAGGGTGCCGGCCAGCTTGGTGGCGCCGTACGGGGCGAGCGGGCGGGCCGGGGTGTCCTCGGTCGTGCGCTCGCCGACGGCGCTCGGCCCGTACTCGGCGACCGAGCCGATGTGCACCAGGCGCGCGGTGGGCGTCGCGTACCGCATCGCCTCGCACAGGACGGCCGGGCCGCGGGAGTTGATCTCGGCGAGGGCCAGCGCGTTGCCGCCGACCGCGCCCGCGCAGTTGACCACGGCGTCGGGCGCGGCCCGCACCAGCTGGTCGGCCAGCGCGGCGGGGGCGACGGTGGCGAGGTCGATCCGCAGATCGTCCACGGGGGCGCGCCCGGCCCTGACCAGTCGCACGCCCGGCAGGGCGCGCAGCCGCTCGGTGATGTGCCCGCCCAGGTAGCCGGTGGAGCCCAGGAGGAGAATGCGCACGGCCGCGTCACGCTCCCTTGCGGGGCAGGGCTGCGGTGCCAAGGGCGATGGTGTGATTCATCCGGTGCGTGGTCCCCTCCACGGTCGGGCCGTGGGGGTGTCTTCCCACCCCGCACGGCCCGCCCCCTCCCCAACGGCACGGTCACACGTCGCCGTGTGTGTCCGTGCCGCTCTGACGCGTCACATAGTGCGGTCCACTTGTGGGGTCTGTGCCGATTCTGTGAAACCTGGCGGAAAAAAAGATCGCGATCCCTTAGCGGCGCGAGAGGGGTGGTGCGGGCAGCGTGATGCGCCCCGGAACTGCGGCTTCCGGGGCGCCGTGGCCGCTCAGAGGGGGTGCCCGGGGGTGCTCGCGGGGCGGGCGACGGACATCTGTGCCGCGCGTGGGCGCGCTCCCGCGGCGCGGGAATCCGGGGCGCGCCGAACCGCCCGAATCAGCCAAGTGGAACGGGCGGTGGCAGCGCGGCCCTTCGTCAGAAAGCGCGTTCTGACCTGCACGGCAAGCGCGTTCTGCGGTGCCGGGCGGGGCATGAATCAGGGCGTCTTCCCGCCCCGCCCTCGTGATCAGCCCGCCCGGACCGCCGTCACCGCCTTGCGCGCCGCCACCAGGACCGGGTCCCACACCGGGGAGAACGGCGGGGCGTAGCCGAGGTCGAGCGCCGTCATCTGCTCCACCGTCATCCGCGCCGTCAGCGCGACCGCCGCCACGTCGACGCGCTTGCCCGCGCCCTCGCGGCCGACGATCTGGACCCCGAGGAGCCGTCCCGTGCGCCGCTCGGCGAGCATCTTCACGGTCATCAGGGCCGCGCCCGGGTAGTAACCGGCCCTGCTCGTCGACTCGATGGTCACCGCCACGAACTGGAGCCCGGCCGCCCGCGCGTCCTTCTCGCGCAGGCCGGTGCGGGCGATCTCCAGGTCGCACACCTTGCTGACGGCCGTGCCGACGACACCGGGGAACGTCGCGTAACCGCCGCCCACGTTCGAGCCGATGATCTGCCCGTGCTTGTTGGCGTGGGTGCCGAGCGCGATGTGCCGCTCGCGCCCCGACACCAGGTCGAGGACCTCCACGCAGTCGCCGCCCGCCCACACGGCCCCGCCCGCCGTGTCTCCACGCACCCGCATCGCCAGGTCGGTGAGGAGCCCGCCGTGCTCGCCGAGCGGCAGCCCCGCCTCGCGGGCGAGCGCGGTCTCGGGACGTACGCCGATGCCGAGCACCACCACGTCGGCCGGGTACTCGGCGTCCTCCGTGGCCACCGCCCTGACCCGTCCGTCGTCGCCCGTGAGGATCTTGGTGACCTCGGCGTCGTTCACCATCGCGATGCCCATGCCGGTCATCGCGTCGTGCACCAGGCGGCCCATGTCCGGGTCGAGCGTCGACATGGGCTCCTTGCCGCGGTTGACGACCGTCACCTCATAGCCGCGGTTGATCATCGCCTCGGCCATCTCGACGCCGATGTAGCCCGCGCCGATGACCACGGCCCTGCGGCCCGGCGTCCTGGCCAGGGTGTCGAGCAGCGCCTGCCCGTCGTCGAGGGTCTGCACGCCGTGCACACCCGGAGCGTCGATGCCGGGCAGCGCGGGGCGGATCGGCCGCGCGCCGGTGGCGATGACGAGCTTGTCGTACGCCGTCCAGGACTCCTCGCCCGATTCCAGGTCGCGCGCCAGGACGCGCCTGCCCGCCGCGTCGATCCGCGTCACCTCCGTACGCATCCGCAGGTCGATGCCCCGTTCCCGGTGCTGCTCAGGGGTGCGCGCGATGAGGTCGTCGCGCTCCTCGACGTCGCCGCCCACCCAGTAGGGGATGCCGCAGGCGGAGTACGAGGTGAAGTGGCCGCGCTCGAACGCGACGACCTCCAGCTCGTCCTGCCCCTTGAGCCTGCGTGCCTGCGACGCGGCGGACATGCCGGCCGCGTCGCCCCCGATGACCACAAGTCGCTCTCGTGTGCTGCTCATACGGACACGCTACGGCGCGGTGGTGCGCACCTCTCACGGGGCGCCGTCGGGCTCGGGTGCCGTGGCCGGGTCCGCCGCCGGGTGGCGCCGCAGCCGGTTGCGTACGAGCCGCAGCCACAGCGCGAGGAGCAGCGCGGCCACCGCCGCGAACGGCAGCACCGCGGCCAGCGCGACGCCGATCCACCGCAGCGTCGTCACGAACGCGTCCCAGCCTCCCGAGAGGGCGTTCGCGAGCGTCGTGTCGTCGTCCTCGGCGTCCGCCGTCGCCGCGTTCTCGGTGAGCGACAGGGTGATCGTCGCCATGGTCGTACGGTTCTTCAGCGACTCCTGCTGGGCGAGCAGCGCCTCAAGGTCGGCCTGACGGGTGCTCAACTCCCCTTCCAGGGTGACCACATCGCTCAGCTTCGTCGCCTTGTCCATCAGCTCCCGCACCCGCGCCACGCTCGCCCGCTGCGACGCGATGCGGCTCTCCACGTCGACGACCTGGTCCGTGACGTCCTGCGCCTTGGCGTCGCGGTCGATCAGCTTGCCGGTGCCTTCGAGCGCGGTGAGCACGGCCTCGTACGCGTCCTGGGGGACGCGCAGGACGACACGGGAGCGTTCGCGTCCCTCGTCGTCGCGCGACGTGCTCTCGTCGCCGACGATGCCGCCCGCGTCCTCCGCGGCCGTGCGGGCCCGGTCCAGTGCCGCGGGCACGTCCTTGACCCGGACGGTGAGCTTCGCGGTGCGGATGATGTGCGTGCCGGACGGCCTGATCGGCTTCTTGGCACGGGACTTGTCGGCCTGTCCGCCGCCGGAGCCCGCGGCGCCCTTGCCGTCGGCCGGGCCCGCCTCGTCGCGCGCGGCCGAACCGGCCGCCTTGTCCCCGCCGCTGTCGGCGGAGTCGTCCGCGGAGCACCCCGTGAGCGCGAGCGCGACCGCGAGAAGGACGGCGGAAAGGACCTGGATCGTGCGGTGCCGGGCTGTGCGGTGCCGGGACGTGCGGTGGTCCGGCCTGCTGGACGCGTGCATCGGCGTACCCCCGAGGGACGTGGTGAGAGTTGCTCCGTTGGCTGCTCCTTCGACGCCGGAAGGCGGCGGGACGGTGGTTGCCGACCGGTCCCGATGCGGTCACGGTCGGGACTCGCCGGTCTGAGAGAGTGGAGGCATGCGCGAAACGGACACACGTACGGGTAGCGGCCATGCCGTCGTCATCGGGGGCGGGATCGCCGGACTTGCCGCCGCGCACCGCCTGCTCGCCGCCGACCCCGGCACGCGCGTGACCGTCCTCGAAGCCTCCGACCGGCTCGGCGGGAAGCTGCACGCCGGTGAGATCGAGGGCGTCCGCGTCGACCTCGGCGCCGAGTCCATGCTGGCCCGCCGACCCGAGGCCGTCGCGCTCGCCCGCGAGGTCGGCCTCGCCGACCGCCTGCAGCCGCCCGCCACCGCGACCGCGTCGATCTGGACCCGCGGCGCCCTGCGCCCGATGCCCAAGGGCCACGTCATGGGCGTCCCCGGTGACGCGTCCGCGCTCTCCGGAGTCCTCTCCGACGAGGGCCTGCGCCGCATCGAGCGGGACCGCGAGCTGCCGCCCACCGAGGTCGGCGACGACGTCGCGGTCGGCGCGTACGTCGCCGAGCGCCTGGGCCGCGAGGTCGTCGACCGCCTCGTGGAGCCGCTGCTCGGCGGGGTGTACGCAGGGGACGCGTACCGCATCTCGATGCGCTCCGCCGTCCCGCAGCTCTTCGAGGCCGCCCGCACGCACGCCTCCCTCACGGAGGGCGTCCGCGACATCCAGGCGCGCGCCGCACAGAACCAGCAGACCGGGCCCGTGTTCATGGGCATCGACGGCGGCATCGGCGAACTGCCGCTCGCCGTCGCCGACGCGGTACGCGCGCGTGGCGCCGAGATCCTGACGAACACGCCGGTCACGGAGTTGCGGCGGACCCCCGACGGCTGGCGCGTGGTCACCGAAAGCGGCCTCTACGAAGCGGACGCCGTCGTCCTCGCCCTCCCCGCACCCGCTGCCGCCGAGCTCCTCGACGCCGAGTCGCCCGCGGCCGCCGCCGAGCTGCGCACCGTCGAGTACGCCTCCATGGCGCTGATCACCCTCGCCTACCGGCGCGCCGAAACCGACCTCCCCGAAGGCAGCGGTTTTCTTGTGCCGCCCGTCGACGGGCACACCATCAAGGCGTCCACCTTCGCCAGCCGCAAGTGGGGCTGGATCGACGCGCAGAACCCGGACCTGCTCGTCCTGCGCACCTCGGTGGGCCGCTACGGAGACGTGGCCGACCTCGCCCGCGAGGACGGCGAACTCGTCGACGTGTCCCGGCACGACCTGCGCGAGGCCACGGGACTGACCGCCGCCCCCGTCGCCGCCCGCGTCACCCGCTGGACCGACGGCCTCCCGCAGTACCCGGTGGGCCACCACGCGCGCGTGGCCCGCATCCGCGCCCACGTCGCCCGGCTGCCCGGCCTCGCCGTCTGCGGAGCGGCGTACGACGGAGTGGGCATCCCCGCCTGCATCGCGAGCGCCAACGCCGCCGTCGACCAGCTGGCCGGCGACCTTGAATCGGAGGGGGCTGCGCGTAGCGCTTCGGATAAGGGTGGTGGCGGGCGACGGGCGGGCGTGCAGGAGCTCACCCGGAACCCGGTGCAGAGCCTGCACGGCGGCGGAGGAGAATAGCCGCATGAGTGACGACGCCCCCGCCAAGACCCCCAACGCCGGCAAGAAGGCCAAGGACCTCAACGAGGTCATCCGCTACACGCTGTGGTCCGTCTTCAAGCTGCGTGACGTGCTCCCCGAGGACCGCGGCGGCTACGCCGAAGAGGTCCAGGAGCTGTTCGACCAGCTCGCCGCCAAGGACATCACGATCCGCGGCACCTACGACGTCTCCGGCCTGCGCGCCGACGCCGACGTCATGATCTGGTGGCACGCCGAGACCGCCGACGAGCTGCAGGAGGCCTACAACCTCTTCCGCCGCACCAAGCTGGGCCGCGCGCTGGAGCCTGTCTGGTCGAACATGGCGCTGCACCGCCCCGCCGAGTTCAACAAGTCGCACATCCCGGCCTTCCTGGCCGACGAGACGCCCCGCAACTACGTCTCGGTCTACCCCTTCGTGCGCTCCTACGACTGGTACCTGCTGCCCGACGAGGACCGCCGCCGCATGCTCGCCGACCACGGCAAGATGGCCCGCGGCTACCCCGACGTGCGCGCCAACACGGTCGCCTCGTTCTCCCTCGGCGACTACGAGTGGCTGCTCGCCTTCGAGGCCGACGAGCTGTACCGCATCGTCGACCTGATGCGTCACCTGCGCGCCTCCGAGGCCCGTATGCACGTCCGTGAAGAGGTGCCGTTCTACACCGGCCGCCGCAAGTCCGTCGCGGACCTCGTGGCGGGTCTCGCGTAGCCGGTAATTCGCTTGCCGCGCCCACGCGGTGCGGGTTTCATCGAGAGGCCGGGCCAACTGGGGCCCGGCCTCTCGTGCGTGGACAGAAAGCCGGTGTTGTATGCCCAGGGCCCTGCGGAATCTCTCGA
This sequence comes from Streptomyces sp. NPDC059002, assembly GCF_042740435.1. Lineage (NCBI taxonomy): Bacteria > Bacillati > Actinomycetota > Actinomycetes > Kitasatosporales > Streptomycetaceae > Streptomyces > Streptomyces sp. NPDC059002. The sequence continues at coordinate 468 of NZ_JBHYJI010000058.1, read as the reverse complement.
CGTCACCCCATTCCGCATCGCTCAGGAGTCACTGCCGTCATGTCCCGCAACACTTCCAGGAGGGCGCGCACTGAAGCACGCGCCCAGTCCTTCCGCTGCCTCCAGTGCGGTCTCGACGTCTCGATGACCGCGCCCGGCACGGGGCACCGCAACCACTGCCCGAACTGTCTGTGGAGCCGCCATCTGGACGACACCCCCGGGGACCGGGCCGCGGACTGTGGTGCCCGGATGGAACCACTTGCCATCTCCGTGCGCGGAGACGGCGAGTGGGTCATCGTCCACCGGTGCGTTCACTGCGACGTTCTGCACGCGAATCGCACGGCGGGCGACGACAATGCGCTGCCGCTGACGCGGCTTGCCGTACGCCCGCTGGCGCAGCCGCCCTTTCCGCTGGAGCGGCTCGGGGCGTTGTGAGATCGTTCCCCGCGCCCCTACGGGGCACTCCGCAACGCCCGAGCCCCCGTAAGG
>NZ_JBHYJI010000057.1:26707-61728 GCF_042740435.1 Streptomyces sp. NPDC059002 | reverse complement strand
ACTCCGAAGGCCGGTAACCCCGTTGCGGGGCTACGTAGAAAGTAATGGGGGGGGGCCGAGCACGGCGATCAGACGGCCGTTGCGAGCGATCTCCACCCGCTCGCCTGCGGCGACACGGTCGATGAGCTCGCTGGCATGCTGCTGGAGCTGGCGGATGGGCACGCGGTTGGCCATACGGCCACGCCACGACCGCGTGCGTCGCTCTCACTCGAACGACGTGCACCGCGACTGTGGGGCCCGCCTCCTCAACAGGCGGGCCCCACAGGGACGTTCAAGCGTTCAGGCGCAGCGCGGCGCGGCGCCACCTCACTCCTCGACCGTCAGCCCCTTGCGGAGCCTGACGAGAGTTCGGGAGAGCAGGCGTGAGACGTGCATCTGGGAGATGCCGAGCTCGTCGCCTATTTCGGACTGCGTCATGTTGGCGACGAAGCGCAGTGCGAGGATCTTCCGGTCGCGCGGCGGGAGTTCGGCGATCAGCGGCTTCAGGGACTCGACGTACTCGATGCCTTCGAGGCCGTGGTCCTCGTAGCCGATGCGGTCCGCGAGGGCGCCTTCGGAGTCGTCCTCCTCCGGCTGCGCGTCCAGCGAGCTGGCCGTGTAGGCGTTGGAGGCGGCCATGCCTTCGACGACCTCGTCGTTGGAGATGCCCAGGCGCTCGGCGAGCTCGCCCACCGTGGGGGCGCGATCGAACTGCTGGGCGAGTTCGTCGCCCGCCTTGGCGAGGTCCAGACGGAGTTCCTGCAGGCGGCGCGGGACGCGCACCGACCAGCTCGTGTCGCGGAAGAAGCGCTTGATCTCGCCGACGATCGTCGGCATCGCGAAGGTGGGGAACTCGACGCCGCGGCTGAGTTCGAAGCGGTCGATCGCCTTGATCAGGCCGATGGTGCCGACCTGGATGATGTCCTCCATCGGTTCGCTGCGGGAGCGGAACCGGGAGGCGGCGAACTTCACAAGCGCGAGGTTGAGTTCGACGAGCGTGTTGCGTACGTACGCGTATTCGTGTGTGCCTTCCTCAAGCGATTCGAGGCGCTCGAAGAGGGTCTTGGACAGGGCCCGCGCATCCAGCGGCCCCACCTCGTCGTACGGAGGGATCTCGGGAAGGTCGTGCAGCCCGTCGAGGGTTGCGAGGGCTTCGGGGGCCGGCGAGCTGGGCGTGGCCTCCGTGGCAGGACCCGGGATCTCTGTTGCGGAGCGGTTCGGCGGGGGTGTCGACGTCGCTTGGTCAGTGCGCGATTCGTCGAGCCGGGGTGACATGGTGTCCTCCATCGTTCTCGGCATATGGCTGCCGATGCCAGTACGTGCACTGCGGTGTGCGGCGCCTCCAAAGCCGTCGTGTCGATTGCTGTCTCTTCTACCCCTACCCGCTTCCACAGCTCAGTCGCAAGTGCGGTACGTGGCGAAATGTCCGAATTCGGGGGGATGTTCGGGTACCCCGGGCCGTAGGGAAGGCGTAATGTTCAGGGGCGTCATCAACAGCCACGACGGTCGGAAGAGAGTGACGGCATGGACCGCGGGACGGTCGGCAGCGCACACAGGGGCCGGCTTCTGGTCGAAGTGCGAAAAGCGGGCACGAGTGCCGTGGTGACCCCGGCGGGTGAGTTGGATCACCACACGGCAGATCTGCTGCGCGAGCCACTCGAAAGCTGTCTGGCGGACGGCTACGCACGCCTCGTCGTCGACTGCTCACGTCTTGAGTTCTGTGATTCCACCGGACTCAATGTGCTGCTCGGGGCCCGGCTCAAGGCCGAGGCCGCGGGGGGTGGAGTCCATCTGGCCGGGATGCTGCCGGTGGTGGCCCGGGTCTTCGAGATCACCGGCGCGGAGGCCGTCTTCACCGTTCACGAGACGCTCGATGCGGCCCTGGCCGACTAGCCCATGAAGGCCGCACGCGAAAGTTACGCGTCAGTTGTCTCTGCGTGATCAAGGCGTTACCAGTGTCACATGGTCCCTACCGAATAAGTGGGTGTTCTCACGGTTCGGCCGGGCAGGAGAGACCTGGATCCGCCAACAGGCAGACGTCAACAGTCAGAGACGGCGAGCAGCCGATGTCCCCAATGTGTACAGAGTCCTCAGTCCCCTTGTCGGTGAGGTGAAGCGCTGATGAGCACCACCCGGCCTTACTCGCCGGGCGACCGCGGCCCGGAGTCCGAGGCGGCCGTCGCGGACGCTCCCGCGGACCGGGCGTCCGGAGTGCCCGCGGGGCGCCAGATCCGCAGGCTGAGCCTGAACGGCGCGAGCGGCATCGTCCCGCTCGCCCGGGACTACACGCGTCAGGCGCTGTACGCATGGGGCTGGCTGCCCGCGGAGGGCGCCGACCGGCGTGCCGCCGCCGAGGACGTGCTCCTTGTCGTCTCCGAGCTGGTCACCAACGCGTGTCTCCACGCGGAGGGCCCGGACGAGCTGTGGCTCTCCTGCGACGGCAAGGTGCTGCGGATCGAGGTCTCCGACCGGGGCGCGGGGCAGCCCGCGCCGCGCACCCCGCACCGGGCCGGCCGCCCCGGTGGGCACGGGATGTTCATCGTGCAGCGGCTCTGTCTGGACTGGGGCGTCGTACGGACGCCCGGAGTCGCGGGGAAGACGGTCTGGGCGGAGCTCGGCGCTCCCGCGTAGGGGGCGGACGGCCGGGTGCCGCCGCGTCGTGGCTGGGCGCGCCGTTCCCCGCGGTTGGCGTACGCGTCGGATCATCACGGATCCGGCGCGTCTTTTGTCTTCCCTCGACAAGGCCCCGGGCGTACCTTGAGCGCCCAATCTGATGTGCCGTCAGTAACACCGCACCCGCGGCACGCCCGACCGGCATGAGGGGAACACGAGGTGTCGTACCAGAAACGAGGGGCCGCGCTCGCGCTTGCCACGGCCCTGGCCGGCGGCTCAGCGGTGCTCATGGCCGCACCGGCCGCGCAGGCCACGGTCCAGGACGTCAACTACCAGTGCAAGACGCCCATCGGGAACAAGGGCGCGGTCTCGCCGATCGACATCAAGAGCGTCAAGAGCGGCAGCGCCTACAAACTCACCATGTCCTTCCAGAAGGGCGTCTCCTCCAGCCCGGTGGAGCTCGGCAAGGGCGCGATGAAGCCAAGTGCGGTGATCAAGCTCGGCGGCGCCGAGAGCGGCACCGTGCCGGTCTCCGGAGCGACGAACGCCGAGGCGGTCCCCGCCAACACCCCCATCAAGATCAGTGATTTGTCGGGGACGTACACCCCCAAGAAGAGCGGCAAGGTCACCTTCACGGCCGGGGTCCTCACCATCAAGGCGCTCGGCACGACCACGACGTGCACGCCGTCCAACAACCCCAAGCCGTCCCTCGAACTCGACGTCAAGGGCGCGGGGGGTTCGGGCGGCTCGGGCGGTACGTCGGGCGGGTCGGACTCGACCGGCGGCTCGGGCGGCTCCGGCAACTCCAACAGCGCCCCCTCCGGCGGCGACGAGCTCCCGCAGACCGGCCCCGCCGACTCCGCGATCGCGCTCGGCACCCTCGGCGGCACCGTGCTGCTCGCGGGCGCGGCCGGCGCGCTCTGGCTGACCCGCAGGAACCAGGCGGCGCGCCCGCGGTAGCCGCGACCCGAGGGACCGGCCACCGATCGACGCCCCAGGAGCCGCCGATGCCGCCGAAGCCGAAGCCGAAGCCGAAGCCGATGCCGTCCGCCGCGCGCGCAGCGCTGTGCGCGGCCGCCCTGCTGGCCGCCGCCGCGACCCCCGCGCACGCGGACGGCGGCGGGTCCGCGTGGTCCGTCGCGCCCGCGTCGGGAGGCGGTACGCGCCCGGCGAAGGACGGGCGGCCCTACTTCTACGCGGAGGGCACCCCGGGCACGGTGCTCCAGGACACCGTCACCGTCACCAACCCCGGCACGAAGTCCCGCACCGTGACACTGCGGGGCGCGGACGCGGCCAACACCGGCTCCGGCGCGCTGTCCGTCACCCCCGCCAAGGGGCGGCCCAAGGACACCGGCGCGTGGATCACCTTCGCGAAACGGCAGGTCAAGGTGCCACCGCGGACCCGCGCCGAGGTGCCGTTCACCGTGACGGTCCCGACGGGCGCGGTGCCCGGCGACCACCCGGGCGCGATCGTCGCGTCCGGCGGCGGCCGCACGGTGGGCGTCCGGCTGCATCTGCGGGTCGGCGGGCCGACGCTCGCCGCGCTCACCGTGGAGCGCGTCAAGGTCGACAAGGACGCGGGGCGCATCACATACGACCTGGTCAACCGCGGCAACACCGTGCTGACCCCGCGGCTCGCGGTGCGCGCCGACGGCGTCTTCGGCACGCTGCTCGACCGTGCCCCGCGCACGCTGCCCGTCGAACTGCTGCCAGGGCGCAGGGTCTCCCTGACCGAACCCTGGCCCGACGCCCCCGCCCTCGACTCCGTCGACGTGCGGCTGACGGCGACCGCGGCGGGCGGCGCCCACGGCGAGGCGAGCGCGTCGGCCCGCTTCGTGCCGTGGGGCGCGGTGGCGGGCGGCGCGGCCCTGCTGCTCGCCCTCGCGGGCGGCGCCTTCCATCTCGTACGCAGACGGCGCCGGGACCCCGAGGCGCCCGAACCCGAAGGGGCGCGGGAGCCGGGGGACGGCACGAGGGAGCTGGCGAGGGCGGGGACGCGGACGGGAACGGGGACGGGGACGGGAGAGGAACTGTGAACGGCAAGCGGAACAGGCCCGCACTGTGGGCCTTCGTCATCCTGGCGCTGCTCGGCTTCGCGCTGCTGCCCCTTTCGGCCGCGTCTGCCGCGTCTGCCGCGTCCGGCGCGTCTGCCGTGTCTGCCGCGTCCGCCGCGTCCGCCGCGGACAAGCCGACCGTGGAACTCTCCAAGTCCCAGGCAGGGATGGGTGGTTCGGTCACCGTCGAAGGGAAGGGCTGGCGGGCCGACACCCTCCTGATGATGCTGATCTGCGGCCAGTCCGCGCCCGGCAAGGGCGTCATCGGCGGCACCAACTCCTGCGCCAACTCCGAGGGCCGCGCCGTCACCACGGACAAGGACGGCGCCTTCAGCAAGAAGCTCCCGGTGGCCGAGCCGCCCGAGCCCTGCCCCTGTGTCGTCCACGTGGCGACGGTGACGGGTGAGAAGTCGCAGGTCGACGCCGTGTTCAAGGTCGCGGGCCACCCGGTGAAGGCGCTGCCCGAGCAGGCCGGCGGCGGCAAGCTGTCCGTCCTGACGGACACCCGCCTCGAGGGTTCGAGCGGGATCCTGACCTGGTTCGGCGCCCCGCCCTCCCGCAAGCTCGTCCTCACCGTGGGCAATGTCGGTTCCGCGCCCGTCAAGAACCCCGTCTTCCAAGTCGGCACCTCCCACGGCGTGTTCGCCCCGCAGTGGGAGGAGCAGCAGTGGCGCGGCACCATAGCGCCCGGCAAGAAGGCGCAGATCAAGCTGCCCGTCGAGCTGTCCGCGGGCGCGCACGGCGACTATCTGGTCTCGCTGAAGTTCGGCGGCAAGGTCCTCGTCGAGCAGCCGTGGGGCGTGGGCCGCCCCTGGGGCGTCACCGTCTTCTGGATCCTGCTCTGCGTCGTGGTGCCCGCGGCCGTCTTCCGCATCGGCATGGCCGTCGTCGACCGCCTCCGCCCGCACCGGCGGCGCACCTCGGGGGCCGGGCGCCATCGCACCGCGCGCCTGTCCGAACTCACCGAGCGCCTGCCGAAGTTGCGGCTGCCGCAGGGGGCGGTCGCGGCGGACCGGCAGACGCGCGCACCGCGCACGAAACCGCCGAAGGACCCCGGCGGCACCGGTGACCGGGCCACGACGTCGGCATCGACGACGTCCCTGCCGTGGTTCACCCCCGACACCGACCCCGGCGCACCGGCCGGCCGGCTCTCCGCACCGTCCGACAACAGTCCGACGAAGGGAAACACGTGATCACGCAACGACGGAGAGCGGGCGCGGCCTCGGTCGCACTCCTGCTCGGCGGGGCGGGCATCCTGCTGACGGCGGGCCCCGCACAGGCCGCCGAGGTGGCGTACGAGACGGAGTGCATACCGCCGCCGATCTCCGGCCTGCCACCCGTGCAGGGCACCACCAAGGTGGAGATCAGCGCGCCCGCGACGGCGAAGGTCGGCGACGAGATCGACGTCGTGTGGAAGACGACGCAGGCCGCGTCCAAGAACCCGGACGTGCTCGACCTCGACAAGGACACCGTGAAGCCGACCGGCACCATCAAGGTGGGCGGCGGCCAGACCGGCGACCTGAAGGTCGAGGGCGACCGCACGAACCCGCCCATCAAGAAGAACAGCCCCATGATCCTCTCCGACATGAAGGGCAAGCTGAAGCTGACCGCCGCGGGCGACATCACGCTCACCCCGGACGCGTACAACATCAACGTCAGCAAGCCGATCTCGACCGACACCAAGTGCACGCCCAAGGAACAGGTGAAGGCGGGCGCGACCATCAAGGTCACGGAGGGCGGCGGCAGTTCGGGCGGTACGTCGGGTGGTACGTCAGGCGGTACGTCGGGTGGCTCGGGCGGTACGTCCGGCGGCTCGACGGGCGGCGACACGGGCGGCACCACCGGGGGCACCTCGGGCGGTACGTCCGGCGGCACCACCGGCGGCGGCGACGGGCAGACCGACTTCCCCGGCAAGGAAGTCCAGACCTCGTACAAGTGCAAGACCCCGATCGGCGACAAGGAAGCCACGTCGCCCGTCCAGATCAACGCCAAGAAGGCCGGAGGCGACTACGGCCTGACCGTCCAGTTCAAGAAGGCCGTGATGGACAGCCCCGCCGACATCCCCGCGGACTCCGTGAAACCGTCGATGGAGGTCAAGCTGGGCGGCGCGGACAAGGGCACGGTGCATGTCGAGGGGCCGACCAACAAGGAGCCCATCAAGTCCGGTGACCCGATGACCATCCCCGACCTGACCGGCACGTACAAGCCGGGCGCCGACGGGAAGTCGACGCTGTCGCCGGGCGTGCTGACGGTCAAGGCCCTTGGTACGACGACGACTTGCACGCCCGCGAAGAGCGAGGTCTCCCTTGAGCTGGACACGGCTGCGCAGCCGGGCGGCGCGTCCGGTTCCGGCGGCGGTTCGGCGGGCGGTTCCTCCTCCTCCACGGGCGGCTCCGCCAGCGGTGGCGGTCTCGCCGACACCGGCGCGGAGGACAACGGCGCGCTCCGCGCGCTCGGTCTGGTCGCCGGGACGGTGATCCTGCTCGGCGGCGCGGTCTTCACGTTCCTGCCCAGGCGCAGGGGCGGCCTGAGGTAGCCCCGTCAGGGGCGCGGGGAACTGCGCGAGCAACCAAGAACAAAGCCGCACCCGCCGTAGAACCACCGGAGGCAGCCCCGTCCGCGGGCCGTCCACGGCCGATCGCGCAGCTCCCCGCGCCCCTTAGGGCGCTAGCGCCCCCGCAGCCAGCGGAGTACCACCCGCGCCGTGCCGGAGGCACCGAGCACCGCGCCCCCATGCGCGGAACCCCGCACCGTCCGGACGGTCACATCCCGCAGCCCCGCCCCCCGCTGCGCCGCGGCGAGTTCGGCGGAGTGCACCGGCGGAACGAAGTCCCCCGCCGAGTGGACGAGGAACAGCGGCGCGTCGTCCGGGCCGGAGGCATGGGACGTGACGGCGAGGTCGCCCCACCGCTCCCAGCAGCGCTGCCCCGCGCGGTCGGGAGCGCACCCCGCGAGGCGCCGAGCGGCCCGCCGCAACGCCCGCCGCTCGGCGGACGCGCCGGGCACCGCCCCGGCCACCCACGCGCGGTAGGGCGAGGCGACGGGGGAGAGCGCGACGACGCCGCGCACCCGTGAGCGGCCCGCCCCGTACGTCCCCGCCTGGAGGGCGAGATGTCCTCCGGCGGACGAGCCGAGCACGAGCGGCCGCTCACCGCCCTCGCGCCGCCGCACCCAGCGCAGCGCCGCGAGCACGTCGTCACGCTGCGCGGGCCAGACCGCGTCCGAGGTCAGCCGGTAGTCGGTGTCGTACACGGTGAACCCGCGCGCCGCGAACCACCGGGCCCAGCGGCTCCAGTCGGTGTCCTTCGACCAGTAGCCGCCGTGCAGGATCACCAGCGGGGGGCCGCCGCGGCCGTACACGGTGATGTTCTGGCGGGCATGGCCCCCGTACGCGAAGAGCCGCCCGGCCGGCGGCTCGGGGGCGGCCTCGGCGGCGGCACTTGACGAGAGGAGCGCCCCGCAGAGGGCCAGGGTGAGCAACGTACGGCGCATGGCCAGATGCTCCACCGACGAGCGCCCGCACATCGGCAGAAACGCCAAGGGCCACCGCACCGGGTGGTGCGGTGGCCCTCAGTTCGGGTCAATCGGTGATGGTGCGGGACGTCAGTGAACGTCGCCCATGAGCTCCTTGACGCGCTTGCGGTACATGTACACCGCGACACCGGCCAGGACCGCTAGGGCGGCCTCCGCGGCCACGACGCCCGTCTTGTTCAGGTCGACGCCGTACGTGGAGAGCAGGCCGGCGACCGCGTCACCGGCGGTCACGGCGAGGAACCAGACGCCCATCATCTGGGAGCCGTACTTCGCCGGGGCCATCTTGGTCGTGACCGACAGACCGACCGGGGAGATGCAGAGCTCACCGACGGTCTGGCAGAAGTAGATCAGGACGAGCCACCAGGGGCTGACCTTGCCGTCGCCCGAGTCCGTCAGCGGCAGCAGGAAGACGAAGAAGGAGATACCGGTGAGGACCAGGCCGACGCCGAACTTGACGACGGTGTTTGGCTCACTGCCCTTGCGGTTCAGGTAGAGCCACAGCCAGGCGGCGACCGGCGCGAGCGCCATCACGAGGACCGGGTTGATCGACTGGAACCAGGAGACGGGGAACTCCCAGCCGAAGACGCTGGTGTCGGCGTTGTCCTTGGCGAAGAGCGCCACGGTCGACGCGCCCTGGTCGTAGATCATCCAGAAGACGGCGGCGGCGACGAAGAACCAGATGTAGCCGGAGACCTTGGACTGCTCGGTGGCCGTCAGCTCCTTGTCGCGCTTGATGCGGCCGAGCACGACGATCGGCACTATCAGGCCGATGAGCAGCAGCGGGACCGTGGCCCAGGTCAGGGTGTAGGTGCCGGTGCCGACCACGATCGCGTAGAAGACCACCGCGATGAGCAGCCAGATCATGGCCTTCTTCAGCGTGGCGGCGCGCTCGGCGGCGCTCAGCGGCTTCGGCACGATGTCGGACTTCTCCGACAGGTGGCGGCTGCCGAGCAGGAACTGGACCAGGCCGAACGCCATGCCGAGCGCGGCGAGCGCGAAGCCGAGGTGCCAGTTGACGCTCTCGCCGATCGTGCCGATGGTCAGCGGCGCGAAGAAGGCGCCCAGGTTCACGCCGATGTAGAAGACGGTGAAGCCGCCGTCACGGCGCGGGTCGGCCGGGCCGTTGTAGAGGTGGCCGACCATCGTCGAGATGTTGGCCTTCAGGAGGCCGGAACCGAGGGCGACGAAGAGCAGACCGAGATAGAAGGTCGCGTCCGAGGGCAGGGCCAGGATGAGGTGGCCGAGCACGATGACGGACGCCGCGATGGCCGTCGTCTTGCGCGGGCCCCAGACGCGGTCGCCGAACCAGCCGCCGGGCAGGCAGAGCAGGTACACCGTCGACATGTAGACGGAGTAGATGGCGACTGCCGTGCCCGCGTCCAGGTTCAGCCCGCCGGGGGCGACCAGGTAGAGCGGGAGGAGGGCGCGCATGCCGTAGTAGGAGAAACGCTCCCACATCTCGGTCATGAACAGAGTGGCCAGTCCGCGGGGGTGGCCGAAGAAGGTCTTCTCGGAGCCAGGGGTACTGGCGGAGTCCTTCGTCAGGCTGGACGCCATGGGTCGATCCTCGTGGGTTCGGGACGCGCGCGGCAGGAGCGTGAGCGCGCCCGGTGGGGGGCGGTCGGCACCGTCGTCATCCCGCCCAACCCCACGCCCAGGGGGAGTTCGCCCCCGCTATGAAGGGGGTGAGGAGCGGTGACTCCGGGATCCACACCCTGGGCGCTTCCTCGCGCGCAGGGCCCGACCACAGGTCATTCCTTCAAGGCTGGCCGGAGCCGGCCCGCACATAAAAGAGACCTAAGGCGCGCACAGCGGGCCATAGGTCCTTGAGTAGTGCATCAGGCGTTGGGTCACCATACGACACGTCAGGGATGCATATGGAAGGACTTGAGACATGGATCACAGGTGTCGCTGCAACCAACGGCGCACATTCAAAGGTGTATCTCAGAATCGCACCTCATAGCCGCAGGCTTCCCCTGCCACTGTGCGATCACCGCACGGCTGTTGTCCACTGCGGACTACCATCACCCCATGACCCGTGTACTGCTCGCCGAGGACGACGCGTCCATCTCGGAGCCGCTGGCCCGCGCCCTGCGCAGGGAGGGTTACGAGGTCGAAGTGCGTGAGGACGGCCCGACCGCTCTCGACGCCGGACTGCAGGGCAGCGTCGATCTGGTCGTACTGGACCTGGGGTTGCCCGGCATGGACGGCCTGGAGGTGGCCCGCCGACTGCGGGCCGACGGGCTCACGGTGCCGATCCTCATCCTGACCGCGCGCGCCGACGAGGTGGACACCGTCGTCGGCCTGGACGCGGGCGCCGACGACTACGTGACCAAGCCCTTCCGTCTCGCGGAGCTGCTCGCCCGGGTCCGGGCCCTGCTCCGGCGCGGCGCCACCGAGCCGAAGGAGGCACCCGCCACGCACGGCGTGCGGATCGACGTCGAGTCGCACCGCGCGTGGATGGGCGACGAGGAACTCCAGCTCACCGCCAAGGAGTTCGACCTGCTCCGGGTGCTCGTGCGGGACGCGGGCCGGGTGGTCACGCGTGACCAGCTGATGCGGGAGGTCTGGGACACGACGTGGTGGTCCTCCACGAAGACCCTCGACATGCACATCTCCTGGCTCCGCAAGAAGCTGGGCGACGACGCGGCGAACCCCCGCTACATCGCCACGGTGCGCGGCGTCGGCTTCCGCTTCGAGAAGAGCTGACGCGATCCTCTGCGGGGGAGCACGGGCCCCGTCAGGGGCGCGGGACTGTGACATGTGCGGCTCCGCCGCGTGGGCGCGAGCAACCAGAACAAAGCCGCACCCGCCGTGGAACCGCCGGAGGCAGCCCCGTCCGCGGGCCGTCGACGGCTGGTCGCGCAGTTCCCCGCGCCCCTCAGGGGGCGCCGATCCGCGACACTGGATAGATGCGTCGCCGACTGATCAATTCCACTCTCGCCGTAGTCCTCGTAGTGATCGCGGTATTCGGGGTGAGCCTCGTCATCGTAGAGACGAGGACCATCAGCACCAGCGCCCAGGAGCGAGTGGAAGGCGAGGCCCTCCGCCTCGCCAGCATCGTCGACAGCAGGCTGATCGGCGACGAGCGGATCAGCGGCACCATCCTGCGCGACCAGGTCGCGTCCGACCGGTACGCCCGCATCGACATCCCCGGCCGCCCGCCCATCCAGATCGGCACGCGCCCCACCGGCGACGTCATCAGCGCGACCCGGCCCGGCGAGCAGGGCGAGAAGGTCACCGTCGAGGAGCCGCGGGCCGCAGTCACCCGTGAGGTCGGCCGCACCCTGCTGATCATCGGCGCCGTGGCGCTGCTCGCGATCATCGCGGCGGTGCTGCTCGCGGTGCGCCAGGCCAACCGGCTCGCGTCCCCGCTCACCGATCTCGCGGAGACCGCGGAGCGCCTCGGCTCGGGCGATCCCCGGCCCCGGCACAAGCGGTACGGGGTGCCGGAGCTGGACCGGGTCGCCGATGTCCTGGACTCCTCCGCCGAGCGCATCGGCCGCATGCTGACCGCCGAGCGGCGCCTGGCCGCCGACGCCTCGCACCAGCTGCGTACGCCGCTGACCGCGCTGTCGATGCGCCTGGAGGAGATCACCGTCACCGATGAGCTGGACACGGTGAAGGAGGAGGCGACGATCGCGCTCGCGCAGGTCGAGCGGCTCACCGACGTCGTGGAGCGGCTGCTCACCAACTCCCGTGACCCGCGCACCGGATCGGCCGTCGCCTTCGACCTGGACGAGGTCGTCAAGCAGCAGCTGGAGGAGTGGCGTCCGGCCTACCGCAGCGCGGGCCGGGCCATCGTCAGCTCGGGCAAGCGGCATCTGGAGGCCGTGGGCACGCCGGGCGCGGTCGCCCAGGTGCTTGCCGCGCTGATCGAGAACTCCCTGATGCACGGTGGCGGCACGGTCGCGCTGCGTACCCGGGTCACCGGCAACCAGGCGGTCATCGAGGTCACGGACGAGGGCCCCGGCGTGCCGCACGACCTCGGCGCGCGGATCTTCGAGCGCACCATCAGCGGCCGGAACTCGACGGGTATCGGCCTCGCGGTGGCCCGTGATCTGGCCGAGGCGGACGGCGGGCGCCTGGAGATGCTCCAGACGAAGCCCCCGGTGTTCGGCCTCTTCCTGTCGCGTACGCCGCTGCCGAAGGAGACGGACGGCGAAGCGGAGGAGAAGACGGTCCGCTGAGCGGGCTCGCGTCAGCCGGCGCGGCGTGCCACGGTCCTGGGCCGTTCGTCCGACTCCTCCAGGAACGATTCGGCATGGGCGACCGCCTCGCGGGCGGGCAGCGCCTTGAACACCCAGGTGCGGTACGACCAGAACCGGAAGAGCGTCGCGATGCCCATGCCGAGGAACTTGAAGAAGTTGGCCTGCAGCCTGCCGTCCCAGCCGAACCAGTACGTCGCCGCGTAGAGCACGCCGTTCTCGATCACCAGGCCGACCGCGCTGAACAGCAGGAACAGCGTGAGTTCCTTGGTACGGCCGCTCTTGTCACGGTCGCGGTACGTGAAGTAGCGGAACCCCACGTAGTTGAAGACGATGGCGACGACCGTCGCGACGACGCTCGCGCGCACCACGTGCAGATCGGTGAGGTGCCGTACGAGGTTGAAGACGCCGAAGTTCACCAGCGTTCCGACCGCCCCCACGGCCCCGAACTTGGCTACCTCGCGTGTCAGCCGGTCGAGGCGTACGCGCACTGCGCCACGTTCCGTCATGGTGGTCGCCATGGTGGTCGCCCCAACCCCCGTCGGTGGTGTGTATCGGTCACTGGTCACGTACATGCCGACGTCTTGGTCATTCGGTCGCGTCAACCCAGCCATGCTAACCAGCGCGCTCCCTCGGCGCGCGGGGGCGCTCGGACTCTGTGGCTCCCCTGTGACAGGAGGGGCCCGCGGCCGCGGGATCCGGCCGTTCCCGGGTGGCCGATACCGGCCGATACCCTGGGGGTGTGACGTTCCCGGTAGTCGGCATGGTCGGCGGGGGGCAGCTCGCTCGTATGACACACGAGGCGGGCATCCCGCTCGGCATCAAATTCAAGCTCCTCAGTGACACCCCACAGGATTCCGCGGCGCAGGTCGTCAGCGATGTCGTCATCGGCGACCATCGCGACCTGGACACGCTGCGTGATTTCGCGCGGGGCTGCGACGTGATCACTTTCGATCACGAACACGTACCCACCGAGCATCTCCGGGCCCTGGAGGCGGACGGCATCCCCGTGCGCCCGGGGCCCGACGCGTTGGTGCACGCCCAGGACAAGGGCGTGATGCGCGCGAAGCTCATGGAGATCGGCGTGCCGTGTCCACGCCACCGGATCGTGCGCGATCCGGCCGACGTGGCGGCCTTCGCGGCGGAGGGCGCCCCCGAGGGCTCCCCGGAAGGCGCGGGCTTCCCCGTGATCCTGAAGACGGTGCGCGGCGGCTACGACGGGAAGGGGGTGTGGTTCGTACGCTCCCTCGCGGACGCCGAAGAGCCCTTCAAGGCCGGCGTCCCGGTGCTCGCCGAGGAGAAGGTCGACTTCGTGCGCGAACTGGCGGCCAACGTCGTCCGCTCCCCGCACGACCAGGCCGTGGCCTACCCCGTCGTCGAGTCCCAGCAGGTCGACGGCGTCTGCGACACGGTGATCGCCCCGGCGCCCGACCTCGACGAGCGCCTGGCGGTCGAGGCGCAGGAGCTCGCGCTGCGCGTCGCCAAGGAGCTCGGCGTGGTCGGCCACCTCGCGGTCGAGCTCTTCGAGACGCGCGACGGCCGCATCCTGGTCAACGAACTGGCGATGCGCCCGCACAACTCGGGCCACTGGACGCAGGACGGCGCGGTCACCTCGCAGTTCGCGAACCACGTGCGTGCGGTCCTCGACCTGCCGCTCGGCGACCCGCGCCCGCGCGCCAGGTGGACCGTGATGGGCAACGTCCTCGGCGGCGACTACCCCGACATGTACGCCGCGTACCTGCACTGCATGGCCCGCGACCCGCAGCTCAAGATCCACATGTACGGCAAGGACGTGAAGCCCGGCCGCAAGGTCGGTCACGTGAACACCTACGGCGACGATCTCGACGACGTGCTGGAGCGCGCCCGTCACGCAGCCGGCTACCTCAGAGGAACGATCACCGAATGACTGCACCTCTTGTTGGCATCGTCATGGGCTCGGACTCCGACTGGCCGGTGATGGAGGGCGCCGCCCAGGCCCTCGCCGAGTTCGAGGTCCCCTTCGAGGTCGACGTCGTCTCCGCGCACCGCATGCCGCACGAGATGATCGCGTACGGCGAGCAGGCGGCGGACCGCGGCCTCAAGGCGATCATCGCGGGCGCGGGCGGCGCGGCCCACCTGCCGGGCATGCTGGCGTCGGTGACGCCGCTGCCGGTGATCGGCGTGCCGGTCCCGCTGAAGTACCTCGACGGCATGGACAGCCTGCTCTCCATCGTGCAGATGCCCGCGGGCGTCCCCGTCGCGACGGTCTCGGTCGGCGGCGCGCGCAACGCGGGCCTGCTCGCGGCCCGCATCCTCGCCGCGCACGACGCCGAACTCCTCGGCCGCATGCGGGAGTTCCAGCAGGACCTGAACGACCAGGCGACGGAGAAGGGCAAGCGGCTGCGCGCGAAGGTCGAGGGAGCGGGTTCCGGATTCGGCTTCGGTTCGGGAAAGTGATCGCATGACATCCCTGGACGAAGCGCGCGCCATACTCGCCGACTTTCCCGTCGTCGACGGCCACAACGACCTGCCGTGGGCCCTCCGTGAGAAGGCCGGCTACGACATCGACAAGCTCGACATCGCGGCCGACCAGCGCGGCAGCCTGCACACGGACATCGGCAGGCTGCGCGCGGGCGGTGTCGGCGCGCAGTTCTGGTCGGTGTACGTCCGCACGGACCTGACCGGCGACGCCGCGGTCAGCGCGACCCTCGAACAGATCGACTGCGTCGACCAGTTGCTGGCGCGCTACCCGGCCGACCTGGTCCGCGCGCTGACGGCGGCGGACATGGAGAAGGCCCGCGCCGAGGGCCGCATCGCCTCGCTGAAGGGCGCCGAGGGCGGCCACTCGATCAACAACTCCCTCGCCACGCTGCGGGCGTTGCACACGCTCGGGGTCCGCTATATGACCCTCACGCACAACGACAACATCGCGTGGGCGGACTCGGCGACGGACGAGCCCGGCGTCGGGGGCCTCTCGCCCTTCGGCCACGAGGTCGTACGCGAGATGAACCGGGTCGGCATGCTCGTGGACCTCTCCCATGTCGCGGCGACGACGATGCGGGCGGCCCTGGACACGTCCGAGGCGCCGGTGATCTTCTCCCACTCGTCGTCGCGGGCCGTCTGCGACCATCCGCGCAACATCCCGGACGACGTCCTGGAGCGGCTGCCCGCCAACGGCGGCGTGGCGATGGCGACCTTCGTCCCCAAGTTCGTGCTCCAGGCGGCGGTCGACTGGACGGCGGCGGCCGACGAGAACATGCGCGCCCACGGCTTCCACCACCTGGACACGACGCCGGAGGCGATGAAGGTCCACGAGGCCTTCGAGCAGTCGACGCCGCGCCCGATCGCCACCGCGGCGACGGTCGCCGACCACCTCGACCACATGCGCGAGGTCGCGGGCATCGACCACATCGGCATCGGCGGCGACTACGACGGCACGGCCTTCACCCCGTCGGGCCTCGACGACGTCGCGGGCTACCCGAACCTGATCGCGGAACTCCTCGACCGGGGCTGGTCCCCCACGGACCTGACCAAGCTGACGTGGCAGAACGCGGTCCGAGTGCTCGGCGCGGCGGAGGACGTGGCGCGTGACGTCCAGTCCCGCCGGGGCCCGTCGGTGGCGACCTTGGAGCAACTGGACGGCTGAGGCAGGGACGCCCCGCAAGGGGCGCGGGGAACTGCGCGAGCAACCAGGAACAGGCCCGCACCCGCGAGGGAAAGGGGCCACGAGACGGTGCCCTCCCCCTGAAGCCAGGGAGAGGGCACCGTTACCGCTGAAGCGCCGCAGGCTACGGCAGGTTGCGGGCCATCACGATCCGCTGGACCTGGTTCGTGCCTTCGTAGATCTGCGTGATCTTCGCGTCCCGCATCATGCGCTCGACGGGGTAGTCCCGGGTGTACCCGTACCCACCAAGGAGCTGGACGGCGTCCGTCGTGGCCTCCATGGCGACGTCGGAGGCGAAGCACTTCGCCGCCGCGCCGAGGTAGGTGAGGTCGGCGTCACCGCGCTCGGAGGCCGCCGCGGCCTGGTAGGTCAGCGCGCGGGCGGCCGAGATCTTCATGGCCATGTCCGCGAGCATGAACTGGATGCCCTGGAAGTCGGCGATCGGCTTGCCGAACTGCTTGCGCTCCTTGACGTACCCCTTGGCGTAGTCGAGGGCGCCCTGCGCGATGCCGAGGGCCTGCGCCGCGATGGTGATGCGGGTGTGGTCCAGGGTCTTCATCGCGGTCGCGAAGCCCGTGCCCTCCTCGCCGATCATGCGGTCGGCGGGGATGCGGACGTTGTCGAGGTAGACCTCGCGGGTGGGGGAGCCCTTGATGCCGAGCTTCTTCTCCGGGGCGCCGAAGGAGACGCCCTCGTCGCCCTTCTCGACGACGAAGGCGGAGATGCCCTTGGAGCGCTTCTCCGGGTCGGTGACGGCCATGACCGTGTAGTACTCGGACTCGCCCGCGTTGGTGATCCAGCGCTTGACGCCGTTGAGCACCCAGAAGTCGCCGTCCCGTACGGCCTTGGTCTTCATGCCCGCCGCGTCCGAACCGGCGTCCGGCTCGGAGAGGCAGTACGAGAACATGCCCTCGCCCTTGGCGAGCGGCGTCATGTACTTCTTCTTCAGCTCCTCGGAGCCGGACAGGATGACCGGCAGCGAGCCCAGCTTGTTCACCGCGGGGATGAGGGAGGACGAGGCGCAGACGCGCGCCACCTCCTCGATCACGATGACGGTCGCGAGGGCGTCGGCGCCCGCTCCGCCGTAGCTCTCCGGTACATGCACCGCGTGCAGGTCGTTGGCGACCAGCGCGTCCAGTGCCTCCCGCGGGAAGCGGGCCTCTTCGTCCACCGCGGCGGCGAACGGCGCGATCTTCGCCTCGGACAGCGAACGGATCGCGTCACGGAGCATGTCGTGCTCCTCGGACGGGCGGTACAGGTCGAAATCAGCCGATCCGGCCAAGGTCTCTCACGCTCCAAGGACGCTAATTACCGTTAAGTAACCCAAATTTTATGCGGCTGCCGAGCAGAGGGATACGTGAGCTTGGCGACAGCGGGAAACGTGCCCGGTGAGAGGGCCCGCCATGCCCGACTATGCTCGGGCAGCGCACTGCCGCCTGTTCACCTCTGGAGCTCCGTATGGCCCCCAAGATCACCGTGATCGGCACCGGCTACCTCGGCGCCACGCACGCCGCGGCCATGGCCGAGCTCGGCTTCGAGGTCCTCGGTCTCGACGTCGTCCCCGAGAAGATCGAGATCCTGCAGCGGGGCGAGGTCCCGATGTACGAGCCCGGACTCGAGGAGCTCCTGCGCAAGCACGTCGCCGGGATCGAGGGGTCCAGCGGGCGGCTGCGCTTCACGATGGACTGGGCCGAGGTCGCGGAGTTCGGCGACGTCCACTTCGTCTGTGTGAACACGCCGCAGAAGCACGGCGAGTACGCGTGCGACATGAGTTACGTCGACGGTGCCGTCGAGTCGCTCGCCAAGCACCTCACCAAGCCGTGCCTGGTCGTCGGCAAGTCCACCGTGCCGGTCGGCAGCGCGGCCCGCCTCGCCGCGCGCATCCTCGAACTCGCCCCGGCGGGCGCCGCCGCCGAGCTGGCCTGGAACCCGGAGTTCCTGCGCGAGGGCTTCGCCGTGCAGGACACGCTGCACCCCGACCGCATCGTCGTCGGCGTGGGCAGTGAGCACGCCGAGAAGCTGCTCCGCGAGGTGTACGCGACGCCGGTCTCCGAGGGCTCGCCCTTCGTCGTCACGGACTTCCCGACCGCGGAACTGGTGAAGACCTCCGCCAACTCCTTCCTCGCCACGAAGATCTCCTTCATCAACGCGATGGCGGAGGTCTGCGAGGCGGCGGGCGGCGACGTCGTGAAGCTCGCGGAGGCGCTCGGATACGACGACCGCATCGGCAAGAAGTTCCTGCGCGCGGGCATCGGCTTCGGCGGCGGCTGTCTGCCGAAGGACATCCGGGCGTTCATGGCGCGGGCCGGTGAGCTCGGCGCCGACCAGGCCCTGACCTTCCTGCGCGAGATCGACTCCATCAACATGCGGCGGCGCGGCCAGATGGTCGAGATGGCCCGCGAGGCGCTCGGCGGCGGGTCCTTCCTCGGCAAGCGGGTCGCGGTGCTCGGCGCCACGTTCAAGCCCGACTCGGACGACGTCCGCGACTCGCCCGCGCTGAACGTCGCCGGGCAGATCCACCTCCAGGGCGGCCAGGTCACGGTCTACGACCCCAAGGGCATGGACAACGCGCGCCGCCTCTTCCCCACGCTCGGATACGCGGAGACCTCGCTGGACGCGGTCAGGGGGGCGGACGTCGTGCTGCACCTCACGGAGTGGCGGGAGTTCCGTGAGCTCGATGCGGCGGAGCTGGCCGCGGTGACGACGACCCCCATCGTCCTGGACGGCCGCAACGCGCTCGACCCCGCGGTGTGGCGCGCGGCGGGCTGGACCTATCGGGCCATGGGCAGGCCTGCGGCCTAGCCACCAAGGCATCCGTGGCGGGGCGCCCCGTCAGGGGCGCGGGGAACTGCGCGACCAGCCACGACGCACCCGCAGACGACAATCCTCCGAGGGCCCAACGGCGCGTCCCCGCTCAAGCCCGGCGCCGCCGGTACGCCCGCATCTTCGCCCGCGCCGCATGTCCCGAGTCGCACCACCGGCTGCGTCCCGCCGGGCTGCGGTCGTAGTACGCCCAGAGGCAGTCCGGGGCCTCGCACGCCTTGAGGCGGAGCCAGGTTCCCGCCGCCACGGCGTCGGCGATCGCGGCCGCCACCCGTGAGGTGAGCGACGACGCGTCGGCGGGGACGAGTGAAGCGGCGCCGCTCGTCTCGTCGACCGTCACCAACAGCGGCCCCTCCGTGAGGAGTTGGGTCAAGTCGCGCACGGGAGCGTGCGGCGGCTGCCCGCCGTGGGCGAGGCAGGCCGCCCGCAGGGCCTCGCGGAGTTCACGCGCCGCCGCCACGTCCCGCGCGGCGATCCCGAAGGCGCTCGCTCCCGCCGCCGTGTCCAGCGTGTCGACGCCCGAATTCAGGTTGAGCGTGTTCACCAGGTCCTGGACCAGCGCGAGCGAGCCCGGCGCGGCTCTGTCATTCATGGTTGCGACGTTACTGCTTCTGCGGGAGCATGCAGTAACCGACGTTACCCGTTAAGCCGTTCAGCCGGTAACCGATCCCGGAGGTAAGCCATGCCCATCGCCAAGCTCGGCACCGTCGTCCTGGACTGTCCCGACCCCCTCGCCCTCGCGGAGTTCTACGCGGCCGTCATCGGCGGCACCCCGTCCCGCGGCGGCGACGACTGGTACGACCTCGAAGGCCACGGCGGCACGACCCTCGCGTTCCAGGAAGCCCCCGGTTTCGTACCGCCGAGGTGGCCGTCCCCCGACGGCTCGCAGCAGTTCCACCTGGACCTCACGGTGGACGACATGGACGCCGCGGAGAAGCAGGTCCTCGCGCTCGGCGCCACGGTCCTGGAGGCCGACGACCGCGACCGCAGCTGGCGGGTCTACGCCGACCCGGCGGGGCACCCGTTCTGCCTCTGTGCCGACTGAGCCCGCCGGGCCGGCCGCGGCTACCCGTCCAGACGCTCTATCGTCGCCGTCGACGCCGGCCTGCGCTCCCGCGCGGCCCGCGCCGTGAAGTCCGCGCCGCGCAGGGCGCGTTGGGCGTTGCCCCAGGTGAGCAGCGCCAACTCGGCCTCGGACCAGTCGCGTTCGATGAGCTCGCCGACCAGCCGCGGATAGCACGACGCGTCGGTGAGCCCCTCCGGCCGTGCGTCCGTCGTGTCGTACGTCCCGGAGAGGCCGACGCACTCGGGACCCGCGATCCGCCGTACGTGATCGAGGTGGTCCGCCACTTCGCGCACCGAGGAGCCGGTCCGCTCGGCGGCCAGCGGCACCAGGCACAGGCCTTTGGCGGCGCCCACCGCGGCGAGCAGCTCGTCCGAGAGGTTCGCCGGATGGTCGCGCAGGGCCCGTGCCCCGGAGCGGGTGAAGATCACCGGGGCCTTGGAGACGGCGAGCACCCGGCGGGCCGTCGTCTCGGAGGCGCCGGACAGGTCCGCGAGGACCCCGAGCCGGTTCATCTCCCGCACGACCTCCTCGCCGAACGTGGTCAGCCCGTCCGCGCCCGCCCAGGACGTCCCGGACAGGGTGACCGCGCACAGGCCCAGGCTGTGCAGCGCGCGCAGCGTGCCGAGCGAGTCGCCGAGCGCGGCACCGCAGGCCGGGCCGATCAGGGTGGCGATGCGGCCGCAGTTGCGGGCGTCGGCGGTCTCCGAGGCGTTGCGGGCGAGCCGCAGCCCCTCCGGGTGGGCGCCGACGACGTGCTTCACGAGGTCGATCTGTTCCAGGGTCGCGCCGACGGCCCGGTCGGCGCTCAGCCCCTCGGGCACGTGCACGGACCAGAACTGCGCCCCGACCCGGCCCTCGCGCAGCCGTGGCAGGTCGCTCTCCAGGCCGCTGTCGCCGGTCTCGAAGTCGTACCAGGGCAGCTCGCGCAGCGCCCAGGGCAGTCCGCTGTAGCCGTCGGCCACGGGATGCGCGGCGAGCAGGGTGCGGGCCCGTGCCGTGGGAGCGGCGGCGGACGCGGGTTCGGGGTCGTGGGCGGGTGGCGGCTCGGGCGGTGCGGGGGACTGGTCGAGCTCCCCGGCCTCGGCGGTGGTGTTGAGTTCCTCCTGCAGGTCTGCCATGGCAGGGCTCCGGACGTTCGCGGCGGCAGTTCGGACCACCGTGACACGGGGCGGCCGCGGCTTCGCGGCGGGCGAAGCGTTCGGGGGTACGCGACCGGCGCGCCGCGACGCGGAAGGGCCCCGCCGACCGGATCGGCGGGGCCCTCGCGACGTACGGCCAGAAGGGGCTCAGCTGCCCGAGACCGTCACCTTCTCGTCGTTGTTCAGCTCCTTCACCAGCGTCTTGACCTTGGCCTTGTCCCAGACGAGGTTGTTGCCGACGGAGCCGGAGATCGGCATGTTCATGGACGTGCCGTCGCCACCGCTGACGCCCTTCATCGCCCAGAACATGGAGGCCACGTCGGTCAGGCCCATGTCCTTGTCGACGACCAGGGTGTCCAGGCCCGCGCCCATCGTGGGGTAGAGCTTGAACGGGTTCATGATCGTGCCGGGCGTCGCCACCTGGTTGGCGAGGGCCGAGAGGAACTTCTGCTGGTTCTTCGTGCGGTCCAGGTCGCTGGAGAAGGCGTACCGCGTACGGACGAAGGCCAGCGCCTCCTCGCCGTTGAGGGTCTGCTTGCCCGCCTGGAAGTCGGCGCCGGACTTCTTGTCCTTGAAGGCCTTCGGGATGTCCATCTCGACGCCGCCGACCGAGTCCACGATCTTGGCGAAGCCGCCGAAGCCGATCTCGGCGTAGTGGTCGATCTTCAGCCCGGTGTTGTACTCGACGGTGCGGACGAGCAACTCGGGCCCGTCCTCCGCGTACGCCGCGTTCAGCTTCGTCTGGCGGCCCTGGTTCGGGTAGAGCTTGCCCGACTCGGCGCCCTTGAAGGAGGGGATCGTGACGTTCGAGTCGCGGGGCAGCGAGACCATCGTGTTCCCGCCGTCGTCCGCGACGTGCAGGATCATCATCGAGTCCGTGCGCTTGCCCTCGGCCGAGCCCGTGTGGAGCTTCTTCTTCTCCTCGGTGGACATGCCCTCGCGGCTGTCGGAGCCCACGATCAGGTAGTTCGTACCCGCGCCGCCCTCGGGACGCTCGATGACCTTGGAGAGGTCGACCTCGCGCTTGAGCTTGGAGTCGGCCCAGAAGTAGGTGATGACGGACGTCACGACGAGGACGCTGACGAGCGTGATCGCGCCCCACTTGATCCGCTTGCGCCAGTTCGGCGCGGGACGCGGGGCGCGCGGCAGCTGGCCGTCGCCGCCCCGGCCGCCGCCGTTGTTGCCGCCGCTCGGCTGGCCGTAGACCTGGCCGGTGTTGTAGCCGCTGTCGTACCCCTGGTTCTGCCCGTAGGGGTCCTGACGCGGGGTGCGCGGCTCGAAGACGTCGTCGCGTGCGTCGCCGTACGGCTGGCCGTTCCCGTACTGCTGCGGCTCCCCGTACTCGTCGTCGTACGCGGGCTGTGGCGGGACCCCACCGGGTGGCGGTCCGGCCGGACGGGGCGTCGAGCCGCGCTGCACATGCCGCATCACGCGGGCGCCGTCGGGCTGCGCGTCCGCACTGCCGCGGCCGTATCGCCGGCCGCCGCCCTGATCGTCAGGCCAATCGCTCATGTGGCTTAGTGTGCCGCCTCGTGCCGTGCGCCTCACAGGGCGGTCGAGAATTCGGGCCAGTGCTGTTGCAGAGCTGATGCAAAGCGGCCCGGGAGGGGGCGGACATACGCCCGGCTTAGGGTGGAGGGCATGACAGACCAGGCTCCCCGTCCGGCAGCGCCCAATTCGGTGGAAAACCCCGAGACCCCGGGGGCGATTCCGGGCAAGCCGACTTCGGCGTCCCGGACCACGCTCAGCCACATCATGACCCACAACGACACCAACCTCCTCGGCACGGTGCACGGTGGCGTGATCATGAAGCTGGTGGACGACGCGGCCGGCGCCGTCGCGGGGCGCCACTCGGGAGGCCCCGCCGTCACCGCGTCCATGGACGAGATGGCCTTCCTCGAGCCGGTCCGCGTGGGCGACCTCGTCCATGTGAAGGCCCAGGTCAACTGGACGGGACGCAGCTCCATGGAGGTCGGGGTGCGGGTCCTCGCCGAGCGCTGGAACGAGTCGACGCCCGCCCAGCAGGTCGGCTCCGCCTATCTCGTCTTCGCGGCCGTCGACGCGGACGGCAAGCCGCGCACCGTGCCGCAGGTCCTGCCCGAGACGGACCGCGACCGCCGCCGCTACCAGGAGGCCCAGATCCGCCGCACGCACCGCCTCGCGCGGCGCCGCGCGATCAAGGAGCTCCGGGAGGCGCGGGCCGCGGAGGGCTTCGACGACTGAAGCCCTCCGCGGCCCGGTCCATCCCCCCGCGGCCCCTCAGGGACAGACGACCTGGTCCCCGGTGACCGCCCCGAACTCACCCTGGTACGCGTCCTCCGCCCGCACCGGACGCACCGTCCTGAAGTCCCGCCCGGCGATCACCTTCAGGGTCGACCCCTGACCCCTGACCTTCCGCATCTCGCACCCCGGCAGGGCCATGGCGAGCGACTTGGCGGACCGGTCCCAGCGCGGGTCGTACGCCACGACGGTCCGCTTGGCGGGCCTGGCCTTGGCGCCCGGCACGTTCCCCGGCGTCCGCGTGGTGCGGAACCCGGTCGCCCGCAGCGCCGAGTCGACCCGCTTGCCGAGGCCCGGGGTGCCCGCGCCGTTCTCCACCTGGACCCTGATCTGCTGGGGCGAGACGCCCACGAGCGCGGCCTTGGCCTTGTCGCGGTGCGGGGCGAGCGGCCGGTCGTCGCGCAGCGCCTTGAAGAGCTTCTGGGACTTGGTCTTGTGCCACTTCAGCGTCGAGCCGATGCCGGGGATGCTCTTCCCCTTGGTGCTCAGCGGCACGGTGGTGAACTCCGACGACGAGGGCGAGAAGCCCCGCATCGCCCGCCCCAGGTCCAGCATCTCGCCCGTGCCGAAGCCCTTGTCCGCCCGGACCGAGCCGAGCAGCGTCCGCGTCACATTGCGGAACTTGACCGGGTTGAGCAGGACGCCGCTGCCCGTGGCCTTCGCGATGAGCGCCGCGAGGAAGCGCTGCTGGCGCTGCATGCGGCCCAGGTCGGAGGCCCCGTCGACATACCGGGAGCGGACGTACTGGAGCGCCTCGCCGCCGTTCAGCTCGTGCGTGCCCACCGACAGGTCGAGCCCGGTGTGCGAGTCCCTGAGCGGCCGCGCCGTGCAGATCTCCACGCCGCCGAGCACGTCCACGGTCTTCATGAAGCTGGTGAAGTCGACCTCCAGATAGTGGTCGATCTTGACCTTCGTCATGTGCTCGACGGTGCGCACCGTGAGGTTCGGGCCGCCCTCCGCGTACGCCGCGTTGATCTTGTTGGCGTGCTCGTGGTGCTTCTCGCCGGTGGTCTGGTCGGTGTGCGCGGGCAGCTCGGCGTACGAGTCCCTGGGCAGGCTCACGACGCTGGCGCGGTCCCTGTCCTCCGAGATGTGCACGATCATGATCGTGTCCGTGCAGTGGCAGGGCGCGCCGCCGAGGCGGTACTTCGCCCGCTCCTCCTCGGTGATCTTGTCGCGGCCGTCGGTGCCGACGAGCAGCACGTTCATGCCGTTGCCCGGCGCGGGTCTGTTCTTCATGTCCTTGAAGGCGTCGACCCGCTTGATGCCGGTGTCGAGGCTGGTGACGACGCCGTGCCCGATGCCGGCCGCGGCGAGGACCGTCACGGAGAACGTGGTGGCCACCCGCATGGCCCAGCGGGGCCGCTTTCCCTTTCCTGCGGACTTCCGTGCGGACTTTCGGGCCGGTGGACGCGGACGCGATGAGGGGGCGGGGGAGCGGGGCGGTGTGGGCACGTGAGGGGACACCTCCGCGGAGACGGGCTGGCTGGGGGTGGGCGACGGGCCGGGAACCCGAGAAACGTAAGGCCATACGAAATGCGGCCCGGGGTAGCGACCCGGACGGCGCGCGCCCGTGTCCCCCATTCGCGGTAACGTGACGCGTGATGAACGCGAAGTCTGAGGTGCAGCCTCCCGCCGTATCGGTGATCATGCCCGTCCTCAACGAGGAGCGGCATCTGCGCGAGGCGGTGCACGCGATCCTGCAGCAGGAGTACGCGGGCGAGATGGAGGTCGTCGTCGCGCTCGGCCCCTCCACCGACCGCACGGACGAGATCGCCGCCGAGCTGGTCCGCGAAGACCCACGGGTGCACACGGTCCCCAACCCGACGGGCCGCACCCCCGCGGCGCTGAACGCCGCCATCAAGGCGTCCCGTCACCCGATCGTGGTGCGTGTGGACGGCCACGCCGCGCTCTCGCCCGGGTACATCACGACCGCGGTGCGCCTCCTGGAGGAGACCGGCGCGATGAACGTCGGCGGCATCATGCACGCCCAGGGCACCAATGCCTGGGAGCAGGCCGTCGCCGCCGCCATGACCTCGAAGATCGGCGTGGGCAACGCCGCCTTCCACACCGGCGGCGACGCCCAGCAGGCCGAGACGGTCTACCTCGGCGTCTTCCGCCGCGAGGCCCTTGAACAACAGGGCGGCTACAACGAGGAGTTCATCCGCGCCCAGGACTGGGAGCTCAACTTCCGGATCAGGGAAGCGGGCGGGATGATCTGGTTCTCGCCCGAGCTGAAGGTCTCCTACCGCCCGCGCCCGAGCGTGAAGGCCCTCGCCAAGCAGTACAAGGACTACGGCCGCTGGCGCCACGTCGTCGCCCGCTACCACGAGGGCTCCATCAACCTCCGCTACCTCGCGCCGCCGACCGCGGTCTGCGCCATCGCGGCGGGCATCGTGGTGGGCGCGGCCCTCACGCCGTGGGGCTTCGTGATCCCCGGCGGCTACCTCGCCGCCATCGCCGCCGGGTCCGTCCCCGCGGGCAAGGGCCTGCCCCTGAAGGCCCGCCTGCAGATCCCGGTGGCCCTCGCGACCATGCACATGTCCTGGGGCTGGGGCTTCCTCACCAGCCCGCGCTCGCTGGCCAAGAAGGTCATCGCCTCGCGCCGCCCGGCGGTCCTCGGGGAGACGCAGGAGGCCTGAGAAGGGCCCAACAGGCGTACGAAGCACGGGACTTCGGGGCATCGGTTGAACGCGACCGGTGCCCCGAAGCCGTCTACCAGGTGTAGTCCGGATCCACCTTCATGCACGCCGACTTGTCGGAGCCGCTCAGCGCGTCCGCCGAGTCCGGCGTCTTGTCGTCCTTCTTCTTCGGCTTGGGCGGTACGTCGCCCTCGCGCCAGTCGGCGCCGACGACCAGCGTCACCCCGGAGACGTCCGTCGACTTCTTCACCGAACTCAGCGGCAGGCCGAGGGACTTGGCGACCCGCTGGGCGTCGCCCTCCAGTTCGGCGCTCGGGTAGCGGATGAGCGTCTGCTCCTCGGCCAGTGACGTCGTCGTGTCCGGTGCGGCCTTCGCGAAGCCCTTGCCGACCAGGAGCTGCGCCACCGTGCTCGCGCGGCCGCCGGCCGGGGCGAGCGTGTCCGAGCGCGTGCCGTTCTGGACCTGGATCGCGATCTTGTCGTCCGCGGCCGCCGGGTCGTCCGACAGCTTCTCCTTCGCGGGCTTCTTCTTGCCCTTGCCGTCCAGCGGGATGTCGTCGCGGACGAGGCGGAAGAGCTGCTCGGCGTCGCCGGGCTTGGGGATGACGCGCTCGCCGTAGTACTCGAACGGCATGGTCGTCATCGTCGTACGGCCCGGCGAGACCTTCTTGAGCTCGTTGCCCAGGTCGTACAGCTTCTTGGGGCTGCCCAGGTCGTCGTCGACCGTCAGCGCGCTCACCGCTTTCTCGGCGAGCTTGCGCAGCTGGTTGGGGCTGGTCAGGCCGGTGTTCTCGCGGAGCTTGCGGACCAGCGCGTTCATGTACATGTGCTGGGCCTTGGCGCGGCTGATGTCGGTGCCGCCCTCGAAGCCGTAGCGGGTGCGCAGCCACTGCAGGGCCTGCTCGCCCTTGATCTCCGTGGTGCCCTTCTTCAGCTTCAGGCCCGAACCCTTGCCCTCGCGGGTGCGCGAGTGGATGTTCTTGTCCACGCAGACGGGTACGCCGCCGATGGCGTCCGCCATGGAGACCACACCCGAGAAGTCGACCATCATGAAGTGGTCGATGTGGATGTTGGTGAGCTTCTCCCAGGTGGCGACGGTGCAGCCGGGGCCGCCGCGGTTGAGCGACTCGTTCGTCATGTACCGCGGGCCGGTCTCCGGATAGACCTTGCCGTCGTCCGGGTCCGTGCACTTGGGGACCTGGAGCAGCGTGTCGCGCGGCATGCTGACCACGGACATGTTGGTGCGGTCGGCCGACAGGTGGAGCAGCATCTGGACGTCCGCGAGGGGTGGCCCGCCGAAGGTGTTCTTCGCGCCGCCGAGCTTCTGGTTCGCCTTGGAGTCGCGTGCGTCCGAGCCGATGAGCAGGATGTTCAGCGGAGTCTGGCCTGCCGCGTTGGGCGTGGGCTCCGGTGCCCGGTGCTCGCCCAGGTTCAGGTCGTCCGTTTCCAGGCTGTTGCTGAGGTACTGGTAGTAGAGGTATCCGGCGCCGGCCGTGCCAAGTATCAGTACGGCAAGGACCGTTGCCGACCAGCGGAGCACCCGGCGCTTGCGGCGCGGCGGGCGCCCCCCGCCCCCGCCGCGCCGGTGCCGGTGACGGCCGGGGCCCTGCGGGGGTGTGCCGTTGCCGTCCGGGGGTTCCCCGGGGCGCTCCTCACCCTCGTGCAGGCCGTCGTCCCAGCCGTGATCACTTGCGTGCGGGGTGCGTTGTCGCGCCCCCTCCTCACGCACGCTCTTCTGCCTCATCCTCATGCCCCTCCCCGCCCCACTCCCGAACTGCGGTCGCCCCGCGCCCTCTTGACGCCGGGATGCGACGTACGCGGCCCGGGGCGACGTACGTGCTTTGGCGCATTGTTAGACGCAGAACGACCGCTTCAGGTCACTTGGCACACACAGTCTTATCGGCTTCGACTTTCTGGATCCCCTCCGGCGCCTTCGACGGGCCGGTGATGGGCACACCCGCCCCCTTGAAGTCGCCGCCGAGCGTCAGCTTCATGGCCGGCAGGCCCTGTGCGTTCTTCTCGCTCTTGCCCGGCTTCAGGGCGGCGGCGGGCAGACCCATGATGTCGGCGAGCCGACGGGCCTGGTCAGCCTGGTCCGGCGCGTACTCGAGCGTCGTCTTCTTGAGGTCCGAGGGCGCGTTGCCCAGCTGGCTGGACTTGAGCACGCCCTCATTGTTCTGCAGCCACGTGAGAGTTGCCTGAGCGGCGCCGGTCTTCTCGCTGCCGTTGTAGATCTCGACCCGCACCTCGGAGGGGTCGGCCTTGGGGCCCTTGAGGCGGGCGGCCACCGCGGCCTTCTCCTTCTTCTCCTTCTTCTTGACCTCGGTCAGCGACTCGTCGTTGCGCATCATCGCGAACAGGGGGTCGGACTTGGGTGGATCGAGGACGACCGTGATGGGGATCTTCTCGGCGGGGTTGTCCTTGACCGGCACCGTGGTGAAGGTCAGGTTCTTCATGTCGAGCTTGCCGAGCTCCATGCCGAGGTCCTTGAGCTTCATTATGTCGTCGATCTCGGAGTCGACGGTGAGGGCCTTCGTGCCCGCCTCCGCGAGCTCTATCATCTTCTTCGGGTTGGTGAGCGTGTCGCCCGAACTCAGCTTGCGCATCAGGGAACTGAGGAACTGCTGCTGCAGCTGGATCCGACTCAGGTCGCCGCCCTGGCCCACGGTATGACGCGTGCGGACGAACGCCAGCGCCTCCTCGCCCTCGATCGTGTGCTTGCCCTTGGGCAGCTTGAGGTGCGACTTGGGGTCGTCGATGTCCTTGGCGAGACAGACGTCCACACCGCCGACCGCGCTGGAGAGCGTCTTGACCGCGTTGAAGTCGGCGACCATGAAGTGGTCGGGAGTTATCCCGGTGATCTTCGTGACCGTGCGCATGGTGCAGCTCGGCGTGCGGTCGTTCTGGCCGAGGCTCTCGTTGAAGCGGACGTTCTGAGTACCGGGGATGACCTTCGTGCTGCCGTCGTCCTGCTTCGTCGGGCAGTCCGGGATGTCGGTGATCATGTCGCGCGGGATGCTCAGCGCGGTCGCGTTCGTCCGGTCCTTGGAGACGTGCAGCAGGATCGTCGTGTCCGCGTGGCCGACGCTGCCCTCGTCGCCGTAGCCCTTGTTGCCGTTGCCGCTGCGCTTGTCGGTGCCCATCACCAGGATGTTGATGGCGCGGTCCTTGCTGAAGCCCCCGGTGCTCGCGCCGTCAGCGTCTATCGACGTGATGTTGTCGTTGAGGTGCTGGTAGTAGAGGTACCCACCGGCACAGCCCGCGACGAGCAGGAAGGCCAGGGTGCCGCCGGTCCACATCAGGACCTTCTTGCCCTTGGACTTCTTCGGCCGCTGCTTGCGCCTGCCGCCCGTGGCGGCCTCCGGCTCCCTGACACGGCGCCTGCGCTGCCCCGGCACCTCGCGGTGTTCGTCCCGCTCGTCCCTGCGCGGGCGCTCACCGCCCGGTGCGGGGCGGCCGCGGCCGCCCTTGCGGGGTGCGGATCTACGGGGTCCAGGAACCGCCGACTGCCCTGCGGAGGGGCTCAGTCGCAGTTCGTAGTCACCGGTGGTCGGGTTGAGTACCCACTGGTCTGCGGGGTCGATGTTCTCCGCCCGCCCACGGCCTTGCGCGTCCACGGTTGTTTGCGTCCTCCGTCGGGGCCACGCGGCGCCTTTCCCCCCTCAAGAAGGCGCTCGGTCAGTCGTCCAGCGGTGCGTGGCCTGCGAAGGTCCGACGCACCGGATCGCTCACACTATCCGCCCAGTTCAGTGCCGAACGACGCCGGTGACAAATTCCACTCCCCTACAACTGGGCAATCCGCCCTATTTCTTGATGGAGAGAGGCTCCGCCTTGGCGATCGCTTTACTCGCAGGTGCTGCCCGCGGCCGTGTTGCCCCGGAATGTCGGCGCGGGAGACGGCGTATGAGAAGGGTCGTCCGGCTTCTCGTCGCTCCAGTACTCGCCGGAGTCGTCGTACTCCTCCTCGTACCCGGACTCCTCCTCGTACGAAGGGTCTTCGTACGCCTGCTCCTGGGGCGGCGCCGATTTCTCGGGCTCCTGAGGGGCCACCTGGACCGGGTTGTCCGTCCGGAGCCGGGTGAAGAGCTCCTCGGCGGCCGGCTCGACGAGCTCGTCGCGATTGGCGTCGTAGGAGTACGACTGCCGGGGCACGGTGAGGAACTGCACCCGTTCTGTGGGGATATTGCGCATGCCGCGCACCAGTTCGTACAAACCACGCAGACTGGCGAGTCCCGGGTCCGTGGTGAGTGAAGAAGTCGCCGCGTCGAGAACGGGGTAGAGCTTCGCGGGATTCAGCAGGACGTCATTGCTCTGCACCTTGTTGACGAGTGCGCCGAGGAACTCCTGCTGGCGGTCCATCCGGTCGGTGTCGCTGCCATTGCCGAGACTTTTGCGCGCCCGTACATATCCGAGTGCCTGTTCGCCGTTCAGGGTCTGCTTGCCCGCGGCGAGCTTCACATGGGCGTCGGTGTCGTCGACCGGGGCCCCGAGACAGACCTGCACCCCGTCGACCGCGTCCACCATGTCCTTGAACCCGGCGAAGTCCACCACCATGTGGTGATCGACGCGGATCTTCGTCAGCTTCTCGACCGTACGAATGGTGCAGGCCGTCCCGCCGAACTCGAACGCCCAGTTGAACTGGGCGAATTGGGCCTCGGTCCGGGAGCCGTCGGGCCGCCGGCAGCTCGGGATGTCCACCATCACGTCCCGCGGGATCGACACAGCGGTCGCGCTCTGCCGGTCCGCCGCCAGATGCAGCAGGATCGTGGTGTCCGAGCGCTGGGTGCCCGGATCCCTGCCGTACTTGCGGTTGCCCCGGCCCGAGCGGGTGTCGGAGCCGATGAGCAGGATGTTCTGGGCGTCGTGCACCAGCGGCGTCGGACGCTCCTTCTCATAGCGCGCCAGCTCGGCGGCCGCGTCCGTGTCCTTGGTGATGTTGCCGTTCAGCTTCTCGTACGCCGCCCATCCCACGCCCCCCGCGGCGAGCACCAGAACGGCCACCCCGATCGCCCCCCAACGCAGCCAGCGCCGCCTGCGCCGGTTCGCGCCCGCTCCGGTGGGACTGGCTCCGGCACCCGGTCCATACGTGGTCACGTGTGCGTCCACCCCTCATGGCTGCGTCGGTGCATGGTGCGTCCTTACGACCATGGACCGACGCGCGCCGGGGGGCCTCCGGACCAGGCTCCGACGTAAGCCGAACGGGGGACGAGCCCCGAAGGGGCGAGATCTCAAGGGGCGCGGGGCTGTGTCGATATGCGGCTCCGCCGCGTGGGCGCGGGCAACCACGACGAACCCGCGCCCGAAAGCAGATCCCCGGAAGGCAGACAGCTCACCCCACAGTGACAGTCACCCGCTCATCAGACATCCGCTTCTCAAGCCCCTCCTCGGCCAGCTGCCCAAGATGCCGGCAGAGCACCACGGACCCGCCCCCGGCCAGCGCCGCGTAAAGCCCACCGCTCAGCCCGTCCCACGTGTCGTACGACAGACCGGAAAGAACCCGAGCCCCAGGCCCGATGCCCAGTCGCCCCGCATCGGCGCGGGCCCGCGACACAAGCTCGGCACCGGTCAGCTCGACCCCGTCGACCACGAGCGCAACCTCATCCGGGTCCACCGGCGCGTACGGCGCGAACCGGTCCCCCTGACTCGGCACCTCCACCGCATAATCGGCGAAGCCACCCGGCACCTGGGGGAACCGCCCGCCCAGCGGCCGCAGCGCGAGCGCCACCCGCTCCCCGGAACAGGCGCGCGCCGCGTCCAGCGAGTCCGGGCCGCTGACGACGAGATCGGCCGACGCGGGATCGCCACCCACGTCCGCGACGACCCCCACCGACGAACAGGCGAGCAGCCACACCGCCGTCTGCCAGTGCGCGGGAAGCAGCACCGCGACCCGGTCGCCGGGCTCCGCGGCGAGATCGCCCTGGAGCAGATTCGCGGTCTTGGCCACCCAATTGGCGAAGGTGGCCACGGACAATTCCACGCGTTCGCCGGTGGCGTCGTCGTAGAAGGTGATGAGGGGGCGGCCCGGGTCCGAGGCGAGCGCGGATCGCAGCAGGTCGGCGGGGGTGCGGTCGTTGGCGTTCACGGGCGCAAGGGTACGCGGGCGCCGACCGCGCCCCTCGGCGTGGCGGGGGAGCGCGGGCCACCGGTTCGGCCGCTCCGGGCCGACGGTCCGTCAAATCCCCAATAGACAGATATGTTCCGCTATGCCAACCATCGGACGTATGCGTGGATTTCTTGCTTCCTCGATCGGCGTCACGTGCGCGGCCGCCCTGGCCCTGCCCCTCACCCTGCCGTCGTCCGGCGCCCGCGCCGCGACGCCCGCCGCACAGTCCCCCGCGGCGGAACTCCCCGGCAGCACCCAGTCCCTCCCGCTCGCCCCCCTCGGCTCCGACCGCTCCCTCGGCTCCGCATCGCGCGAACGCGAACACGGCCTCGCCCAGCGCGACGTACGTCCCTTCTCCCTGGTCGGCGTCGTCTGGGACAACCCGGAGGCCGAACTGCACGGCACCGTGCAGGTCCGCACCCGCGCGACAGGCACCACCGCCTGGTCGGGCTGGCAGGACGTCGAGACGCACAACCACGAACACGCGGCCGACCCGGACGCCGCCGAACGCGGCACCGGCAAGGTCCGCGGCTCGACCGCACCGCTGTGGGTCGGCGACTCCGACGGCGTCGAGATCCGGGTCAGGTCCGAGCCGGGCGACGCCGCGAACGACCGGGCCGCCGCCGACGCCCCACTCCCCAGAGGGCTGCGCCTGGAACTCGTCGACCCCGGCGACGAGCCCCCGCAGGGCGGCCAGGCGGAGGCGGCCCGCGCCACCGGCCTGACCGTGGAGTCCGCCGCGACGTCGGCCGTCAACGCGGACCTCGCCCCGCTCGGCGCCGCCGCGATCCCCGAACTGACCAAGCAGCAGACGGAGGACGACCTGATCGCAGCCCGCGGCGGCCCCGAAGCGGCGGGCAAGG
The DNA here is from genome assembly GCF_042740435.1 of Streptomyces sp. NPDC059002. Classification (NCBI taxonomy): domain Bacteria; kingdom Bacillati; phylum Actinomycetota; class Actinomycetes; order Kitasatosporales; family Streptomycetaceae; genus Streptomyces; species Streptomyces sp. NPDC059002. The sequence continues at coordinate 28,781 of NZ_JBHYJI010000057.1, read as the reverse complement.
CACGGCCGTACGTCGGTCCGCGCCCGCGCATCATCACGCGCAAGGGCTGGGGCGCCGACGAGAAGCTCCGCGAGAAGGACTTCGCGTACACCAAGACGGTGAAGGCCGCCTTCGTGCACCACAGCGCGTCCGGCAACAACTACCGCTGCTCACAGGCCGGATCCGTGCTGCGCAGCATCTACCGCTACCACGTCAAGAGCAGCGGCTGGCGTGACTTCGGCTACAACTTCGCGGTCGACAAGTGCGGAAACATTTACGAAGGACGTGCCGGAGGTGTGGCCAAGCCGGTCCTCGGGGCCCACACTCTCGGATTCAACGCGAACAGCATGGGGATCGCCGTCCTCGGCACGTACAGCAGCTCCAACCCCCCGAAGGCGGCCGTGAACGCCGTCGCCCGGCTGACCGCGTGGAAGCTCGGCCTGTACGGCGCCAATCCGCGCGGTACGACATACCTGAAGTCCGGCGGTGGCAACCTGTACAAGAAAGGCAAGAACGTCCGGCTCCGTGTGATCTCCGGGCATCGGGACGGATTCGCCACCGAGTGCCCCGGAAGCCGCCTGTACAAGAAGCTCGGCAAGGCCCGGTCCACCTCGGCCCGTTTCCAGGGACGCTGAGGTCCGGCGCACCGCTCGAACTGCACGATCTGCACATCCGTCTGCATACACTGGCCGGCCGAAACTCAAGTTCGGCCGGCCCCAGCAGGAAGCAGAGACGACAGGTGACAGAAGCGATCCTCCTGGTCGGCGGCAAGGGCACCCGGCTGCGACCGCTCACGGTCCACACCCCCAAGCCGATGGTCCCGGCGGCGGGCGTCCCGTTCCTCACCCACCAGCTGGCCCGGGCCCGCGCGGCGGGCGTCGAGCACATCGTCCTCGCGACCTCCTACCTCGCCGAGGTCTTCGAGCCGTACTTCGGCGACGGCTCGGCGCTGGGCCTGCACATCGAGTACGTCACGGAGACCGAGCCCCTCGGCACGGGCGGCGCCATCCGCAACGTGGCATCGCGCCTGCACTCCGCCCCCGACGAACCGGTCCTGATCTTCAACGGGGACATCCTCACGGGCCTGGACATCGGCGCCCTGGTCGCCACGCACGAGGAGTCGGGCGCGGACGTCTCCCTGCACCTGACGAAGGTCGACGACCCGCGTGCGTACGGCCTGGTCCCCACCGACGCGACCGGCAGGGTCACGGCCTTCCTGGAGAAGCCGCAGACCCCCGAGGAGATCGTCACCGACCAGATCAACGCGGGCGCGTACGTGTTCCGCCGCTCGGTCATCGACACGATCCCCGAGGGTCGCCCGGTCTCCGTCGAACGCGAGACGTTCCCCGAGCTGCTCGCCACCGGCGCCCACCTCCAGGGCATGGTCGACTCGACGTACTGGCTGGACCTGGGCACCCCCCAGGCGTTCGTACGCGGCTCCGCCGACCTGGTCCTCGGCCGCGCACCCTCCCCCGCGGTACCCGGCCGCTGCGGCGACCGCCTCGTCCTGCCCACCGCCTCCGTCGCCCCCGACGCCAAGCTCACGGACGGCACCGTGGTCGGCGAGAACGCCCACATCGGCGAGGGCGCCCGTATCTCCGGCAGCACGATCCTCTCCGGCGCGGTCATCGAACCCGGCACCGTCATCACCGACTCCCTGATCGGCGCCGACGCCCGCATCGGCGCCCGCTCAGCCCTCTCCGACGTAGTCATCGGCGACGGCGCCCACATCGGCCCCGACAACGAACTCCGCGCCGGCCTCCGCATCTGGTGCGACGCGACACTCCCGGCGGGTTCGGTGCGCTTCTCCTCGGACCAGTGACTGTGCGGGCCCGTCTGGGTTGGTGATCGCGCTGGCCTGCCTGGGCTGGTGTCTGCCTCCGGTCCGTCCGGGTTGGTGTCCGCGCTGGTCTGCCTGGGCCGGTGACCGTCCTGGCGCATCCGGGCTGGTGGCTGCGATGGCCTGCCTGGGCCGGTTTCCGATCTGGTCCGTCTGGGTTGGTGTTTGCGCTGGTCTGCTCGGGCTGGTGTCCGCCTTGGCCTGCCTGGGCTGGTGTCTGCCTCCGGTCCGTCCGGGTTGGTGTCCGCGCTGGTC
>NZ_JBHYJI010000057.1:0-26611 GCF_042740435.1 Streptomyces sp. NPDC059002 | reverse complement strand
GGTCTGCCCGGGCCGGTGACCGCCTCGGCCCGTCCGGGCCGGTGACCGCGCTGGCCTGCTCGGGTCGGTGTCTGCGCTGGTCCGTCCGGACCGGTGTCTGGCCTGGTCTCCTCGGACCGCCGTGACCGACGTCGGCCGCTCGGGCCGGTGTCTGGCCCGGTCTTCTCCGGCCGGTGACCGCACTGGTCCGCGCGGACCAGTATCCGCCCCGCCCCTCGGACCAGTGACCGTCCCGGTCAGCCGGGGACCGGTAGCCGCCCCGGTCAGCCGGACCGGTAACCGCCCCCGTCCCCGCGGACCCGTATCCGCCCCAGCGGCCCCCCGCGTCGCCTACCCTCGTGCAGATGTCGTCCCGTTTCGCCCCGCGTCCCACCCGTACTTCGGTGCGCGGTGGCGAGGCGGCCGTGCCGGTGGGTGTTGCTCGGCGGGTCACGGCGTCCCTGACCCGGGTCTGGCGGCCGCCTCACCCCCTGGACCTGGGCCTGACTCTGGGGCCGCTGCGGCGCGGTCCGGCCGACCCGACCTTCCGTACCACCCCGGACGGCTCGGTCTGGCGGGCGAGTCGTACCCCGGAGGGCCCCGGAACGCTGCGTGTCGCGTTGCGTGCGGGGGCGGTCGAGGCGGAGGCGTGGGGCCAGGGAGCGGCCTGGTTCCTGGATCAACTCCCCGCGATGCTGGGGGAGTTGGACGACCCCGCCGCCTTCGAGCCCCGGCATCGCCTGGTCGCCGCGACGGCACACCGCCGCCCGGGCCTGCGCCTGACCCGTACGTCCCTGGTCCTCGAATCCCTGATCCCGTCGATCCTGGAACAGAAGGTCACCACGGACGAGGCCTACCGGGCCTGGCGCCTCCTGGTCCGTACGTACGGAGAACCGGCCCCGGGCCCGACCCCGGCCAAGGCCCGCATGCATGTGATGCCGGACCCCCGCACCTGGTCCCTGATCCCCTCATGGGAGTGGCACAAGGCGGGGGTGGACAACAAGCGCGCGTCCACGATCCTGCGCGCGGTCGCGCGGGCCTCCCGCCTGGAGGAAGCGGCGTCGATGGATCCGCTCCAGGCCCAGTCCCGCCTGGAACTGATCCCCGGCATCGGCCCCTGGACCTCGGCGGAAACGGTCCAGCGCAGCAACGGCGCCCCCGACGCGGTGACGGTCGGCGACCTCCACCTCCCCGGCATCATCGGCCACGCCCTGGCGGACAACCGCAACGCGGACGACGCGGAAATGCTGAGGCTCCTGACCCCGTACGAGGGCCAACGCCACCGAGCGACCCGCCTGATCCTCCTGAGCGGCAAAACCCCGCCCCGCAGAGAACCCCGAATGCCGAGGGGCAACATCGCGGCGCTGTGAGCGCCCCGTAAGGGGCGCGGGGAACTGCGCGACAAGCCCCCGCACGCCCGCGCCCGAAAACGAACCCCAAGGCCCCGGGGGGACCAGTCACCGGACGGAGATGAAGCCCTCCAGATCCCGCCCGGCCCGAGCCGCAGGCTCAACCGCCGGATGCCCCACAGCAACCGCACCCATCGGATCCCAGGACTCCGGAAGCCCCAGAACCTCCCGGACGACACCTCGGCAGAACATCGTCGAAGAAACCCACGCGGAGCCGAGCCGCTCCCCGGCCAACGCGACCAGGAAGTTCTGCACGCCCGCGCCCGCCGCGACCACGAACATCTCCCGCTCGGCCGCATCCCGCCGCGCGTCCCCGTACGTATGGGCCCCGTCCATCACCAGGCAGGGCACCACCAGATACGGCGCCTTGCGCAGCACATCGCCCCGCCGCACCCGCTGGGCGATGGACTCCTCCGACTTCCCGTCCCGCCGCAGATCGGCGATCCACGCGTCCCGCATGGCGTCGAGCAGTTCGACCCGCGAAGCGGCGGACTCGAGCAGGACGAAACGCCAGGGCGTCGTGTGATGGGGCGCGGGCGCGGTCACCGCCGCGGCCACGGCCCGCCGCACGGCCCCGGGGTCGACCTCCTCGTCGGTGAACTCGCGCACGGTCCGCCGCAGCGTCACCGCTTCCCGTACCGCCTCGGACGTCCCGAGCCGGAACATGTCGTCGCGCGCACCACGCACCAACGCCCGGGCCCCCTCGTCCGCGGAGTCCGGCCCGTCGCCCACGACATGCGGCAGCCCACGGACCACGGCGACGGGCAGCCCCGCGGCCTTGCCCTTGACGAGGTCGCCCGCGGCGGCGAGTTCATCCGCGGTGGCGACGACGGTGGCGCTCAGCGGATTGCCGTGCGCGTCGACGCCGCCCCGCAGATCGTCGAGCACGCGCACGCCCGCCGCACCGATGGCGACATCGGTGAGCCCGGACCGCCAGGGCCGCCCGAAGGTGTCGGTGACGACGACGCCGACGTCGACTCCCAGCGCCGCGCGCACACCGTCCCGTACGGCACGGGCCGAGGCGTCGGGGTCCTCGGGCAGCAACAGCACGGTCCCGGACGGCGTGTTGGAGGCGTCGACCCCGGCCGCGGCCATGATGAGGCCCTGCCGGTTCTCGACGATGCGCAGGGGCCCGCGTCGCGCCACGACCCGCACGGTCTCCGCGTCGATGGCGGCTTCGCGGTCGTCCGCCCGGACGACGCGCCCCTCGGCCTTGCTGACGATCTTGGAGGTGACGAGGAGTACGTCCCCGTCGGCGAGCCCCGGCTCGGCGGCGGCGATCAGCTTGGCGAGGTCGTCGCCGGTCCGCACCTCGGGGAGCCCGGGCACGGCCCAGACGCGGTAGGACGGCGCGGCGGTCACGCCCGCACCTCCGCGGCGAGCGCGAGCGCCTCCCGCGCCATCTCGGCGGCGGCGTCGACGTCGGTCATCATCAGCGGAATGGCCCGGCACCGGATCCCGGCGCTCTCCACCCGCTCCACGACACCCGCGTCGACGCTGTCGACGAGCCAGCCGTCGAGCAGCCCGCTTCCGTAGTGTTCGGCGACGGCGGCGGCGCTGGTCTCGACCCCCACCGCGGCGAGCACCTTGTCGGCCATGCCGCGCACGGGGGAGTCGCCGACGATGGGGGAGAGCCCGACGACCGGCACGCCTGCCTCGGCGATGGCCTCGCGGATGCCGGGCACGGCGAGGATGGTGCCGACGCTCACCACGGGGTTGGACGGCGGGAAGAGCACGACGTCGGCCTCGGCGATGGCTTCGAGGACGCCGGGCGCGGGCTTGGCCTGCTCGGCGCCGACGGGCACGACGGCGTGCGCGTCCACGGAGGCGCGCAGGCGCACCCAGTACTCCTGGAAGTGCACGGCCTTCTGCTCGCCGTCCACGGTCACGGCCACATGCGTCTCGACGCGGTCGTCGGACATGGGGATGAGCCGCACGCCGGGCTGCCACCGCTCGCACAGCGCCTGTGTGACGGCGCTGAGCGGATATCCGGCGCCCAGCATCTGCGTCCGCACGATGTGCGTGGCGAAGTCCCGGTCGCCGAGCCCGAACCACTCGGGTCCGACACCGTACGAGGCGAGTTCTTCCTTGACCTTGAACGTCTCGTCCGTACGTCCCCAGCCCTGTTCTTCGTTGATGCCGCCGCCGAGCGTGTACATCACGGTGTCCAGGTCGGGGCAGACCTTCAGCCCGAACAGGTGAATGTCGTCACCGGTGTTGCCGATGACCGTGATGTCCGCGTCGGGCGCGGCCTTCTTGAGCCCGCGAAGGAATCGGGCACCACCGATGCCGCCGGCCAGAACCACAATGCGCATGTGCCCAGCATGTCAGGCGGGTACGACAGTCTGTCAGGCGGTTACGACATCCTCCGCGGCGTCCGGCGCGACGGCGGCGGCGCACTGGGCGGCGTGCATCGGCATCTCGGTCAGGCCGGGGTAGTAGATGTGCAGGCTGACGGCCGGTTCGAGGGAGTCGTTGACGACCTCGTGGACGTACCCCGGCGCGAAGACGCGCTGCGCGCCCGCACCGAGCGCCCGCGTGCCCCGCTCGGTGCGCTCCGTCAACTCGCCCTCCAGAAGGGTGAGTACGCCGGACGAGCGCCCGTGGTCGTGCAGGCCGCTGCCCTGTCCGGGCACCCAGGAGAGCAGCCACACCTCGTAGCCGGGCCCGGTCTTGAGGCGGTGGTACCAGCGGCTGGTGGCGTCGTACTGGACGAGGTGTGCCCACTGGGAGCGGTCGGCGGCGATGGTGCGGGCGAGGCCGACGAACTCGGCCACGGTGGCGGGGTGCTCGCGGGCGGGCTGCAGGAGGTGCGGGACTTCGAGGATGTCGCCGGCGATCTGGAGGTCGCTGTCGCTGTTCATCGTGCGGTGGTTCCTCAACGTGTGAGTGCTGGGGTGTCGCGAAGGAAGGTGGAGCGCAGGGAGAGGCGTGAAGAGCGGGAGATGTGGAGCGGGAGAAGCGGCTCAACAGCTGGAGGGACTCAACAGCTGGAGCAGGAACAGCAACAGCGCGCGTGGGCAGCACCGATGGACCCGCTGGTGCGGGTCATCGAAAGAGCCAGGTTCGCGAGCATGCCCACCAGGACACCGGCTCACACCTTCGGTGTCAACTCGATGTCCGCAATGTGGGATATGTTTCACCTCATCCGGTTGTTCTCTCAGGCGAAAGGTTTGTGCACTCGCCGCAGGGGACACATGGCGCAGCAACCGGCACTCAAACATCGACGTCCTCTTTTGTGGGACCTCTTGGGACCTCTTGGGGCCCGCTGGAAGGCGGTGCCGGATGGGCCGCTGGCAAGTGTCAGGGTTTATGCCGATTTGAACACTTTCCGCATAGCCTTGGTTCCGCAGAGTGAATAAGGGGCCCAATAGCAGATCTCGGCTTGACTGGCCCGGATCGGCACACTTGTAATTTCACTCGTGTCGTTCAGCCGAAATCGGTAACGGCAAGCACGACGGGGACGCACAGACAGACGAGGGGCGCACATGACCGAGCTGGTTCAGGAACTGCTGGTCGAGGACGCGGACGAGGAACTCGGCTGGCAGGAGCGCGCGCTGTGCGCCCAGACCGATCCCGAGTCCTTCTTCCCCGAGAAGGGCGGCTCCACGCGCGAGGCCAAGAAGGTCTGCCTCGCCTGTGAAGTCCGCTCCGAATGCCTCGAATACGCACTCGCCAACGACGAACGCTTCGGCATCTGGGGCGGCCTGTCGGAACGTGAACGACGCCGCCTCAAGAAGGCAGCGGTCTGACGCGGACGCGCCCGCGCACGCTCCACGCGCGCGTAGGTCAAGGAAGCATGTGAACAGACCGGCCCCCGACGACGCGTGCCGCCCGGCCAATTCGGCACACACCTCCCTCAATCAATGCGCAACGAACGGCCCGTCACCCGTGGGTTATCCACAGGCGGCGGGCCGTCCTGGTGCCAGCCGTTAGTGTGGGGCCCCGTCCGAGACACCCCAGCGCCCCCGCAGGGCGCAGGCGTCCACCGCAGTCCATCGAACCGGGGCCCGTACCTCGATGTCCGTGCACAGCCATTCGGCAGCCCACCACGACGCTGCCGCCCCTGAGTTCCCGCGGCACGTCGTGACCGCCGTCCTCGTCTCCCACGACGGCGCCCGCTGGCTGCCCGACGCCCTGGCCGGGCTGCTCGGCCAGGAGCGGCCCGTGCAGAACGCGGTGGCCGCGGACACCGGCAGCGCGGACGACTCCGCCCGCCTGGTCACCGAGGCACTCGGCGCCGACCGCGTGCTGCACCTCGCACGCCGCTCCGGCTTCGGCACCGCCGTCGACGAGGCCGCCCGCACCGCCGGGGTGCTGACCCCCGAAGAGCTGCCGTATCTGAAGCGCCCCAGCGGCTGGGACCCGGTGAGCCGGTCCTGGCGCGACGACGCGTACGACATGCCGGAGCTGCCGCACGGCGAGCCCGTGCAGTGGCTCTGGCTGCTGCACGACGACTGCGCGCCCGAGCCGGACGCCCTCGCCGAACTGCTCCGCGTCGTCGAGAACGAACACGAACTCGGCAACGACGTCGCCGTCGTGGGCCCCAAGCTCCGCGGCTGGTACGACCGCAGGCAGCTCCTCGAAGTCGGCGTCTCCATCGCCCACAGCGGCCGCCGCTGGACCGGCCTCGACCGGCGCGAACAGGACCAGGGCCAGCACGACCACGTACGCCCCGTGCTCTCCGTGTCCACCGCCGGAATGCTGATCAGGCGCGACGTCTACGAACAGCTCGGCGGCTTCGACCGGCGCCTGCCGCTGATGCGCGACGACGTCGACCTGTGCTGGCGCGCGCACGCCGCGGGGCACCGCGTCCTCGTCGCCCCCGACGCCGTCGTGCGGCACGCCGAGGCGTCCTCGCGCGAGCGCCGCACCGTCGACTGCGTCGGCCGTACGGCGACGTCGCCGCACCGCGTCGACAAGGCGGGCGCCGCGTACACCCTGCTCGTCAACGCCCGTACGGCCGTGCTGCCCTGGGTCCTCGTCCGGCTCGTGGTCGGCACGCTCCTGCGCACCGTCGCGTATCTCGTCGGCAAGGCACCGGGACAGGCTCTCGACGAGATCGCCGGTCTCCTCGCCACGCTGCTGCGGCCGGGGCGGATCCTCGGCGCCCGTAAAACGCGCGGCAAGCCGGCCGTCGACGCGGGCGAGATGCGGCCGCTGTTCCCGCCGCCGGGCGCCACTGTGCGCGCCACCGTCGAACAGGCGGCGGGCAGCCTCGTCGGCCGCTCCGACCCGGAGGCCCCCTCGGGCGCCGGACGGCACGGCGCCGTCGAATCGGGGCCGGGCGGCGACGACGCGGACTTCCTGCAGATCGAGCAGTTCGCCCGGCTCAAGCGCATCGCCCGCAAGCCCGGACCGATGCTCTTCGTAGTGCTGCTCTTCGTCTCGCTCATCGCCTGCCGCGCCCTGCTCGGCAGCGGTGCGCTCGCGGGCGGCGCGCTGCTGCCCGCACCCGCCGACTCCTCGGACCTGTGGGCGCGCTACCTGGACGGCTGGCACCCCGTGGGCACCGGCGGCACCCAGGCGGCGCCGCCCTACATCGCGCTCGTCGCGGGCCTGTCCACGCTCCTGTTCGGCTCCACCGGGCTCGCGGTCACCGTGCTGCTCGTCGGCTCCGTGCCGCTCGCCGGGTTCGCCGCGTACTTCGCGTCCCGCCCGCTCGTCCAGTCACGGCTGCTGCGGGCCTGGGCCTCGGTCGCGTACGCCTTCCTGCCCGCCGCCACCGGCGCGCTCGCGGGCGGCCGTATCGGCACCGCCGTCCTCGCCGTCCTGCTGCCGCTCATCGCGCGCGCGGGCATCGCGGCCAGCGGCCTGGCGGCCACGGAGGGCACGCGCGGCACCTGGCGCGCCACCTGGGCGTACGCACTGCTGCTGACCATCGCCACGGCCTTCACGCCGATCGTCTGGCCGATCGCCCTGGTGCTCGGCCTCGGCCTCCTCGTGCTGCGCCACGCCGACATCACGGCCTACGGGCTGCGCTTCCTCGCCGCGCTCGGCACCCCGCTGCTCGTGCTCGCGCCGTGGTCCCTCTCGCTGCTGCCCTTCGGCTTCTTCCAGGAAGCGGGCCTGGAGTTCGGCAGCGGCTCCGCGTCCGCACTCGACCTGCTCGGCGGCAGCCCCGGCGGCCCCGGCACCGTGGCCGGGCTGCTGCTCATCGGCATCGTGCTCGCCGCACTCGGCGCCCTGCTGCGCGGCGAGCGACAGCTCGCCGTCCGCACCGCCTGGGCCGTCGCCCTGGTCTCGCTGGTCTTCGCCGTCCTGTCGAACGGCTCGGCCTGGGCCGGACCCGCCACCCTCGGATACGGCATCGCGCTCCTCGCGGCGGCCGCGCTCGGCGCCGACGGGGCACGCGCGCGTGTCGCCGAGCAGAGCTTCGGCTGGCGTCAGCCGGTCGCGGCGCTCATCGCGTTCGCGGCGGCCGCCGGGCCGCTGCTCGTCGCCGCCGGGTGGATGATCCGCGGCGCCGACGGCCCCCTGGAGCGGCGCGATCCGGTGCAGGTGCCCGCGTTCGTCGCCGAGGAGAGCGGCACCGAGGACCAGGCCCGCACCCTCGTCCTGGACAGCGAGTCGGCCGCCAAGGTCTCGTACTCGCTCGTACGGGGCTCGGGCGCACGCCTCGGTGACGCCGAACTCGCCGCGGCCGCCGCCACGGACGACAAGCTCGACAAGATCGTCGCCCGCCTCATCGCGGGCTCCGGCGCCGACCAGGCCGACCAGCTCGGCGGCTTCGCGGTCCGCTACGTCCTCGTACGCGACGGAGCGCCCCGCCAGATGAGCCGCACCCTGGACGCGACGCCAGGGCTGACCCGGCTCAGCCAGGAGGACGGCAGCGCCCTGTGGCGCGTGGACCGGCAGGTCTCCCGCGCCGCCGTCGTCCCGAAGTCCGGCGACCCGGAGCCGGTCGCCGCGGGCCCGGTCGAACTGCACACGAAGATCCCCTCCGGCGACCAGGGCCGCGTCCTGCGGCTCGCCGACTCCGCCGACCCCGGCTGGACGGCCACCCTGGACGGCCGCCCGCTCGACCGGGTCACCGTGGACGGCTGGGCGCAGGGCTTCGAACTGCCCGGCGCGGGCGGCCGCCTCGACGTCACCTTCGAGACCCCGGTGAGCCACACGGGCTGGCTGTGGGCACAGGGCGCGCTCGCCGTCGTCCTGGTGGTGCTCGCCCTGCCGGGACGCCGTCGCGACGTCGACGACGACCTGCCCGAAGAGCCCGTCGTCCCGGCCCAGGCCGTCGACGGCGAGGGCCGCAGGGCGCGCAGGCTGCGGGCACAGAGCGAGCAGGCCGCGCAGGAGGCGGGCCAGGACGTACCGCCTCCTCCTTCGGAGGAGGCCCTTGCCGCGGTCCCGCAGCAGCAGTCGTACGAGGAGTGGGAGGCCCCGGCACACGCGGGCGCCGAGCACGGCACGTACGGAGGCGAGCAGCAGTACCAGGGCGGGCAGTATCCGGCCGGGACGTACGAGCAGCCGTCGTATCCGGCGGACGCCCACCAGGGCGGCCAGTACGACCCGTACGCCTCCTACGGAGGGGCGGGCGGTGCCTACGGAGGCGGCGATCAGCAGTACGGGCAGTCCTACGACGCCGCGTACGGCCAGCAGCAGCCCCCGATGCCGCCGCTGCCCCCGCAGCCGCCGCACGGCACCGACAGTGAGCGCCCCGACGGGAGCCAGCAGTGAACCGCACCACCCAGTCCCTGATCGCCGTGGTCGTCGCGCTCGGCGCCGTCACCGGGTACGCCATGTCCAGCGGCCCGGACGGCACGGGCGACGACGGAGCGAAGTCCGCGGCGCGGCTGCCCGTCGAGCGCACCAGCCTGCTGTGCCCGGTGCCCAGCGCCTCCGACCTCGCCGAGACCTCGTACACCGCCTTCACCCCCAAGTCGAGCGGCGCCGAGGGCAAGGGCGAGGCGGAACTGCTGCCCGTGAGCAGGGCGTTGACGGACGTGGCCAAGACGCAGGACAAGAAGAACGCCAAGCCGTTCCTGACGCAGAAGGCGCCGGGCGAGCCGGTGGCGGGTGAGGAGTCGGGCGCCGAGTCGCCCGCGCTCATCGGCACCGCGGACGGCGGCCTCGCCCCCGGCTGGACCGTGCAGCAGACCACGACGTACGCGGCGGGCAGCGGCCGCGGTGTGCAGGGCACCAACTGCACGGCGCCCGACACGGACTTCTGGTTCCCGGGCGTGAGCACCGCCAAGGACCGCAGCGACTACATCCACCTGACGAACCCCGACGACTCGGCGGCCGTCGTCGACGTCCAGCTCTACGGCCCCGACGGCGTCGTCAAGGCCGAGGTGGGCGAGGCGATCCAGGTCCAGCCGCACTCCAGCGTCCCGGTGCTCCTGTCCACGCTCGTCGGCAAGCCGTACACGAACCTCACGATGCATGTGACGGCGCGCAGCGGCCGGGTCGCGGCCGCCGTGCAGTCCTCCGACGAGAAGCTCGGCGGCGACTGGCTGCCCCCGTCGTCCGACCCGGCAGGCAGCCTGGTGCTGCCCGGCATCCCCAAGGACGCCACGTCGGTGCGCCTGGTCGCCCTCGCGCCCGGCTCCGACGACGCGGACCTGAAGGTCGAACTGGCCTCGCCGAACGGCACGATCACCCCGGCGGGCCACGAGAACCTGCACGTGAAGGCGGGCATGACGGCCGCCGTCGACCTCGGCGACCTCACCAAGGGCGAGGCGGGTTCGCTGCTCCTGACGCCGACGGACACCTCGGTGCCGGTGGTGGCGGCGCTGCGCGTCACGCGCGGCAAGGGCAGCAAGCAGGAGACGGCGTTCATCCCGGCAACGAACGCGATCGGCACGCGCGCGACGGTCGCCGACAACCGCGCCAAGGGCTCCACGCTCTCCCTGGTGGCCCCGGGCAAGTCGGCGAAGGTGAAGATCACGGCGTCGGCGGGCACCGAAGGCGGCTCGTCGGCCTCGAAGACGTACACGGTCAAGGGCGGCACGACCCTCGCGGTCCCGCACCCGCCGGTGCCGGACGGACTCAAGGGGGCGTACGCCCTCACCGTGGAGTCGGTGTCGGGCGGCGAGGTCTACGGATCGCGCATGCTGGAGCGCCCGCAGGACGGCATCCCGATGTTCACCGTGCAGACGCTGCCGGACGACCGGGGGACGGTCGCGGTGCCGGAGGCGGAGCGGGACCTGTCAGTGCTGCAGAAGTGATGTCGTCGCAGACATGAGGGGTGCCGTAGACGTGAGAGTGCCGTAGGCATGAGGGTGCCGCGAAAATGACGGCACCTCAGAAATGGGGTCCCCGCGCGCGGGACGGCGGAGGCTACTCCTCGTCGCCGTAGCGCGGGTCCACCGACTCCGGGGACAGGCCGAGCAGTTCGGCGACCTGCTCGACGACCACCTCGTGCACGAGGGCGGCGCGTTCGTCGCGTCCCTTGGTGCGGATCTCCACCGGGCGGCGGTAGATCACGACGCGGGCGGGCCGGTCATCGGCCGCCGAGATCGTGCCGCCCAACGGCACCACCTCGTCGCGCCACTCCCCGTCGGCCCCGTCGGAACCGCCCAGGGGCGGCACCTCGAGCACCAGGAAGTCGATCTCCGCGAGCTGCGGCCAGCGCCGCTCGAGCCGCTCCACGGAGTCCTGCACGAGGTCGGTGAAGGCCTCGGCGCGGCTGGCCGAGAGCGGCACCTGGGGCGGCGCGACGGGGCCGCGCATGCCCCGGCCGTGGCGGTCGCGGCGGCGGGGCCTCGGGTCTGCTGAGCGGGGCTGCACGGGGTCGTCCATCACTGATGAAGGGTAGTCCCCGAGATCGCCCTTTCCGCTCGGTGCACGGCATGTCGCTTCCTGACCATTCCGGCCAAGCTTGGGCTCGTTTCCATATCTCTCCAGGACCGTCGACCTCGCGACAAATGACGTGATTCACGCCATGTGGTGACCGGATTCAATACCGCCCGCCTCCGTGGCCACTGGCGTCTCCGCAGGTCAACGAGGCGGCTGCGCGGCACTTCGCAGCGCGGGCCACGGCACGACACGGTGGGGTGAGCTCGTGGAGAGTCGTCGCGGCCCGCTCAAGAGTGCGGTACCGTCCAACGTCGTGAGCCCTGTACGTCGCTGTTCGCGCACCGCTTGCGGCCGTCCCGCCGTCGCGACGCTGACGTACGTCTACGCCGACTCGACCGCGGTCCTCGGCCCCCTCGCCACCTACGCCGAACCCCACTGCTACGACCTGTGCGCCGAGCACTCCGAGCGCCTCACCGCGCCCCGCGGCTGGGAGGTCGTCCGGCTCGCGGACGCGTCGGGACCGGCCCGCCCCAGCGGCGACGACCTCGAAGCGCTCGCCAACGCCGTGCGCGAGGCGGCCCGCCCGCAGGAGCGCGCGGCCGAGGCGGCCGGCGGCGGAGCGCGGACGGCGGACCCGATGGAGGTCGCACGCCGCGGCCATCTGCGGGTGCTGCGCTCACCCGAGTCCTGACCTGACCGAAGCTCCGGCAGTCTCTTCGGAAACGAGATCCCGGCAGTCTCTCCGGAAAAGGAACCGCGGCAGTCTCTCCGGAAGCGGAATCCCGGCAGGCTCCCCGACCGGCCTTCACTGGATCTTCTCCGTCCCGCACGTTGACGCCTGTTTGATCAGGCCACGACGATTTCGCCACCCCACAGCTCGGGAGGCGTCCCTGTGTTCGTGCAGCAACTGGAGCCCGTGGCCGACTCGCTCGGCCTGTCCGCACTCGTCGCGACCCTGCCCCTCCTGACCGTCCTCGTCCTGCTCGGCGCCGCCCGCATGAAGGCCCACCGGGCCGGGCTCATCGGGCTCGCGGTCGCCGTCCTCGTCGCCTGGCTCGCCTACGACATGCCGCTCGGCCAGACCGCGTCCAGCGCCGCACAAGGGGCCCTCTTCGGCCTCTTCCCCATCCTGTGGATCGTCGTCAACGCCCTGTGGGTGTACCGGATGACGGTCCGCACCCGGCACTTCGACATCCTGCGCCGCTCCTTCGGACGGCTCTCCGACGACCCCCGCATCCAGGCGCTCGTCGTGGCCTTCTGCTTCGGGGCACTCCTGGAGGCGCTCGCCGGATTCGGGGCGCCCGTCGCGATCTGCTCGGTGATGCTCGTCGCCCTCGGCTTCGACCCGGTGCGCGCAGCCGTCGTCGCCCTCGTCGCCAACACCGCGCCCGTGGCCTTCGGGGCCATGGGCACCCCGGTCGTCACGCTGGCCCAGGTGACGGGCCTTCCGCTGGACACCGTCGCCACGGTCGTCGGCCGCCAGACGCCGCTGCTCGCGCTCGTCGTGCCGCTGCTCCTGGTGGCCCTCGTCGACGGGCGGCGCGGGCTCCGCGAGACCTGGGTGCCCGCCCTGGCCTGCGGACTCGCCTTCGCCGCCGCCCAGTTCGCGGCCTCCAACTACGTCTCCGCGCAACTCGCCGACATCGGGGCGGCCCTGGCGGGCGCGGGCGCTCTGGTGGCGGTGCCCGCCGCGCGCAGACCGGCCGCCGAGCCCGTCCGCGCCGCGGTCCTCACCGGCGTACGCAGCGAAGACCTCGACCACGACGACCCGCGCCCCGAAGTGCTGCGCGCCTACGCCCCGTACGCCCTGATCGTCGCCATCTTCTCCCTCGCCCAGATCCCCGCCGTCAAGGACTTCCTCGCGAAGGCGACCCGCACCTTCGACTGGCCCTTCCTCGACGTCGGCAACCCCTCGGGGGAGCCGGTCGGCGGCAATGTCTTCTCGCTGCCGCTCGTGGCGACGGGCGGCACGCTGGTGCTGCTCGCCGGGGTGGGCACGGCCGCGGTCATCGGGGTGCACGCGCGCGTGGCGGTACGCGAATGGGCCGCCACCGTCCACGAGTTGCGCTTCGCGATCCTCACCGTGACCTCCGTCCTGGCCCTCGCGTACGTCATGAACCTCTCCGGGCAGGCCGCCACGATCGGGCACTACGTAGCGGCCGCCGGTGCGGGCCTCGCCTTCTTGTCACCGGTGCTCGGCTGGTTCGGCGTCGCGGTCTCCGGCTCCGACACCTCCGCCAACGCGCTGTTCGGCGCCCTCCAGGTGACCGCGGCCAAGGAGTCCGGGCTCTCTCCGGAACTCCTCGCTGCGGCCAACAGCTCCGGCGGCGTACTCGGCAAGATGATCTCCCCGCAGAACCTGACGATCGCGTGCGCCGCCGTCGGGCTCGCCGGCAAAGAGGGCGATCTGCTGCGCAAGGTGCTGCCGTGGAGCTTCGGACTGCTCCTGGTGATGTGCCTGATCGTGGTGGCCCAGAGCACGGCGGTGCTCGGCTGGATGCTGCCGTGAGACCGCTTCCAGGGAGGCTCGGCCCGCTGTCGGCCGCAACAGGTAGTTTTGTGGTGACCGGGGAGAACTCTCCGTACTCGCTGAGCTAGCAGAACCGTAGAGAGGGTTGGCCGTGACTGCTGATCTGTCCCAGATCGTGAAGGCGTACGACGTCCGCGGGGTGGTCCCGGACCAGTGGGACGAGTCGCTCGCCGAGCTGTTCGGGGCGGCCTTCGCGCAGATCACGGCGGCGGACGCGATCGTCGTCGGGCACGACATGCGCCCCTCGTCGCCCGGCCTCTCGCGGGCCTTCGCGCGCGGTGCGGCCGCGCGCGGCGTCGACGTCACGGAGATCGGCCTCTGCTCGACGGACCAGCTGTACTACGCGTCGGGCGCGCTGAACCTGCCGGGCGCGATGTTCACGGCCTCGCACAACCCCGCCCAGTACAACGGCATCAAGATGTGCCGCGCGGGCGCCGCCCCGGTCGGCCAGGACACCGGCCTCGCGGAGATCCGCGCCCTGGTGGAGGGCTGGAGCGAGTCCGGCGCCCCCGAGAGCGCGGCGACCCCGGGCACGCTCACCCAGAGCGACACCCTCACCGACTACGCGGCGCACCTGCGCGGCCTGGTCGACCTCACCGCCATCCGCCCCCTCAAGGTCGTCGTCGACGCGGGCAACGGCATGGGCGGGCACACCGTCCCCACCGTCTTCGAGGGACTGCCCCTCGACCTCGTCCCGATGTACTTCGAGCTGGACGGCACCTTCCCGAACCACGAGGCCAACCCGCTGGACCCGGCGAACATCGTGGACCTGCAGAAGCGGGTGCGCGAGGAGGGCGCCGACCTCGGCATCGCCTTCGACGGCGACGCGGACCGCTGCTTCGTGGTCGACGAGAACGGCGGCCCAGTCTCCCCGTCGGCCATCACCGCCCTGGTCGCATCCCGCGAACTGGCCAAGCACGGCGGCAAGGGCACCGTCATCCACAACCTCATCACCTCCTGGTCGGTCCCGGAGGTCGTGAAGGAGAACGGCGGCACGCCCGTGCGCACGCGCGTGGGCCACTCCTTCATCAAGGAGGAGATGGCCAAGACCGGCGCGATCTTCGGCGGCGAGCACTCCGCGCACTACTACTTCAAGGACTTCTGGAACGCGGACACGGGCATGCTCGCCGCGCTCCACGTCCTCGCGGCCCTCGGCGGCCAGGAGGGCCCGCTGTCCGCGCTCGTCGCGCAGTACGACAGGTACGCGGGCTCCGGAGAGATCAACTCCACGGTCGACGACCAGACCGCGCGCCTCGCCGCGATCAAGACGGCGTACGACGGCCAGGAGGGCGTGACCCTCGACGAGCTCGACGGCCTCACCGTGACCGCCGCCGACTGGTGGTTCAACGTACGCGCGTCCAACACGGAGCCCCTGCTGCGCCTGAACGTGGAGGCGCGGGACGAGACGACCATGGCCAAGGTGCGGGACGAGGCACTGGCGATCATCCGCGGCTGACGTCGGCACCGGTGCGGGCGGGGCGACCTGGGTCGGCCTGCCCGTGCTGCCGGTGGACCTGAGTCGGTCCGCCCGCGGCCAAAGGGCCCGACCCCCTCCGCACCCCCGCGCCGCGCCCCGTGCGGAGGTAGGCTGACCAGGCCGCATACCGCGCCGCCCCAGCACGGATTCCGCCCGGAATCCCGCCCCGCGGCAGCGTGAGAACCCCAATGAGAACCCCACCCATTCAGCTCGAAGGGACCCACCCCATGCCGCTCGAAGCCGGCCTCCTGGAGATCCTCGCCTGCCCGGCCTGTCACGCCGCCCTCAAGGAGACGGACACCGAGCTGATCTGCACGGCGGACGCCAAGGAATGCGGTCTCGCCTACCCGGTCCGCGACGGCATCCCCGTGCTCCTGGTCGACGAGGCCCGCCGCCCGGCATAACGGCGCGGCGCCCGCCGCCCCGCCCGACAGCACGCCACGGTGTGCGACCGGCGCGGGACGGCGTACGACCAGCACAGGCAGCAAGCCGCGCACGGCGATCGGAGGCCCCATGCTCGACGAGTCACTCCTTGACGCCCCCGAGGCGCTCGCCCGCGCGGATCGCCGCGGTCTGCTGCGCGCCGCCGCCGAGGCAGGCGCCCGCGTCCGCACGGCGGTCCGGCACGCCGCCGAGGCAGGGCTCACCGACCTCAAGCCCGACGGCCGCCCCCGCGCCATCCTGGTCGCGGGCCCGGGCACCGCGGCGGGCTGTGTCGCCGACCTCGTCGGCGGCCTCGCGGGCGGCGGCTGCCCCGTCGTCCGGCTGACCCCGACGGGCGTCGCCCCCGCGGCGGGCGCCCTGCGCTGGGCGCTGCCCGGCTGGGTGGGCCCCGTCGACCTGCTGCTCATCGCCACCCCCGACGGCTCGGAACCGGGTCTCTCGCTCCTCGCCGAGCAGGCCTACCGCCGCGGCTGCACGGTCGTCGCGGTCGCGCCCGCCCGCTCGCCGCTGGCCCAGGGCGTGGAGGGCAGCCACGGCCTGACCGTCCCGATGGCCACCTCGCCGTACGGCGCCTACGAGGGCGCGCACGACGAGACCACCCGGCTCACCGCCTCGTACGAGGCACGCCGCGTGGAGGACGAGGCGGCCTCCGGCACCCCCGGCACCCTGTGGGCGCTGCTCGTCCCGCTGCTCGTGCTCCTCGACCGCACCGGCCTGATCGCCGCCCCGGTCGACGCCCTGCAGAAGGTCGCCGACCGGCTCGACGCCGTCGCGGAACGCTGCGGTCCGGCCATCACGACGTACAGCAACCCCGCCAAGACGCTCGCCGCCGAGCTCGCCGAAGCGCTGCCGCTCATCTGGACCGAGGGCCAGTCGGCGGGGGCCGCGGGCCGTCGCTTCGCCGCCGTGCTCGCCGAGCTCGCCGGGCATGCCGCGCTCGCCGCCGAGCTGCCCGAGGCGCTGCCCGCGCACGGCGCCCTGCTCGCCGGGAATCCGGCGGGCGGCACCGACACCGACGACTTCTTCCGCGACCGCGTCGACGACCCGGCGGCTCTTCGCGCGCGCGTGGTGCTGCTCCGCGACCGGCCCGCCGACGCCGGAGGGCTCACCGCGGCGCCCGCCGCCCGCGAACTCGCCCACAGCCACGACGTCGCGCTCAGCGAACTGGAGCCGGAGAGCGGCGACGGTCTCGAAGCACTCGCCGAGCTGATCGCCGTCACTGATTTCGCCGCCGTTTACCTGGCGCTCGCCTCGGGGGACCGATCATGACCGCACACCGGTCATGGCCGTACCGATCGTGACCGAACCCGTCCCGATCGCAGTCCAGCATTCGCGTACGTAGTAAGGGAGACCCCCTCCGTGGACCGCCTCACCAACACCATCCGCCCCTACGCCTGGGGTTCGACCACCGCCATCGCGGAGCTCATCGGCGCCGAGCCGAGTGGTGAGCCGCAGGCCGAGATGTGGATGGGGGCCCACCCGGGCGCGCCCTCGCGCACCGGGCGCGGCGCGCTCAACGAGGTCATCGACGCGGACCCGGAGCACGAACTCGGCAAGGAAGCGGTCGCCAAGTTCGGACCGCGCCTGCCCTTCCTCCTGAAGATCCTCGCCGCGGGCGCCCCGCTCTCCCTCCAGGTGCACCCCAACCTCGCCCAGGCCAAGGAGGGTTACGCGGCGGAGGAGCGCCGGGGCGTCCCGATCGACGCCCCGCACCGCAACTACAAGGACGCCAACCACAAGCCCGAACTGATCTGCGCGCTCACGCCGTTCGACGGCCTCTGCGGCTTCCGCGACCCCGCCGAGACCGCCGCCCTCCTCGAAGGCCTCGGTGTCGACTCCCTCAAGCCGTACGCCGACCTGCTGCGCGCCCACCCCGAAGAGGCCGCGCTGCGCGAGGTCCTGACGGCCGTCCTGACCGCCGACCCCGAGCAGATGGCCGAGACGGTCGGCGAGGTCACGGCCGCCGCCCAGCGCCTCGGCGGTGTCTACGAGCCGTACGCCGGAATCGCCCACCACTACCCCGGCGACCCGGGCGTCATCGCGGCGATGCTCCTCAACCACGTCCAACTGCAGCCGGGGGAGGCCCTGTTCCTCGGCGCGGGCGTCCCGCACGCCTACCTCGACGGCCTCGGCGTCGAGATCATGGCCAACTCGGACAACGTCCTGCGCTGCGGCCTGACCCCCAAGCACGTCGACGTACCCGAACTCCTGCGCATCGTCCGCTTCGAGGCCACCGACCCCGGCGTCCTGCGCCCCGAGGCCTCGTCCGACGGCGAAGAGGTCTACGACACCCCGATCGACGAGTTCCGGCTCTCCCGCTTCGTACTCCCCGAGGGCGCCGCCCCGCACGACCTCACCGCCGCCACCCCGCAGATCCTGCTCTGCACGGCGGGCTCGGTCCACGCGGGCGAACTGGCGCTCACGCCCGGACAGTCCGCCTTCGTGCCCGCAGGCGAAAAGGCCGAAGTGTCCGGAGTCGGCACGGTTTTCCGTGCCACTGTGGTGGCCTGACGTCCCCACGCCCCCTCGTGCTGCAACAATGACCCACCGCCAAGGGCGGGCAAAGAGCCGCCCCGGCAGCGTGGTCGATACGTACGAAAGCGAAGGGACACCCTGCACTTATGAGCGCGTCAGGCGGAACAAAGGCGATTGTCGCGGCACTCGCCGCGAATCTCGCGATCGCGGTGGCGAAGTTCGTCGCGTTCATCTTCAGCGGCTCGTCGTCGATGCTCGCCGAGAGCGTCCACTCGCTCGCCGACTCCGGCAACCAGGGCCTGCTGCTCCTCGGCGGCAAGAAGGCCCAGCGCGAGGCGACCCCGCAACACCCCTTCGGCTACGGCCGCGAGCGCTACATCTACGCCTTCCTCGTCTCGATCGTCCTCTTCTCGGTCGGCGGCATGTTCGCGATCTACGAGGGCTACGAGAAGATCAAGCACCCGCACGAGCTGGAGCACTGGTACTGGCCCGTCGGGGTCCTGGTGTTCGCGATCATCGCGGAGAGCTTCTCCTTCCGGACCGCCATCAAGGAGTCCAACCCGCTGCGCGGCAACCTCTCCTGGAAGGAGTTCGTCCGCCGCGCCAAGGCCCCCGAGCTGCCGGTCGTCCTCCTGGAGGACCTCGGCGCGCTCGTCGGCCTGATCCTCGCCCTCGGCGGCGTCGGCCTCGCCCTCGCCACCGGCGACGGCGTCTGGGACGGCATCGGCACGCTCTGCATCGGCATCCTGCTCATCCTCATCGCGATCGTCCTCGCCGCGGAGACCAAGTCCCTGCTGCTCGGCGAGGCCGCGGGCACCGAGGAAGTCGCCAAGATCGAGAAGGCCCTGGTCGACGGCGACACGGTCACCAAGGTCATCCACATGCGCACGCTCCACCTCGGCCCCGAGGAACTGCTCGTCGCCGCCAAGGTCGCCGTCCAGCACGACGACACGGCCGCGGAGGTCGCCGCCGCGATCAACGCCGCGGAGGAGCGCATTCGCGCCGAGGTCCCGATCGCCCGCGTGATCTACCTCGAGCCGGACATCTTCAGCGAGTCGGCCGCCGCCCAGGGCACCAACCCGGCGAAGGCGCCCGGCGGACACTGAGCCTTCTTCGTACGTACGTCGATGGGGCCCGCACCGGTCTGGTGCGGGCCCCATCTGCGTTACGCGAAGGGACGGGCGGACCTACCGGACCTCACGCAGTACGTCGAGGATCGCGGCGTCGTCCGGCGCCGCCTCGAGCCGCTCACGGAAGCCCGTGTCCATCAACTTCCGCGACAGCAGGGCGAGAATCCGCAGATGCTCGTCCCCCGCGGCCGCCTCCGGCACCGAGATCATGAAGATCAGCTTGGCCTTCGTGCCGTCGAGCGCGCCCCACTCGATGCCCTCCGCCGACCGCGCGAACCCGACGACCGGCGAGGCCACGGCATCGGTCTTGGCGTGCGGGATGGCGATCTCCTCGCCGAGCCCCGTGGTGCCCTGCGCCTCGCGCCGCAGCGCGGTCTGCACCAGCTCCTCGACGTCCTTGACCTTGCCGGTGGTGGCGAGCAGCGCGGCCATCTCGCGGATCGCCGCCTCCTTGTCCTGCGCCGCGAGCCGCACCTTGACGGTCTGCTCCGTGAGATAGCCGGAGAGGACCTCGTCGGCGGGCTCCGGCGCCGGCTCGGGGGAGGGCGCCGGGGCCGGGGCCGCCGGACCCGTGGCCTTCTGGAGACCGTCCGCCGCGACCGCCGCACCACCCGCGGCCGCCCCGACCCCGGCGAGCACCGGCTCGGGCCCGCCCGGCACCTCGACCAGCGGGGCGCCGCGCCGCTTGCGCTCGCTGAGGTCGACCAGCGTCACGGTGGTGAGCGCGGTGACGACCGAACCGATCGCGATGGCCACGAAGAACATCGGTACGCCACCGACGGCGCCGAGCACCGCCACGATCGGGCCACCGTGCGGCACCGCGTCCTTCACGCTCGCCAGACCGGCGATGGCACCGGCGACGGCGCCGCCCAGCATGTTGGCGGGGATGACCTGCGCGGGCCGTGCGGCGGCAAACGGGATGGCACCTTCTGAGATGCCGAACAAGCCCATGAACAACGCGGCCATACCGGTCTCGCGTTCCTGCTGCGAGTAGAGCCTGCGGCGGATCAGCGTCGCGAGCCCCTGCCCGAGCGGCATGACGGGAATCGCCGCGGCGCACATGCCCATGACGGTCTGGTTGCCGGTCGCGATGAGCCCCGCACCGAACAGGAACGCCGTCTTGTTGACGGGGCCGCCCATGTCGAACGCGATCATGAGCCCCAGGATCGCGCCGAGCAGGATCGCGCTCGTCCCGGTCATGCCACTGAGCCAGTCGGTCAGGTGCTCGAAGATCCAGGCGATCGGTTTGCCGATGACGTAGATGAAGAAGAGGCCGAGCGCACTCGTCGCGACGATCGGGATCACGATGATCGGCATGATCGGCTGGACGAACTTCGGGACCTTGACCTTCTTGATCCACAGGACCAGATAGCCCGCGAGGAAGCCGGTCACGATGGCCCCGATGAAGCCGGCGCCCGCCTCGGAGTCGTACAGCGAACCGGTGTTGGCGATCCAGCCGCCGATCATGCCGGGCACCAGCGCGGGCCGGTCACCGATCGCGTACGCGATGTATCCCGACAGGATCGGCACCATCAGCGTGAAGCCGATGACCCCGATGGCGTTGACGTGCGCCCAGAAGGTGCCTTCCGGAATGACATAGCCCTTGGCGGTGGCATCGCCGCCGAGGGCCAGCGAGATGGCGATCAGCAGACCGCCCACCACCACGAACGGAATCATGTACGAGACGCCGTTCATCAGCGCCTTGTACGCGACGCTCCGCTCCTTGCCCCCGCCACCGCCGGAGAGCGGCTCGGCGGAACCCCCGCCACCACCTCCGCCGTGCACGGGCGCGCTGCGCACCTGCTCGATCAGCCGCTCCGGATGGCTGATGCCCTCGGACACCCCGACGGACAGCACGCGCTTGCCCACGAACCGGCTGCGGTCCACGTCCTTGTCGGCTGCGATGATGATGCCGTCGGCGCCTCTGACATCGTTGTCAGTCAGAACGTTCTCGGCCCCGATGGAGCCCTGTGTCTCCACCTTCATGTCGATGCCGAGGCTCTCCGCGGCCTGCGAAAGCTTCTCCGCGGCCATGTACGTGTGAGCGATACCGGTCGGACAGGCGGTCACCGCGAGCAGCTTCAGCTTCTTCTGCCCGCTGCTGTCCCCGCCTATCGGGGGATCGGCCGGACTGGTCACGTGGATCTCCTAACGCCCAAACACTTTTGCCGAACAAGATCGCGCACATGTTCCCGATCTCAAGGCATCCTGCAACACATAAGCGCAGGATCAAAAGCGCAAAGGTCCCATATCGTCCGGGTCTGACGGCCTCTGTGCCAGTGATGACGTACCTGGAGGCGGGCTGGGGCTTGCTGGGCCAATCGGTGTAGCTTTGTGGGTGAGCCAGACGTCGCTGCTGATGGCGGTCGGGCGGTCCTCGCACGGACCGACCGAGGGAGAGAGGGCCTCCGACGGACTGCGCTGCGCGCGTCGGTGCACCCCTGTGCCCGATGCCGCAGGTCAGCCATGTCCACCCTCGATCGATCCACGAGGAGCAGCTCACTCATGACTCTCATCAACGGCAAGGACTTCAAGGTCGCCGACCTCTCCCTCGCCGACTTCGGCCGCAAGGAGATCACCCTCGCCGAGCACGAGATGCCCGGCCTGATGTCGATCCGCAAGGAGTTCGCCGCCTCCCAGCCGCTGGCCGGCGCCCGCATCATGGGCTCCCTGCACATGACCGTGCAGACCGCCGTCCTCATCGAGACCCTGGTCGCCCTCGGCGCCGAGGTCCGCTGGGTCTCCTGCAACATCTTCTCGACCCAGGACCACGCCGCCGCGGCCATCGCGGTCGGTCCGAACGGCACGCCGGACAACCCCCAGGGCATCCCGGTCTTCGCCTGGAAGGGCGAGACCCTGGAGGAGTACTGGTGGTGCACGGAGCAGGCGCTGACCTGGCCGAACACCCCCACCGGCGGCCCGAACATGATCCTGGACGACGGCGGCGACGCCACCCTCCTCGTCCACAAGGGCGTCGAGTACGAGAAGGCCGGCAAGGTCCCCTCCGTGGACACCGCCGAGAACGACGAGCACCGCGTCATCCTGCAGCTCCTCAACCGCACCATCACCGAGGGCTCGCAGAAGTGGACCCAGCTCGCCTCGGAGATCCGCGGCGTGACCGAGGAGACCACGACCGGCGTCCACCGTCTGTACGAGATGCACCGTGACGGCTCGCTGCTCTTCCCGGCGATCAACGTCAACGACGCCGTCACGAAGTCGAAGTTCGACAACAAGTACGGCTGCCGCCACTCGCTGATCGACGGCATCAACCGCGCCACCGACGTCCTCATCGGCGGCAAGACGGCCGTCGTGCTCGGCTACGGCGACGTGGGCAAGGGCTGCGCGGAGTCCCTGCGCGGCCAGGGCGCCCGAGTGATCGTCACCGAGATCGACCCGATCTGCGCGCTGCAGGCGGCGATGGACGGCTACCAGGTCACCACGCTCGACGAGGTCGTCGACAAGGCCGACATCTTCGTCACCACGACCGGCAACAAGGACATCATCATGGCCTCGGACATGGCCAAGATGAAGCACCAGGCGATCGTGGGCAACATCGGCCACTTCGACAACGAGATCGACATGGCCGGCCTCGCGAAGATCGAGGGCATCGTCAAGGACGAGGTCAAGCCGCAGGTCCACACCTGGACGTTCCCCGACGGCAAGGTCCTCATCGTGCTGTCCGAGGGCCGCCTGCTGAACCTGGGCAACGCGACCGGCCACCCGTCCTTCGTGATGTCCAACTCGTTCGCGGACCAGACGCTGGCCCAGATCGAGCTGTTCACCAAGCAGGAGGAGTACCCGACTGACGTCTACGTGCTCCCCAAGCACCTGGACGAGAAGGTCGCCCGCCTCCACCTCGACTCGCTCGGCGTGAAGCTCACGACGCTCCGCCCGGAGCAGGCTTCGTACATCGGCGTCGAGGTCGAGGGCCCGTACAAGCCGGACCACTACCGCTACTGACGGCCAACTGGCCACCGGTCAGTACCACTTCAGCAGGCCCTCGCCCCCGCGGCGGGGGCCTGCCCCTTTGCGGCCGACTCCGATGCCGACGTCACGGCCGACCCAGCCGGGCGAACGGCACGCCGCACGCCCCACGACCTGCCACTCCCTGCCCCGGGCAGGAGTCAGAGGTCCACGCCGGAGAGGACACAGGCGTATACCGGAGACCAAGGGCGCGCACCGGAGATCAAGGCGCGCACCGGAGACCACGGGCCCGCATCAAAGGCCCCAGGTACACACCGGAGACCACCAGCTCACGCCAGAGGCCAGAGGCCACAGGCCCATGTCAGAGATTCAGCAGCTCACGCCCGGAACAAGACCGAGGACCGAGACCCATGCCCCGCGGCCGATATTCGCTCCATGATCCGCACGATCACACCCCCCTCGGTGAAGAACACTTCCACTGCGCCCCCGGCCCCTCCGGCTGGCGCTACGTCTCCCAACGAACCTCCCCCTCAGGCACCCCCGTCGGCTCCGTCGACCTCGCCCTCGACGACCGCGGGCGCCCCATCCGTCTCGAACTCCACGCCGCCGACTGGCAGGTGCGCGCCGCCGCCCTCAACGGCGTCACCTGGGTCCGCACCGACCCCACCGGCGAACACGCCACGGAGAACAACGCCCCCGCTCACGCCTTCTCCGGCACGTCCCCCGCATTCCTCATCGCGATCGCCCGTCTTCTGCGCCTCCCCCCGGCTTCCCCCGCGACCCGAATCCGCCTGGTCGCCTTCACCGACCCGGTCCTGGCTCCCCGCACCCTCGACCAGTCCTGGGCTCTGCTGAAAAGAGAAGCACACGCCACTGACAACGGCCCGCTGACCGTGGACGAATACCAGGTCACAGCCCTGGACACCGGCGAACAGCACGTCGTCCACATCACCGGCGACGTCGTCCTCTCGGCCCCCGGCATCGAACTCGAACACCTCGAATCCCCACCGTCAGCCCTCGACTGACCCGCCGGCCCGTGCCCCTACGCAGGTGGCGCGAACCCCGTGGCGGGAGGCGTGGCGTCGTCGCCCGCATCCACGGCCGAGGCCGACGGCACGGGCGGAGCGGCAGCGGGCGCAACCGGCGAAAAAGAAGGTGACGACGCAGGCGCGGGCGAAGGCCAAGCCGAAGGCACGGACGGCGAAACCGAGCCGTTCGGCGGCGGAGACGGATACGGATGGGGAGCCGACGCACCCGCCCCTCCGACGTACGGCGGCGCCTCACCGAAGGCCCGCCGCGCGTCCCGGGCCTGCCGCTCATGGACGACAGCGGCCAAGTAGGCCGCCGGAGGAACGCCCTGCGGCGCGGGCGCCCCCGTCCGCTCCACCAGATCGGACGCGAGCCGCTCCGCCATCGCCCAGCCCACCTGCGGATCCAACTGCCCCATCCGCGTGAGGTACTGCCGAATCGCCAGCCAGAGACTCTCGGGAACCCCGGACAGATCAAGCCCGGAGAACTGCCCCACAAGCCACGGCGGCGGCGGAGGAACGAACGCCCCCTTCCCCGAGGGCACCCGCTCACGCACGACCAGCGTTCCCGCGAACACATCCCCGAGCCGCCGCCCGCGCGCGGACACCAGCGACGCGATGCAGGCGACGACCCCGAACGTCAGCAGAATCTCGACGACCCCGACGGCCCCCCGCACCAACGCATGCCGGAACCGGATCGGCCCCCCGTCGTCCCGCACCACCCGCAGCCCGCACGCAAGCTTCCCCAGCGACCGCCCATGACTGAGCGTCTCGACCGCGATGGGCACGCCGACCAGAACGAGTACGAAAGTGGCGACCGCGACAGCGGCCGCCGCGGCGTCGTCCAGCGAAGCGGTCGAGGCGAGGATCCCGATGGTCACCGCGAGATAGACGGCCCATGCAACGACCAGGTCGATCAGCACCGCCAGTGCCCGGCTCGGCAGTTTCGCGGGACGCAGCTCCAGCGCCACCGCCTCACCCGTCACAAGCTCACTCACGCCCGCCGCCCTTCCCTGCCCTGCCGTAGGACTGGCCAGTCTGCCAAGCTGAGAGGCCCCGCGCCGCAGTAGGAGGAGCAGCCGCCCGATGGACCTCGACGTCTTTGTGTCCGCCCACCGAGCCGAGTGGGACCGACTGGACGTCCTGCTGCGCCGCCAACGCCGCCTCTCCGGAGCAGAGGCCGACGAACTCGTCACCCTCTATCAACGCACCGCGACGCATCTGTCCCTGATCCAGTCCAGCGCCCCCGACCCGCAGCTCATCGGACGCCTCACACACCTGGTGGCACGCGCGCGTAGCGCCGTGACGGGCACCCGCCGCGCCTCCTGGCGCGACGTGACCCACTTCCTGGCCCGCGGTTTCCCCGCGGCGGTCTACCGCTCCCGCCACTGGTGGGTCCCCACGGCCCTCCTGTCGACGGTCCTCGCGGCCGTCATCGGCTGGTGGATCGCCACGCACCCCGAGGTCCAGGCATCGATCGCCGCCCCCAGCGAACTGCGCGAGCTCACCCGCCCCGGCGGCCAGTACGAGACGTACTACTCCAGCCACCCCGCGACCTCCTTCGCCGCTCAGGTCTGGACGAACAACGCACAGGCAGCCGCGATGTGCCTCGTCCTGGGCGCCTTCCTCTGCTTCCCCGTCATCTGGATCCTCTTCCAGAACATGCTGAATCTCGGGGTCGGCATCGGCCTGATGTCCTCGGCCGACCGTCTCGACACCTTCCTCGGCCTGGTCCTTCCGCACGGCCTCCTGGAACTGACGGCCGTATTCGTGGCCGCGGGCACTGGCCTGCGCCTCGGCTGGACCGTCATCGACCCAGGCCCACGCACCCGCCGCACGGCCCTCGCCGAGGAAGGCCGAGCGGCCCTGGGCATGGCCATCGGCCTGGCCCTGGTCCTCTTCGTCTCCGGCGCCATCGAAGGCTTCGTCACCCCGTCGGGCCTGCCGACCTGGGCCCGCATCGGCATCGGCATCGCCGCTGAACTGGCATTCCTTGTGTACGTCTATGTCCTCGGCGGCAGAGCGGCACGCGCAGGTGAAACGGGAGACCTGGACGGAGCCGACCGCAGCTCCGAGGTCCCCCTCGCAGCGTGATGTGCGTACGGCCTCTCTGACCTGCTAGTCTCCTCCTCGCCCCAAGAAAACCGTTGACACGGATGGACGGGGGAGGTAGATTCGAACAGTTGCCTAGAGCTGGACAAGTCCAGCGGCGGCGGTTAACATCTGTCTGCTTCTTGAATTTCATTAATCAAGAAGCCACCCCCGATCAATCGGAAATCTCGAGCCGGTCAGTCCGGCCAAAAACTTCTGATAAAGTCGGATCAGCCGAAAGGCAAAGGCCCTCCAACGGCCACCGGAAATGAAATCCGAACCGGGAACGGAACGGAAAACGGATCTGGTAAGGTTGGAAACACGAAATACCGAAGGGAAGCGCCCGGAGGAAAGCCCGAGAGGGTGAGTACAAAGGAAGCGTC
>NZ_JBHYJI010000056.1:0-64256 GCF_042740435.1 Streptomyces sp. NPDC059002 | reverse complement strand
GGCCCGCCCCCACCGAAGTGGGGGCGGGCCTCTCCGTCTGTCTACCGGTGTCGACGACCGCGATCAGCGCGCGACCGGCACATACGGAGCAAGCTCTGCGGCGAGCTCTTCGTGCACGCGCGCCTTGAGCAGCGTGCCGTCGGCGGTGTGCTCCTCGGAGAGCACCTCGCCCTCGGCGTGCGCCCGCGAGATGAGCTGGCCGTGCGTGTACGGAACGAGGGCTTCGATCTCGACCTCGGGTCGCGGCAGTTCGGCGTCGATGAGCGCGAGCAGCTCGTCGATGCCCGCACCTGTCCGCGCGGAGACCACGATCGCGTGCTTCTCGTTGCGCAGCAGTCGCTGGAGGACCAACGGGTCCGCCGCGTCCGCCTTGTTGACCACCACGATCTCGGGTACGTCGGTGGCGCCCACGTCACGGATCACCTCGCGCACCGCGGCCAACTGCTCCTCCGGCACGGGGTGCGAGCCGTCCACGACGTGCAGGATCAGGTCGGAGTCGCCGACCTCCTCCATGGTGGAGCGGAACGCCTCGACGAGGTGGTGCGGCAGATGCCGCACGAACCCGACGGTGTCGGCCAGGGTGTAGACCCGGCCGCTCGGCGTCTCGGCCCGGCGCACGGTGGGGTCGAGGGTGGCGAACAGCGCGTTCTCCACCAGGACGCCCGCGCCCGTGAGGCGGTTGAGCAGCGAGGACTTGCCCGCGTTCGTGTAACCGGCGATCGCGACCGAGGGCACCTTGTTGCGTCGGCGCTCCTGCCGCTTGATGTCGCGGCCCGTCTTCATCTCCGCGATCTCCCGGCGCATCTTCGCCATCTTCTCGCGGATCCGTCGCCGGTCCGTCTCGATCTTGGTCTCACCGGGACCACGGGTGGCCATGCCGCCACCGCCGCCGCCACCCATCTGACGGGAGAGCGACTGACCCCAGCCACGGAGCCTCGGCAGCATGTACTGCATCTGCGCGAGGGCCACCTGTGCCTTGCCCTCTCGGGACTTGGCGTGCTGGGCGAAGATGTCGAGGATCAGGGCGGTCCTGTCGACCACCTTGACCTTGACGACGTCTTCGAGGTGGATCAGCTGGCCGGGGCTCAGCTCACCGTCGCAGACGACGGTGTCGGCACCGGTCTCGAGGACGATGTCGCGCAGCTCGAGGGCCTTGCCGGAGCCGATGTACGTCGCCGGGTCCGGCTTGTCGCGACGCTGGATGACGCCGTCGAGCACGAGCGCACCCGCGGTCTCCGCGAGGGCGGCCAGCTCGGCGAGGGAGTTCTCCGCATCGTGAACCGTCCCGGAAGTCCACACGCCGACGAGCACCACGCGCTCCAGGCGGAGCTGTCGGTACTCGACTTCGGTGACGTCCTCGAGCTCGGTGGAGAGGCCCGCGACGCGGCGGAGGGCCGCGCGCTCGGAGCGGTCGAACTGGTCGCCGTCCCGGTCTCCGTCGATCTCGTGGCTCCAGGCGACGTCCTCTTCCATCAGGGCATCGGCCCGAAGACCTTCGGGGTAGTTCTGCGCGAAGCTCTGTGCGTCCTGGGAAGGGGAAGAAGAGGAGGTCATTGGGTCCTTACGTCGATTCGTCGATGGGAATGCGGACGGATGCGGGATCCATCACTTCCGACAACGCCCGGGGCGGTCCGGAGATTCCCCGGACCGGCCGGAACCGACCCCGAGATCTCCCCGAGGGGATGTCCCGGACGGGCCGCGCCGCCGACCTGAAGATGGTTGCACGGCACGCCCCGTCTCGTCACCCGGGTTATTGCCCGCAGCGGTGCCGCCCGGCCCCCGGTTACTTCCCGTCCCGCGCCGGGGTACGCCAGTCCGGGTGCCCCGGCATCGGCGGCGTCTTCTCCCCGTACAGCCAGGCATCGAAGAATCCGCCCAGGTCACGCCCCGCGGTCCGGGACGCGAGCCGCACGAAGTCGGCGGTCGTCGCGTTGCCGTCGCGGTGTGCACGGACCCACGCACGCTCGAGCCGGTCGAAGGCGGGCCGCCCGATCTCCTGGCGCAGGGCGTAGAGGACCAGGGCGCTGCCGTCGTAGACGACGGGCCGGAAGATGCTGATCTTCTGTCCCGGCGCGGGCTCCTTCGGCCTGGCGGGCGGTCCGCCCGCCGCGCGCCAGTTGTCCGACTGGCGGTAGGCGTCCCGCATCCGTGCCGCGAGCGGCTGCTGGGCCTTCTCCTCGGCGTGGAGCGCCTCGTACCAGGTGGCGTGGCCTTCGTTGAGCCAGAGGTCCGACCAGGACTGCGGGCTCACGCTGTCGCCGAACCACTGGTGCGCCAGTTCGTGCACCATGATCGAGTCGACGTACCACTCGGGGTACTCGGGGCGGGTGAAGAGCTCTCTCTCGAAGAGAGAGAGCGTCTGTGTCTCGAGTTCGAAGCCCGTCTGCGCCTGGGCGACCAGCACGCCGTAGGCCTCGAAGGGGTAGCGGCCGACCTTCTTCTCCATCCAGCCGATCTGGCCGGGTGTCTTCTTGAGCCAGCGTTCCAGGACCTTGCGGTCCTTGGTGGGAACCACATCGCGTACGGGAAGGCCGTGCGGCCCCTTCCTGTGGACGACGCTGGAGCGGCCGATCGACACCTGGGCCAGCTCGGTCGCCATGGGGTGATGGGTGCGGTACGACCAGGTGGTGGCTCCCCCGCCGTGCCGGGTCCTGGCGGTCGGGAGGCCGTTGGCGACGGCGGTGAGCCCCTTCGGAGCGGTGACACGGAACGTGAAGTCCGCCTTGTCCGAGGGGTGGTCGTTGCACGGGAAGACCAGGTGGGCGGCGTCGGCCTGATTGGCCATGGCGAGCCCGTCGCCGGTGCGCACCCAGCCGCCCTCGGTGCCCTTCGCGGCAACCGGGTCACTGGTGTGCCGCACGGTGATCCGCAGGCGCTCGCCGGGCGCCACCGGCGCGGCCGGCGTGACGACCAGGTCCTCGCCGGTGCTGTCGAAGCGGGCGGCCCTGCCGTTGACCTCGACGGAACGGACCGTGCCGTGCGCGAAGTCGAGATTCACCCGCTCCAGGGGCGCCGTCGCCCGCGCGTCGATCTTGGTGACGGCATCCAGCGGCTTGCTGTTGTCGCCCCGATAGGTGAAGGCGATGTCGTACGACGCCACGTCGTACCCGGGGTTGCCCAGGTGCGGGAAGAGCGGGTCGCCGATGCCGAGCGGGGTGGCCGGGGACGGTGCGCTCGCCGCGATGAGGGCGGCGGACGCGGTCGCGGCGACCAGGGCGGCGGCGACGCGGGGAGTGCGGAGGGCCTTCGTCCTGACGGCCTTGGTCCGAGGGGTGAGCAGCATGAACTACCGCTATCAGCGCACGCCTTCCCCCGTGGGACGGCGCGCGACGAGCCACCCGAACGAGTCGCGACATCGGGAAGCGGACTGCGAGAAGCGGACCTCAGGGAGCGGCGGCCGCCGGATGCTGGGCGCGGCTCACGTCGTACACCCCGGGCACCGCCCGCATCGCCCGCATCAGCCCGGGAAGGTGGGCCGCGTCCGGGAGTTGCAGCGTGTACGTATGACGCACGCGCTGCTGGGTCGGCGGCTCCACGGTCGCCGAAATGATCGCCACGCCTTCGAGGGCGATCGCTTCGGTGAGGTCGGCGAGCAGATGTGCACGGCCGAACGATTCGGCGATCAGCGTGACGCGGCACTCCGCGGTGTCCCCCCAGCGCACGCCGATCTCCGGGCGCCCCACTTCCTTCATGCGCTCCACCGCGGGACAGCCGATGCGGTGGACGGTCACGACTCCCCCGCGCACGGCGAAGGCGGTGACATCGTCGGGCGGCACGGGAGTACAACAGCCCGCGAGGCGCACGGTGGCGCCCTCGCGGTCCACCACGGCGTTCGCGGGAGCGGGCCGCAGGTGGTCGACGGATTCCGGCCTGGGGGCGGTCAAGGAGGCCTGCGGGAGCGGCTCGCGCCGCCCGTCGGACGCGGCCGCGGGGGCGTCGGGGTCCGGATGCGTGGTGAGCCAGCGCCGGATGGCGATCCGCGCGCCGGGCGTGCGGGCGTGGTCCAGCCAGTCGCGTGAGGGCCCCGAGGCGACGTCCTGGCCCATGAGCAGCTGGACCGTGTCGCCGTCGCGCAGGACCGTGCTGAGCGTCGCGAGGCGGCCGTTGACGCGCGCCCCGATGCAGGCGTGGGCGTCCTCGCCGTACTGGGCGTAGGCGGCGTCGACGCAGCTGGCGCCCGCGGGCAGTCCGAGGGTGCCGCCGTCGGGCCGGAAGACGGCGATCTCGCGGTCCTGGGCGAGGTCCTCGCGCAGCGTCGACCAGAAGGTGTCGGGGTCGGGTGCGGCCTGCTGCCAGTCGAGGAGCCGGGAGAGCCAGCCGGGCCTCGTGGGGTCGACGCGCTCGTCCTCGGCGCTGTCGGAGGGCTCCTCCGAAGGAGGAGCGTAGGGATTGCGCAGGGCTACCACGCCCGCCTCGGCGACCTGGTGCATCTGGTGCGTGCGGATGAGGACTTCGGCGACCTCTCCGTCGGGCCGGGCCACGGCCGTGTGCAGCGATTGGTAGAGGTTGAACTTGGGGACGGCGATGAAGTCCTTGAACTCCGAGACGACCGGCGTGAAGCAGGTGTGCAGTTCGCCGAGGACTCCGTAGCAGTCGGCGTCCTCGTTCACGAGGACGAGGAGGCGCCCGAAGTCCGCGGCGCGCAGCTCGCCCCGTTTGCGGTGCACCCGGTGCACCGAGACGAAGTGCCGCGGCCTGATGAGGACTTCGGCCGTGATGCCCGCCTCGCGCAGCACGCCGCGCACATCGCCCGCGATGCCCGCGAGCGGGTCGCCCTCGCCCTCGACATTGGCCGCGATCATGGCCTTGACCTGGTCGTACTCCTCCGGGTGGAGGATCGCGAAGACGAGATCCTCCAGCTCGGTCTTGAGCGCCTGGACGCCGAGGCGTTCGGCAAGCGGAATGAGTACGTCCCGGGTGACCTTCGCGATGCGTGCCTGCTTCTCGGGGCGCATGACGCCGAGGGTCCGCATGTTGTGCAGCCGGTCGGCGAGCTTGATCGACATGACGCGTACGTCATTGCCGGTGGCGACCAGCATCTTGCGGAAGGTCTCCGGCTCGGCCGCCGCTCCGTAGTCGACCTTTTCGAGCTTGGTGACGCCGTCGACGAGATAGCAGACGTCGTCGCCGAACTCGCTGCGCACCTGGTCGAGCGTGACGTCCGTGTCCTCGACGGTGTCGTGGAGCAGGGAGGCGGTCAAGGTCGTGATCTCCGCGCCCAGCTGGGCGAGGATCAGGGTCACGGCGAGCGGATGCGTGATGTACGGCTCGCCGCTCTTGCGCATCTGGCCGCGGTGCGAGGACTCCGCCAGGACGTACGCGCGGCGCAGCGGCTCCAGATCGGCGTCCGGGTAGTGGGCCCGATGGGCCTCCGCCACATGGCCGATCGCGTCGGGCAGCCGGTCCCGTGCCGCGGGTCCCAGCAGGGCGGCCCGGCCGAGCCTGCGCAGGTCGAGACGGGCGCGGCCGCGCCTGCGCTGGACCCCGGGCGTCACGGGGCCGGGCGTCGCAGGGTTCGTAGCCTCCGCACTCATGGGCACCTCCGGCTGCTTCGACCGGCGGTGGACGGACGGTGGCGTACTCCGTCCGGGCCGGTGCTTGATGCTACCGAGCCCATCACGCGGTGCTGACCGCCTCTCGCCGAGCGTGAAACGGATCACCCATTCGAGCGACAGTTCATGCGAGTACCGTTTCGAGCCATTCGGACGCGATCTCGCCCTCGGCGACGATCGCGGCGGGTCCCGTCATCTCGATCTCGCCGTCGGGCCGCTCGGTGATGACCAGGCGCCCGCCGGGCAGGTCGACGGTGTACGTCACCGGGGTGCCGGTCACCGCGGGGTCCACTCCGTCCTTGCGGGCCGCGGCGACGGCCACGGCGCACGCGCCCGTGCCGCACGAGCGGGTCTCGCCCGCGCCGCGCTCGTGCACGCGCATGGCGACGTGCCGGGGGCCGCGGTCGACGACGAATTCGACGTTCACGCCGTCCGGGTAGGCGCTGGCGGGGCTGAAGGGCGGCGGGTCGTAGAGGTTGCCCGCTTCGGAGAGGTCGGCCACGAAGGCGACCGCGTGCGGATTGCCCATGTTCACGTTGAGCGCGGGCCAGCTCCGGTCGTCCACCGAGACGGTGACGTCCCCTCCGGGGAGGAGTGCCTTGCCCATGCCGACGGTGATCCCGCCACCGGCTTCCGCCTTGTCGATGTGCACGGTCTTCACGCCGCCGCGCGTGGCCACCGCGAGATCGCCCTCGCCGACATGCCCCGCGCGCTGCAGGTAGCGGGCGAAGACGCGCACTCCGTTGCCGCACATCTCGGCGACCGAGCCGTCGCCGTTGCGGTAGTCCATGAACCACTCGGCCCGGTCCGCGAGATGGCGTACCTCGGGGTGGGCGGCGGAGCGTACGACATGGAGCAGGCCGTCGCCACCGATGCCCGCGCGGCGGTCGCACAGGGCGGCCACGGTGGCCGGGGCCAGCTCGATGGTGTTGCCGGGGTCGGGGATGATCACGAAGTCGTTCTCGGTCCCGTGCCCCTTGAGGAAGGCGATCCGCGTGCTCATTCCTCGATCGTACGGGGTGGGTACGACACTCCGTTCGCGCGGCCTCGTCGGCCGTACGCGGGCCTCAGCGGAGGCGGGCCACCCGCCAGACGGCGAGGACCGCGGCGGCCAGGAACAGCAGGGCGTACGCGGCGACGACGCGCCAGTCCGGGCGGCGTCCCGAGCCCCGCTCGGGCAGCCCCGGCCAGGTGTACCCCACGCGGCGGGCGGCCATCATGCCCCAGCCCGCGGCGCAGCAGCTGATCAGCAGCCCGAGCATGGCGACCACGGCGCCGCCGTCCCCGGCACCTGCGCCACCGCCGCCGAACTCGAAGGCCAGCGGGAAGGCGAACATCAGGGAGCCGAGCGCGGCGAGGATCACGATGGGCGCGAGCTGCCAGACGCGCAGGCGGGGCTGCGGGCGCAGTTCGACCTCGACCTCGGCCTCCGCGGACATCTCGTCCGGGCCGGGGCCGTCGTCCAGCACGCCGCCGGGGGTCTCTTCGGGACCGTCCGGACTCAGCTGATCTCCGCCGTCATGTGCGGTGTCACGAGGGCCGGCCTCCATCGCCACGCGCCCTCCCACTTCGGACTCCACCGGTCGATCGATGGTCGATGATGGCACGCCGTCAGGTGCCCGGATGACCGCCGGAGCGTCCCGATGCCATCACGTGATCAGGCTGTGACCGGTCGTTCGACCAACGCCAGTGCGCGCTCCGGGAGTTCCCCGCGATCGGCCACGGCCCCACTGAGCCAGTGCACCCGCGGATCGCGCCTGAACCACGAGTCCTGACGGCGCGCGAAACGCTTGGTGGCGCGCACCGTTTCAGCCCGCGCCTCGTCCTCGGTGCACTCCCCCGCGAGCGCCGTGAGCACCTGCTGGTAGCCGAGCGCCCGGGACGCCGTACGCCCCTCGCGCAGCCCTTGCGCCTCCAGCGCGCGCACCTCGTCCACCAGGCCCGCCTCCCACATGCGGTCCACGCGCGTGGCGATGCGTTCGTCGAGTTCGGGGCGGGCCACGTCGACGCCGATCTGGACCGTGTCGTACACCGAGTCGTGGCCGGGCAGGTTGGCGGTGAAGGGCTTGCCGGTGATCTCGATGACCTCGAGGGCGCGGACGATCCGCCGGCCGTTGCTGGGCAGGATCGCCTGGGCGGCCCCGGGATCGGCGGCGGCGAGGCGGGCATGCAGCGCGCCGGGGCCGCGCAGCGCGAGCTCCTCCTCCAGGCGGGCGCGGACGGCGGGGTCGGTGCCGGGGAACTCCAGGTTGTCCACCGCCCCCCTGACGTACAGGCCGGAGCCGCCGACCAGGATCGGCCAGCGCCCGTCGGCGAGGAGGCGGTCGATCTCCGCACGCGCCAGCTTCTGGTACTCGGCGACGCTGGCGGCCTCCGTGACGTCCCAGATGTCGAGGAGCCGATGGGGCACTCCGCCGCGCTCCTCGGGCGTCAGCTTGGCGGTGCCGATATCCATCCCTCGGTAGAGCTGCATGGAGTCGGCGTTGACGACTTCGCCGCCGAGGCGCTGGGCGAGGAAAACGCCCAGATCGGACTTTCCTGCCGCGGTCGGACCGACGACGGCGATGACCCGCGGGGCGGGAGCTGCACTACTCACCGCCCCAGTCTCGCAAACACCGCGCGCTCTTCCCGAACGAGCTACGTGACGGCACGGCTCCGGGGTCGTTGCCTGTTGCGAGGTTCCGGCCGCCGGTTTCGAGGACCGATGACCCGGGCGACGCAATGGGACGCACCGGGCGGCGCGGGATTTCGCCCACACGAGTAACGTATGGAGTAGATATGGGCGTTTTTGCACGGTTTCGCCGGAAGTCCAAGGACACCGACGAGGCGTCAACGACCGATGCGGCTGCCGCCACGCTGACGGCCGAGCCGGAGTCCGCCGAGGAGTCCGCGAAGGAGTCCTCGGAGGCCACCTCCGAGGACTCGAAGCCCGCCGCTGAGGCCGCTGCCGACGCCGAGAACGATGCCGAGGACAAGCCGGCGGAGACCGCCGAGGCGGCCGCCGCCGAGGGCGTGGAGATCCCGAAGCAGCAGTCCGCCGAGGAGGCCGCCGACAACGAGGCCGGTGAGGGCGCCCGCAAGTAGCTCCCCGGCGAGGGAAGGTGAACCGATGGGCTTCCTGCAGCAGTTGAAGGACAAGCTCGCCCCGGCCAAGGACAAGGTCTCGGGCCTCGCGCAACAGCACGGGGACAAGATCGACCAGGGCCTGGACAGGGCCGCGAAGGTCGTCGACGAGAAGACCAAGGGCAAGTACAGCGACAAGATCCAGTCGGGTACGGGCAAGGCGAAGGACGCCGTCGACCGCCTCGCCGGGACGGACGAGGGCAAGGACGCGGGCGGCGGCGCCACTCCGCCGTCGCCTCCGCCACCCCCTCCGGCATCCTGAACCGCATCGGCGGACGGCCGTGAAGCACCCCCCGCTTCGCGGCCGTCGCCGCGTGCGCGCCGCACACGGCGCGTACGGCTTGTACGGCCCGGCTAGGACCAGGCCGCCACCACGTACCCCACGCCGTACGGCGCGTCCTCGTACAGCAGCTCGCCGCTCAGCCCTGCGCCGTCCGCCGCACCGGCGAGCACCTGCCAAGGGGCACGGCCCGCCGCCTTCAGTTCGTACGCGAGCTCCGTGTCCAGCGCCTTGAGCGCGGCCACGTCGGCCGCGGCGAGGGCACGCCCGACCTCCGCGTCGAAACCGGCCGCCCGCTCG
This sequence comes from Streptomyces sp. NPDC059002, assembly GCF_042740435.1. NCBI lineage: Bacteria > Bacillati > Actinomycetota > Actinomycetes > Kitasatosporales > Streptomycetaceae > Streptomyces > Streptomyces sp. NPDC059002. The sequence goes on along the minus strand of NZ_JBHYJI010000056.1, from coordinate 55,001 downwards.
TCCAGATAGCCCGGCGCCTTCAGCGTGCGGCACGCGCTGGCGTCGCCCATCACCAGCAGGGCCACCCGGTCCGCCCGCGCCGCGATGTCCCCGCCGACCTGGATGCACCGCTCGGCGGCCAGCGGTTCCCCCACTCCGAGACCTTCCAGCGGGGCGGTCGACCAGCCCGTACGCCCGAGCAGCCAGCCCGCGACGGCGAGCGAGGGCGGAAGTTCACGCTCCGCGCCCGCGTCGGCGGCGCCGTCCGTGGCCTCGTCCGCGGGGTCGGCAGTCCCGAGCCGTACGTCGAGGTCCACACCGAAGCCCCGGAACGAGCCGCGGGCCCCCTGGACGTGCGGTCCGCGCCCGGCCTGCTCGGCGGGGCCGATCACGACGAGCCGGTCGGGCCTGGCGGCGGCCAGGACCCCGATGGCGTCGGTGCAGGCCGCGCGCGCGGCGTCCAGTTCGGGAGCGGCGCCCGCGGCGACCTCCGGAACGAGCAGGGGCGGACAGGGGCAGACGGCTGCGGCGACAAGCATGATCCGCAGCGTAACGCCCGCCCCTGCGCGAGCGGACCGGAGTCCGCTCGTCGGGTCAGTCGCAGCCGCAGCCGCTGCCCGCGGCCACCGGGAGCGGCGCGGGAACGCCGATCTTCGGCAGGCCCAGCATCACGCCCGCGGGCTTGGCGGCCGCCTCGGCGTTCCGCTTCTCCCAGGCGTCGCCCGCGCGCGTGGGGCGCACGTTCAGCACGGCGCCCTCGGCGAGCAGGTGGTGCGGGGCGGCGTAGGTGATCTCGACCGTGACCACATCGCCGGGGCGCACCTCGGTGTCCGGCTTGGTGAAGTGCACGAGACGGTTGTCGGGGGCGCGGCCCGAGAGGCGGTGCGTGGCGCCGTCCTTGCGGCCCTCTCCCTCGGCGACCATCAGGTCCAGGGTGCGGCCGACCTGCTTCTTGTTCTCGTCCCAGGAGATCTCCTCCTGGAGGGCCACCAGACGCTCGTAACGCGACTGGACGACCTCCTTGGGGATCTGCCCCTCCATGGTCGCCGCCGGGGTCCCGGGGCGCTTGGAGTACTGGAAGGTGAAGGCGTTGGCGAAGCGGGCCTCGCGGACCACGTGCATCGTCTGCTCGAAGTCCTCCTCGGTCTCGCCGGGGAAGCCCACGATGATGTCGGTGGAGATCGCCGCGTCCGGCATGGCGGCGCGGACCTTCTCGATGATCCCCAGGAAGCGGTCCTGGCGGTACGAGCGGCGCATCGCCTTCAGGACCGGGTCCGATCCCGACTGCAGCGGCATGTGGAGCTGCGGCATCACGTTCGGCGTCTCGGCCATGGCGGCGATCACGTCGTCGGTGAAGTCGCGCGGGTGCGGGGAAGTGAACCGCACCCGCTCCAGACCCTCGATCTGTCCGCAGGCGCGCAGCAGCTTGCTGAAGGCCTCGCGGTCGCCGATGTCCGAGCCGTACGCGTTCACGTTCTGCCCGAGGAGGGTGATCTCGGAGACGCCCTCGCCGACGAGCGCCTCGATCTCGGCGAGGATGTCGCCGGTCCTGCGGTCCTTCTCCTTGCCGCGCAGCGCGGGGACGATGCAGAAGGTGCAGGTGTTGTTGCAGCCGACCGAGATGGAGACCCAGGCCGCGTACGCGCTCTCGCGGCGAGTCGGCAGCGTCGACGGGAAGGCTTCGAGCGACTCGGCGATCTCGACCTGTGCCTCTTCCTGGACGCGGGCGCGCTCCAGGAGGACCGGCAGCTTGCCGATGTTGTGCGTGCCGAAGACGACGTCCACCCAGGGCGCCTTCTTGACGATGGTGTCGCGGTCCTTCTGGGCCAGACAGCCGCCCACGGCGATCTGCATCCCGGGGCGCTTGGTCTTCATCGGGGCGAGGCGGCCGAGGTTGCCGTACAGGCGGTTGTCGGCGTTCTCACGCACCGCGCAGGTGTTGAAGACGACGACGTCGGCGTCGCCGTCCGCATTCTCCGGAGCACGCACATAACCGGCGTCCTCAAGAAGACCGGAAAGCCTCTCGGAGTCGTGGACGTTCATCTGGCACCCGTAGGTGCGCACCTCATACGTTCGATTGACGTCCACTGCCTGGCTCCGGTCGCTGCTGGTCATGGAACAAGGGTAGGCGGTGCCGGACGTCGTCTCCGACCCGTCCGGCCCAAGGGGCGGCCCGCCCCTCTCAGACCTTCTTGACCACGCTGGACTTCAGCTGCATCGAGCCGAACCCGTCGATCTTGCAGTCGATGTCGTGGCCGTCCACGCCGTCCACGAGGCGGATGTTGCGCACCTTGGTGCCCGCCTTGATCCCGCTCGGGCTGCCCTTGACCTTGAGGCTCTTGACGACCGTGACGGTGTCACCGTCCGTGAGGACGTTGCCGACCGCGTCCCTGATCGCCCCGTCCTCGGCTCCGCCCGTGGGCTCGGCGGCGGGCGGCGACCACTCGTGCCCGCATTCGGGGCAGACAAGGAGGGCGCCCATCTCGTAGGCGTACGTACCCGAACACTCGGGGCAGGGAGGCAGTTCATCGTTCACCCCGGGAGTCTATTTCAGCCATGGACCAGCGGCAGCCGAGCTGGCAGGATCGCGCGCATGTTCCAGGCACTCCCCCACATCGGCAGGCGCAGGGCCCTGCAGGGCGCGGCCGCGGCGCTCGTGGTGTTCGGGCTGCTGCTGTGGTGGCTGCTGCCCTCGGGCGAGAGCTCGCCGAGCGGCCGGGTGGCCTTCAGCACGGGCGTGCAGAACGGCGTCTACGAGCGGTACGGCAAGCTCCTGCGGACGGCGATCTCCCGGGACATGCCGAAGGTCGACGTAAACCTGCTCAACAGCCAGGGATCGCAGCAGAACGTCGAGCGGGTGGCGACCGGCAAGGCCGACTTCACCATCGCGGCCGCCGACGCCGTCGAGAAGTACCGCCTGGCGGGGGCGCCGGGCGCGGACCGGCTGCGCGGCTGCGCACGGCTGTACGACGACTATGTCCAGCTGGTCGTGCCCAGGTCGTCCGACGTCGACTCGGTGAAGGACCTGCGGAACCTGCGGGTGGCCGTGGGGCAGGACCGCTCGGGCGTGCGGCTGATAGCGGACCGGGTCCTGGAAGCCGCGGGCCTCGATCCGGCGAAGGACATCAAGCCGGTGGCGGCGGGCATCGACACCATGCCCGAGCTCCTCAAGAAGGACAAGATCGACGCGTTCTTCTGGTCGGGCGGACTGCCGACCGACTCCGTGCGCATCCTCTCCGAAGAGATGCCCATCCGGCTCGTCAAGCTCGGCGGCCTCGTGAACGAGCTGCACGAGCAGGGCGGCGCCTCGCGCTACTACCGGGCAGCGACGATGCCGGCGGACGCCTACCCCAGCGCCCAGCAGGGTTCCGCCGTGCCGACGCTCGCCGTGGCGAACCTCCTGGTCACCACCGACCGGACCGATCCGGAGCTGACCGAGGGGCTGACCCGCTCGGTGATCGACAGCCGCGACCACATCGGCGCGGAGGTGCACGCGGCCCAGCTGGTGGACCTGCGTACCGCCCTCTACACGGACCCGCTCGCCCTGCACGAGGGCGCGCGCCGCTACTACCAGTCGGTCAAGCCCTGAGAGGCTGACGGCCGTGGCTCAGCCGCCATCGGCTACACCGGCCCGCTCCGCGGCACGCTGACGGTCACCTTCAGTCCACGCGGCTCATGACGGGCGTACGAGATCGAGCCGCCGCCCGCCGCGAGCAGGGCCCGCGAGATCGACAGGCCAAGGCCCGAACCCCGCACGTTCTGATGGCGGTTGCTGCGCCAGAAGCGGTCGCCGACGCGGGTCAGCTCGTCCTCGGTGAGGCCGGGGCCGCCGTCGGTGATCACGACGGTCGTCGTGGTGGCGCAGGAGGAGACGGCGACGTGCACCCGCTCTCCCTCGGGTGTGAACTTCAGCGCGTTGTCGATCACCGCGTCCAGCGCGCTGGAGAGGGCGACCGGGTCGGCCCAGCCCGTGGTCGCCGGGCACTCGCTGGTCAGCCGCACACCGCGTTCCTCGGCCAGCGGCCGCCAGGCGGCGACCCGTTCGGCCGCCAGTTCGCCGATGTCGGTGAGGCCCAGGTCCGCCGCGGCGTGCTCGGCGAGGGCCAGGTCGAGGAGGTCGTCGAGGACTTGGGCCAGGCGCTTGCCCTCGGTGCGCACCGACGCCACCTCTTCGTTGCCCTCGGGGAGTTCGAGGGCGAGGAGTTCGATGCGCAGGAGCAGGGCGGAGAGGGGGTTGCGCAGCTGGTGGGAGGCGTCGGCGACGAAGGCGCGCTGCTGCTCGAGCACGTCCTGGACGTTGTCCGCCATCTCGTTGAACGACCGGGCGAGGCGCTGGAGTTCCGGCGGCCCACCCGCGGCCGCGACCCTGGACTTGAGGCTTCCTGTCGCTATGTCGTGCGTGGTCGCGTCGAGGATGCGCACGGGGCGCAGCACCCAGCCGGTGAGCCGCAGGGCGGCGCCGACCGCCAGGAGCATCGCCGCGGACTCGCCCGCGGCGATGAGCAGCCAGCCCTGCAGCGTCTTCGACCGCATGCGGCCGGTGGGCGAGTCGGTGACGACGACGGCGACGACGTCGCCGTCCCTGATCACCGGGGTCGCGACGGCCAGGCGGCCGCGCTGCCACGGCCACACCTGCTCGGGGTCGTGGCTGCCGCGGGACCGGAGCGCTTCCTCGAAGGCGTCCCGCACCTGACCGTCCGTGGGCAGGAACCAGTCCTCCGGAGCGTGCGCCATCGGGCCGCCGTCGCGGTAGAAGACGCCCGCGTCGATGCCGTAGACCTCGTTGTAGAAGTCCAGCTCCTTCTGGAGCGTTTCGCGGCGTTCGTCCTTGTCCCGCACTACCCGTGAACCGGTGACGCGTTTCGTGACGAACTGGGCGAGCGAGGCGAAGCGCGCCGTGTCGTCGATCCGGTCGACGACCACCTTCTGCTGCTGGGCCGCCGCGACGCTCACCGCGAGTGGGAAGCCGAGCGCGAGCAGGACGCCCGCCATGAGGATGATGAGCAGCGGGAGGAGGCGGGAACGCACCTGTCCTCGCCCGCGCTACGTCGCCGGGGCGACGAGGCGGTAGCCGACGCCGCGGACGGTCTCGATCAGGGCCGGCATGTGCAGCTTGGACCGCAGGGACGCCACATGCACTTCCAGCGTGCGGCCCGTCCCTTCCCAACTGGTGCGCCACACCTCGCTGATGATCTGTTCGCGGCGGAACACCACTCCGGGCCGCTGGGCGAGGAGTGCGAGCAAGTCGAACTCCTTGCGGGTCAGTTGGACAACCGAACCGTCCACGCTGACCTGTCGGGTGGGCAGTTCGATGCGCACGGGGCCGAGTCGCAGATCGCTGTCCTCGGGGGTCGTCGCACCACCGGACGTGGGCCGCCGGATGACCGCATGGATACGGGCGATGAGTTCCCCGGTGTCGTACGGCTTCACTACGTAGTCGTCGGCCCCGAGGTTGAGGCCGTGGATCCGCGAGCGGACGTCCGAGCGGGCCGTCACCATGATGACCGGGATCGAGCCGCGCTTGCGGATCTTCCCGCACACCTCGTAGCCGTCCTGATCGGGCAGCCCCAGGTCGAGAAGCACCACTCCGAAGGGAGGGGTTTCCGCGGGCAGGAGGGCCTGCAGTGCCTCTTCGCCGTTGCGTGCGTGCACGACGTCGAAGCCGTGCCGGGCCAGGACCGCGGACAGGGCGGCGGCCACGTGGTCGTCGTCCTCGACGAGAAGCAGTCTCATGCGGGCCCCCTCCAGTTCATCCGTCGTTCCGTCGCGGCCGATATCCGGGCACACGCACCAAGGCATCCACGCCGATGGATAAGGACCGCGTCAAGAGGGTTCGGGGCGCGGGCACGTTCCGTTACCCAGCCGGTACGCACGCCGTGCACCCTCTTCACACGGAGTGTCCGGTTGCGGCCGGATCGTTATGCTCAATTTCCCCTCAGATGTAATGACGCTGGTCGCACTGGGTTATTACTGTCCTCCCAACCGAGGAGGATGGAGCAACAAGCCGTGACCGAAGTATCGGTGACCAAGGACGCCATACCGCCCGGGGCGGACGACCTGGTCGTGCTGAAGAACGTCAACAAGCACTTCGGCGCTCTGCACGTCCTCCAGGACATCGACCTGACCATCGCCCGTGGCGAGGTCGTCGTCGTGATCGGCCCCTCCGGGTCGGGCAAGTCGACGCTGTGCCGCGCCATCAACCGCCTGGAGACGGTCGAGTCGGGAGAGATCTCGATCGACGGCAAGCCGCTGCCCCAGGAGGGCAAGGAGCTCGCCCGTCTCCGTGCGGACGTGGGCATGGTCTTCCAGTCCTTCAACCTTTTCGCGCACAAGACCGTGCTCGAGAACGTGATGCTGGGCCAGATCAAGGTGCGCAAGACGTCCAAGGCGGAAGCTGAGACAAAGGCACGCGGTCTTCTGGACCGCGTGGGAGTCGCCTCGCAGGCCGACAAGTACCCGGCGCAGCTCTCCGGCGGCCAGCAGCAACGCGTGGCGATCGCCCGCGCGTTGGCGATGGACCCGAAGGTGATGCTCTTCGACGAGCCCACCTCCGCGCTCGACCCGGAGATGATCAACGAGGTCCTCGAGGTCATGCAGCAGCTGGCGCGTGACGGCATGACCATGGTCGTGGTCACCCATGAGATGGGTTTCGCCCGCTCCGCCGCCAACCGCGTCGTATTCATGGCGGACGGCCGGATCGTGGAAGAGGCCGTGCCGGATCAGTTCTTCAGCAACCCGCGCAGCGACCGGGCCAAGGACTTCCTCTCGAAGATCCTGCACCACTGACGCGCGACGCCCCCTGCGTCTCACCTCTCTTCCGCAGACACAAAGGATGTTCACCATGAAGGTTCGCAAGGTCACCGCGGCGGCCGCCGTCGCGCTCGCCCTCTCCGTCACCGCCACCGCTTGCGGCGGGGACGACAAGGACGACAACGGCTCCGGTGGGGGCAAGAAGATCACCATCGGCATCAAGTTCGACCAGCCCGGTGTGGGCCTGAAGACGCCGGACGGCTACACCGGCTTCGACGTCGACGTCGCGACCTACGTCGCCAAGGAGCTCGGCTACTCCGCCGACGACATCCAGTGGAAGGAAACGCCCAGCGCGGACCGCGAGACCGCGCTGCAGCGCGGTGACGTGAAGTTCATCGCTGCGTCGTACTCCATCAACGACGAGCGTCAGAAGAAGGTCGACTTCGCGGGCCCGTACCTCCTTGCCCACCAGGACCTGCTCGTCCGGTCCGACGACAAGATCAGCAAGGGCACGGACCTCAACGGCAAGAAGCTCTGCTCGGTGACCGGTTCGACCTCGGCGCAGAACGTCAAGAAGGACATCGCGCCCAAGGCCCAGCTGCGCGAGTACGGCACGTACTCCGAGTGCATCGACGGACTGAGCAGCGGCGCCGTCGACGCGCTGACCACCGACGACTCGATCCTCGCCGGGTACGCGGCGCAGGAGCAGTACAAGGGCAAGTTCAAGCTCGCCGGACTGAAGCTGACCAACGAGAACTACGGGATCGGCATCAAGAAGGGCGACACCAAGCTCAAGGACAAGATCAACAAGGCCCTCGAGAAGATGGTCAAGGACAAGTCCTGGGACAAGGCCGTGAAGGACAACTTCGGCCCGGCCAACTACAAGAACGACCCCGCGCCGAAGATCGGCGACATCGTCAAGTGACCCTGTGGGGCCGACCGTTGAGGTCGGCCCCCTGACCGGGCACACGCCGGTACGCCGCCGTACGAACGCGGCGGCGTACCTCGCCATCACCACATGCGAGAGCGCGGGAGATCGTGTTCGACTTTCTTGAAGACTACGACTTGCTCGGGGCCTTCTGGGTAACGGTGAAACTCACCGTCTTCGCAGGCATAGGCTCCTTGGTCTGGGGCACCATACTGGCCGCCTTGCGCGTCAGCCCCGTTCCGGTCATGCGCTGGTTCGGCACGGCCTACGTCAACATCGTGCGGAACATCCCGCTGACCGTCATCATCGTGTTCAGCTCGCTCGGGCTCGCCGACGTCTTCGGCATCACCCTGGGCGCGGCCAACGACTTCGACCTCCTGAGCTTCCGTCTCTCGGTGCTCGGCCTCGGGGCCTACACGGCGGCCTTCGTGTGCGAAGCGGTGCGCTCCGGCATCAACACGGTGCCGCTCGGCCAGGCCGAAGCGGCCCGCGCCCTCGGCCTCAACTTCCGCCAGGTACTCGGTCTCATCGTGCTGCCGCAGGCCTTCCGTTCCGTGATCGGCCCGCTGACCAACGTACTGATCGCCCTGACCAAGAACACCACGGTCGCGGCGGCCATCGGGGTCGGCGAGGCGGCTCTGCTGATGAAGGAAATGATCGAGAACGAGGCGCAGTTGCTCCTCATCACCGCGATATTCGCCTTCGGGTTCGTGGTACTGACCCTGCCGACCGGCCTCATACTCGGGTGGCTCGGCAAGCGCCTGGCGGTGAAGCGATGACCTCCGTCCTGTACGACGCCCCCGGCCCCCGCGCCAAACGTCGCAACCTCCTGCTGTCCGTGCTCTTCCTCGCCCTCCTGCTCCTGGGCCTCTGGTGGGCATGGTCCGCCATGTCCGACAAGGATCAGCTGGAGTGGGCCAAGTGGCGCCCCTGGCTCGCGGACACCGAGTCCTGGACGACGTATCTGCTGCCGGGACTCGGGAACACGCTGAAGGCCGCGGGCCTCGCCATGGTGATCGCCCTTCCGCTGGGCGCGATCTTCGGCATCGCACGGCTCTCCGACCACGTGTGGATCAGGGTCCCCGCCGCCGTGATCGTCGAGTTCTTCCGCGCGATCCCGGTCCTGATCCTGATGGTCTTCGCCAACCAGTTCTACTCGGACTCCACCGACATCAGCGTCGACGCGCGCCCGATGTACGCGGTGGTCACTGGCCTGGTGCTCTACAACGCCTCGGTGCTCGCCGAGATCGTCCGGGCGGGCATCCTGTCGCTCCCCAAGGGCCAGACGGAGGCGGCCAAGGCGATCGGCCTGCGCAAGGGCCAGACGATGACGAGCGTGCTCCTTCCGCAGTCCGTCACCGCGATGCTGCCCGCGCTCGTCAGCCAGCTCGTCGTCATCGTGAAGGACACCGCACTCGGCGGCGCGCTGCTCAGCTTCACCGAGCTGCTCAACGCGCGGAAGACGGCGGCTTCGTACTACGCGAGCGTCATCCCCAGCTTCATCGTCGTCGCGGTGATCTACATCGTGCTGAACCTGATCCTCACCAGCCTGGCGTCCTGGCTCGAGCGCAGGATGCGCCGGTCCAAGAAGAGCACGGGGGCCGTGGTGGGCCCCGGCGCGCTCGACGAGCTGGAGACGATCGGTCCCAAGACGGTGAAGGCTCCGGATCACGGTTACGGTGACAACACCGGGGCCGGGGGCTGACTCAGCCCGCGGCGGCCATCGGCTCCACCAGCACCACAGCCACACAGCACGAGAGGCAGCGGCCCCGGCGCCGCTGCCTCTTGCATTTGCGCCACCTGCTCGCCACGTCGTCACTTGACGCAAGCACCGGCAATGGGTTGCATACGTTCTGTGATCGTGCACCGGGCTCCAACTGCCAGTTCCTGTACGTACGTCCAGCCCTCCCGAGCCCTTGCGGTGGAAGGGCGCGCACCGTGGACCCGGTGATCGTCGTCGGCGCGGGCCCCGTGGGGCTCACGCTCGCGCTGGCTCTCGCGCGTCACTCCGTGCCCACGGTCGTGCTCGACGAGGGGCCCGGCAAGGACGAGCAGCGGCCCGCGCGGACCGTCGTCCTGCGGGATGACACCTCGGCCCTCATGGAGCGCCTCGCCGGTCACTCGTTCGGTGACCAGGAGTCCGGCGCGCGGTGGACCGGCTGGCGGTCCCTGCGGCGCAAGCAGCTGATGCGGGAGATCACGTTCAGTGAGGAGGCGCCGGCCCCCCTGCACGTGCCGCAGCACGTCCTGACCGGCGCCCTGCGCGCGGCCATCGCCGACGAGCGCCTGGTCAAGGTCGCCGTCGAGAGCAAGCTCGACTCCCTGGAGCAGGACGCGGGCGGGCTGACGGCCCACACGCGCGGACCCAAGGACACCTGGTGGCGCGGCAGTTACCTGGTGGGCTGCGACGGCTCCCGCTCGACCGTGCGCAAACTCCTCGACATCCGCTTCCCCGGACGCACCGCCGTCGAACGACACGCCGTGGCCGCGCTGCGCACGGAACTTCCGTGGCCCGGTGAGGCGTTGTTGCATCGGATGCCCCCGTGGCGCGGCGGAGGCACCGAGGTGACGGGCCGTCCGCTCGCCGACGGGGTGTGGCGGCTCGACTGGCTCCTGCCGCCGCGCGGCGAACTGGTGACACCCGACGCCCTCGTCGTGCGGATCAGGGAGACCCTCGCGGGCTGGTGCGGGGGTTCCACACCGCCGTACGAACTGCTCGACACGGGCGTGCACACCGTCCACCACCGGCTCGCCCGCCGGTGGCGGGTCGGCCGTGCCTTCCTGGCCGGGGACGCCGCCCATCTGCTCGGCGCACTCGGCACCCAGGGGCTCGACGAGGGACTGCGGGACGCGGACAACCTCGCCTGGAAGCTGGCCCTCGCCTGGCACCACGGCGCGCACGAATCGCTGCTCGACAGCTATCAGGCCGAGCGGCGGGCCGGTGTGGCCGCACGGCTGCGCGCGGCCGACCAGTCGCTGCCGATACTGCGCGGCGGCGGAGGCCTGCGCTCGTACGTGCCGGGGGCCGCGCGTGGCCACGACACACTCCTCACGGACGGCCATGTGGGGCGCGGACCGCTCGGTGCACCCGTCTCGTACGCCGAGTCGCCCCTGGCACCCGAACCGTCCGAGTCGGCGGTCGCGATCGGCACGGAGCCCGGTGCGCCGATCGTCGATGTGCAGGTCACCGCGCCGGACGGGTCCTTCGTGCAGCTGCGGGACCGGCTCGGGCTCGGCCATCTCCTCGTCGTCCTCGTCGCACCAGGCACCGTGGTGTGGGAGCGGCGGCACTGGGTCACGGCCGGGATCATGCCGCGCCTCGCCGCTGCCGTCACGGCACTGCCGCACCCCGCCGAACTGCTCGTCGCGGAGAGCTATCCGGGCGCTCCCGCCCACTCCGTGCTCCTCGTACGGCCCGACGGGCACCTGGTCACCGCGCTGTCCGGGGTGCGCCCCGCCGAGCTATACGCGGCGGCCGAGGCGGCCCTGGGCGGCGCTCCGCGGGCACGGGGCTCGGCGGCCGAACCCGACCCGGCGGAGCGCTCGGGACAGCCGGATCGCGTGGGCGGCCGGGCGAGCGCCGCAGGGGCCGCGCGACCCGCCAAGTGACGGTCCGCCGGGCCCGGCTCGCCGCGGGCCGGGCCCGGTGGCGTCTCGTCCCGCGCCTCGACGTACGGCGGCCGGGCCTCCCGCGTCCCCGGCCCGGCCGTGCCCACTTCCCCGGCTCCCCGGTTCGGCCGACCGGATCCCGGGCTCAGCCGACCGCATGCTGAGCCGGAGTTGACCGGCCCCCACCCCCGTGGTCTACTCCGGATCGTGACCGACACCGATGTGCGCCTGTGGCGGAGGGTCCACATGGACCTCGTCCGCTATGCGGGCTGCGTGTGTCACCCGTCCTGCTGAATTCGCAATCTTTTCCCTTCGCGCCGGGCCGCGGTCTGCCGACCCGTCCGCGCGCGCTTCCGCGAACTTCCAGGACGGTCACCTTGTCTGCTTCTGTCCCTGCCTCCGCCGTCTCCTGCGCCGCGCCCGCGCACAAGACGACGCCCACCTCCGCCGATCTCCTCGACTTCGTCCGCCGCAGCGCGGCCGACCCCGCCCTCATCGCCTCCCTGCCGCTCGATCCGGAGGGCCGCACGTGGGTGCGGCTCGACGGCCCCGGGGGCAGCGAGGCCTGGCTGATCGGCTGGCCGCCGGGCACCGGCACCGGCTGGCACGACCACGCGGAGTCGGTCGGCGCCTTCCTCACCGCGGCGGGCACGCTCCGGGAGAACTCGCTCGCCGTACGCCTGCCCACCGACGGCTGGAAGACCCTGGAACTCTCCGAAGGGGTGGACCGGGAGCGGGAGTTGACGACGGGCCAGGGCCGCGCCTTCGGCCGCAACCATGTGCACGAGGTGCTGAACGAGTCCACGACCGAGCACGCGATCTCGGTGCACGCCTACTACCCGCCGCTGCCGCAGATCCGCCGCTACAGCCGTACCGGCGAGGTGCTCCGTCTGGAGTCCGTGGAGCGCCCGGAGGACTGGCAGTGAGCGGGCAACAGCCGGTCGGCATCGACGAGTTGCTGGAGCGTGTCCGCGTCGACCTCGACCGGGTCACGCCCCGGGAGGCGTACGACACCGCGGAGGCCGGCGGGATACTGGTCGACATCCGGTACGCGGCGTTGCGCGAGCGGGACGGACTGATCCCCGGGGCGCTGGTCGTCGAGCGCAACGAACTGGAGTGGCGCCTCGATCCGCAGGGCAGCCATCGCGCACCGGAGGCCATAGGTCACGATCTGCGGGTCGTCGTGATCTGCAACGAGGGGTACGCGTCGAGCCTCGCGGCCGCCTCCTTGCGGCAGTTGGGCCTGCGCCACGCGACTGACCTGATCGGCGGCTTCCAGGCATGGCGGGCGGCAGGGCTTCCGGTCACGGTGTAACGGCGATGCTCACGGCGTAACGGCGACGCTCACGGCATAACGGCCATGCTCACGGCGCAACCGCAGGAAGGGGCGCCCCTCCGCTTCGGTAAGGGGCGCCCACCATTGCGTACTGCCCCTTACTCCTTGGCAGTTGCGACCGTGACGGGGAGTGGCTTCAGCGCCGCGCGGCCGGGCAGCGCGGTCGCGGCCAGGGCCAGCAGTCCGGCGACGGCGAGCACGCAGATGTACACCAGAGGAGTGACCGTCGGTGCCGCCTCGCCCGTCATGCCGACGCTGAAGGCGGTGAGCACGGCGAGCGCCACACCGCTGCCGAGCGCCGTGCCGATGAACAGGACCGACAGCGCCTCCGTACGCAGCATCCGCAGGACCTGGCGGCGCGTGGCGCCCGCGAGTCGCAGCATCGCGAACTCGCGGATGCGCTCGGAGACGGACATGGCCAGGGTGTTGACGACGGCGATGGCGGTGAAGGCCAGGACGAGCCCCATGGCGAGGTAGTTCACCTCGGCGTTCTGCTGCTGTTGCGCCGCCTGCAGATCGTCGACGGCGGCCGGGGCGAGAACCCGCACGCCCGGGAACTTCTCGACGGCCGCCGAGAGTTGTTCCTGCGTACGGTCGCTCTTGACGAGGACCGTGGCGGCGAGGGGGTTGTCGACGTGGCGGGCGACCAGGTCGTGCGCCATGGTCAGGTCACCGAACCCGAGCCCGCGTGCGTAGACGGCGCGCACCGTGAGCTCGGTCTTCGTGCCGTCCCCGAGGGTGAACTTGAGCGTGCCGCCCGGCTTCAGGCCGAGCCGGTCGGCGGCCAGTTCGCTCACGGCGACACTGCCCTCGCCGAAGCCCTTCAGGGATCCGGCGGTGACGTCCGGGTCCCAGGTCCGGGTGAGCCCTTCGGGAGTGACGCCCTGCGCCGGGTACTTGTCGAGCCCGACGCGCACGGTGGTGCGGACGACCTCGGTGGCGGCCTCGACGCCTTCGGTCGTACGCAGCTTCCGCGCGGCCTCACCCGGAACGCCGGGGCCCTGCGCGGCGAGCGCCCAGTTCGCGTGGATGCCGTCGCGGGCCTGCGCGCGGGCGGCGTCGCCAAGGGTGGGCTGCACGAAGAGAACGGTGCAGGTCATGCCGGTGAGGAGGGCGAGCGGCGTGACGACGGCCGCCATCCGGGCCGCATTGCCGCGCAGGTTGGCGTGGGCGAGCTTGCCGCCGGGTCCGGTCAGCCGGAGCGGGCCGCGCAGCAGGGCCGCCGCCGCCCGGACGACGAGCGGCCCGAGGAGCGCGATGGCACAGGCGAAGACGACAACGGCCAGGAACGTCACGGGAGTCGACGCGGCCTCGGTACGCAGGACGCTCAGCACGGCGACCAGGACGATGCCTCCGACGAGCAGGGCGAGACCGGCGACGATCCGGCTCCAGGCGGGCCTGGCACGCTCGACCCGCGCCTCCGCGAGTGCCTCGGCCGGGCGGATCCGCACGATCCGGCGCCCCGCGATACGGGCGGCGGCCCAGGCGCCGAGCAGGGTCGCGGCGAGGGCGGCGAAGGGCGGGAAGACGCTGACGGCGCGTTCCAGGGTGGCGGGCACGGCACCCATCTCGACGAACCTGCCGTGCAGCCAGCCGCCGAGCGGGATTCCGGCGAGCGCGCCTGCGACACCCGCGACGGCGCCGACCAGCAGCGCCTCGCGGCCGAGGAGCCTGCGGATCTGCCGCGGCGTGGCGGCGATGGCACGCAGCAGGGCCAGCTCGCGGTGGCGCTGCTGGACGGAGAGGGCGAAGGTACCGACGACCACGAGGATCGCGACGAGAAGGGACGTGCCGCCCATGGCGCCGCCCATGCTGACGAGCTTGACGCGGGCGGACGCCGCGTCGAGGAACTCGACAGGGCCGCGTTCCGCGCCGGAACTGACCTGCGCCGACGTGCCGTCGACGGCGTGCTCGACGGCCTGCTTGAGGTCATCGGTGCTGGTGCCGTCCGCCGGTACGACACCGAAGGCGGTGACCTTGCCCGGGTGCGCCGCGAGCCGTTCGGCCTCTGCCGAGGAGAAGAACAGCGAGGTCTGGTGGGCGAGGGTGCCCCGCTCGGGCGCGGCGATTCCGGTGATGCGGTAGCTGCGCGGGCTCTGCGTCGACTGGACGGTGAGACGGTCGCCGGGCTTCAGCCCCGCGCGGTCGGCGAGGTCACGGTCGACGACGAGGTCGTGGTCCGCGCGCGGGGCCTTGCCGTCCACGAGACGGAAGGGGGTCAGGGCCGCGGACTGCCAGGCGTGGCCGTACGAAGGCCGGTCGGCGTCAGCCGCACCGGCGGGCGTCAACGGCTCGGCCAGGAAGGTGAGTTCGGGCACGACCGCGCCGACCCCCGGCGCTCTCTTCAGCCGGTCCCCGATGCTCGCGGGCAGCCAGGCCCGTTCAGCGATCGGTTTCGCCTTGTGCTTGACCTTGGTCTTGCCCTTCTTGTGCTTGACCGTGGTCTGGTGGACGTTCTGATCCCCGGAGACGATCACGGGGGCGGCGGCGTAGCGCTCGGTCTTGATGGTGCCGCGCAGGCCGGTCTCCAGCAGGGTGCCGCAGGCCGTGATGAGGGCGGCGGCGCACATCAACGCGAGGAAGGCACCGAGGAATCCGCCCTTGCGGTCCCTGACGGTCTGCAGGGCGTAGCGCAGCATCATGAGGTCTCGGTCCCTTTTCGGTTGTCGGAGGCGGGCGCTTCGGCGGAGGGATGGGATGCCGTCGGCGCGGGGAAGGCCAGGAGCCGGGTGAGCACGGTGCGGGCGTCGGCCGGGGTGTCGGCATCGGGCCGCTTGTAGCGGTTGAGCAGTGCGATGTACTCCTCGAAGAACGCGCGGAGCTCGGGGAGGGTCAGCCGGATCGTGCCGCGCGAGTACGGGAACGCGTCGGCCCACTCGCCGAGTTCGGCACTGCCCTGCTGCCGCAGCTCTTCGAAGAGCTCGAGATCGGCGGCGTACGAGAGGTGGTCGAGCTCGTCCATGACGAGCCGCACTTCGGGGCTCTGCCGACTGCGCGGCGGGAAGCGCCGGTCGCCGGGGATGGCCCGCCACCAGCGCTCACGCCGCCCTCGCCCCGGGTTCGGCGTCTCCTCGACGAAGCCGTAGCGGGCCAGTTCGCGCAGGTGGTAGCTGGTGGCTCCGGTGTTGAGACCGAGGGCCCTCGCGAGCGTCGCCGAGGTGGCGGGGCCGTGCACGGTGAGGTGCTGCAGCATCTGCTGCCTGCGCGGCTGCGCGAGCGCCTTGAGGACGCGGAGGTCGCTCAGCTCTTCCGGTGCGGGGGCCTGCGCCGGGCCCGGCGTCGCGGCCGACGGCCGGTCGGCGACCGGGCTCCGCCGCGGGCCGGTCGTGGAGGACGGCAGCGGGTCCGGCGCCGGAGCGCCGGACGTCGCCGCGTCAGTTGTGCCGGGTTCCTGTGCCATGCGTACACAGTCGTCTGTGCACAGCTTCCTGTGCACTGCGGTGACCCGGCGTCTTCACAGGGGGGGTAACCCCCCTGTGCGCTGAGCTGGTTGGGATACGCGCCGCCTCGCGGGCCGCCCCACCCCCGTGGGAGCGGCCCGTTCAGAACGCCTCGTATCCCAAGCCCTCGGTTTCCTCGCCCTCTTCCTCCAGGGCCTGTCGGACCACGCGGAGCGCCATGCCCTCCGCATAGCCCTTGCGGGCGAGCATGCCCGCGAGGCGGCGCAGACGCTTGTCGCGGTCGAGGCCGCGCGTGGAGCGGAGCTTGCGGGCGACCAGCTCGCGCGCGGTCTCCTCCTCCTGCTCGGAGTCGAGCTGCCCCACGGCCTCGTCGATCAGCGTGGAGTCCACGCCCTTGGTGCGCAGCTCCCGCGCGAGCGCCCGGCGGGCCAGACCCCGGCCGTGGTGCCGGGACTCCACCCAGGCGTCCGCGAAGGCGCTGTCATTGATCAGGCCGACCTCTTCGAAGCGGGAGAGCACTTCTTCCGCCACGTCATCGGGGATCTCCCGCTTGCGCAGTGCGTCCGCCAACTGCTTGCGCGTACGAGGGGTTCCGGTGAGCAGGCGCAGGCAGATCGCCCTCGCCCGCTCAGCCGGATCCCCCGTCGGCGGCTCCCCCTTCTCGGCCCTCGACGAGGAAGGGGGGCCGCTGTCCTGGTGGCCGTCGAAGCCGCCGCGCCGCCGACGTCGACGGCCGCCTCCGCGACCACCGCCGTCCCCGAAGCCGTCGCCTCCGTAACCGCCGTCTCCGAAGCCGTCGCCCCCGCAGCCGTCCTTCCGGTGCCCCCCGTCCCGGAAGCCGTCGCCTGCGCCGTCCTGGCCGTGGCCGCCCTGATCCGCACCGTCCCCGTGGCCCCGCCCCGCGGTGCCGGGGCGGCTTTCGGGGGCGGTGTGGTCCGCCCAGTCGGTTCGTCGCGTCACGGACTAGCTCTTGGCCGCCGCGGCCTTGGACTTGGTGGCCTTGGCCGCCGGTGCGGGCACCGTCTTGGCGGCGTCCTCGGCCGGGGCCGTGCCCGCCGCGTCCGCACCCGGCTCGGCCGCCGGGGCTTCCGGCTTCACACCGACGCCCAGCTTCTCCTTGATCTTCTTCTCGATCTCGTTGGCGAGGTCGGGGTTGTCCTTCAGGAAGTTGCGGGCGTTCTCCTTGCCCTGGCCGAGCTGGTCGCCCTCGTACGTGTACCAGGCGCCGGCCTTGCGGACGAAGCCGTGCTCCACGCCCATGTCGATCAGGCCGCCCTCGCGGCTGATGCCCTGGCCGTAGAGGATGTCGAACTCGGCCTGCTTGAAGGGCGGCGCGACCTTGTTCTTGACGACCTTGACGCGGGTGCGGTTGCCGACCGCGTCCGTGCCGTCCTTGAGGGTCTCGATGCGGCGGATGTCCATGCGCACCGAGGCGTAGAACTTCAGCGCGCGGCCACCGGTCGTGGTCTCCGGGGAGCCGAACATCACGCCGATCTTCTCGCGGAGCTGGTTGATGAAGATCGCGGTGGTCTTGGACTGGTTGAGCGCGCTGGTGATCTTCCGGAGCGCCTGGCTCATCAGGCGGGCCTGCAGACCCACGTGCGAGTCACCCATCTCGCCCTCGATCTCCGCGCGCGGCACCAGGGCGGCGACGGAGTCGATGACGATCAGGTCGAGGGCGCCGGAGCGGACGAGCATGTCGACGATCTCGAGCGCCTGCTCGCCGTTGTCCGGCTGGGACAGGATGAGGTTGTCGATGTCGACGCCGAGCTTCTTCGCGTACTCGGGGTCGAGGGCGTGCTCCGCGTCCACGAAGGCCACCGCGCCGCCGGCCCGCTGGGCGTTGGCCACGGCGTGCAGCGTGAGGGTCGTCTTACCGGAGGACTCCGGGCCGTACACCTCCACCACACGGCCGCGGGGGATGCCGCCGACGCCGAGCGCGACGTCGAGTGCGGTCGACCCGGTGGGGATGACCTCGATGGGCTCGTTCGGCCGCTCGCCCATGCGCATCACTGCGCCCTTGCCGAATTGCCGTTCAATCTGTGCGAGCGCGGCGTCGAGCGCCTTCTCGCGGTCGGTTCCTGCCATGGGTTCCACCCGATTTGCTTGAGTCGATCGCTTCACGTCAAAGACGCTAACGCCTGCCACTGACAATCCGCCCCGACGCCCGTCCAGCCTGTGGATAACTCGAGGCAATCCCTCACCGAAATCCTCCGGAGCCTCCCAGGGATCCCCCCGCCGACCCCCGGAAAATCGCCGCCGGACACCCCATGAGAATGGATGTTCGATTTTAGTGTCAAGCGCACCACGCCGCGATCCGGCGCCCCTTCCGATTGACTGGCAGCCGATCGGCTGCCTAACTGGAAAGCGCAGCCGCCCGGCTGCACGACTGGGGGTGGCAGGCAATGGACGTGGTGTTCAAGGCGCTGGCGGATCCCAGCCGGCGTCGGCTGCTGGACCGGCTCCGGTCCCGCAACGGACAGACCCTGCGGGAGCTGTGTGCCGAGCTGGACATGGCCCGGCAGTCCGTCAGCAAGCACCTGGCGGTCCTGGAGTCCGCCGAGCTGGTGACCACGGTGCGGCAGGGGCGGGAGAAGCTGCACTACCTGAACGCCGCTCCCCTCAACGCCATCGCGGAGCGATGGATCAGCCAATTCGACCGTGAGCGGGTCAACGCGCTCGCGGACCTGAAGAGAGCACTGGAGCAACCTCCCATGGACAACAAGACCTTCGTCTACGTGACGTACATCCGCACCACCCCCGAGCGGCTCTGGCAGGCCCTGACCGACCCGGCCTTCACCGACCGCTACTGGGGCGTCAGCTTCCGGACCGACTGGGCCGAGGGCTCCCCCATGGCCTGGACCGAGGCCGACGGCAGCGTCACCGAAGACCCCGAGCAGATCGTCCTCGCCCACGAGCCCCACCGCCGCCTGTCCTACACGTGGCACACCTTCACCCCGCAGTGGGCCAAGGCCAACGGCATCCCCGAGGAGACACGCGCCCGGCTCGCCGCCGAGCGCCGCTCCCAGGTGACCTTCGACATCGAACCCCACGGCGATCAGGTCAAGTTGACGGTCACCCACGAATTCGACCCGGCCGGCGCCCTGTACGCGATGTGCAGCCAGGGCTGGCCCGCCATCGTCTCCAGCCTCAAGAGCCTGCTGGAGACGGGCGAGCCGCTCCCCTCCGACAACGGCTGACCCAAAGGACCCCAGGGTCCGAAGACTTGAAGGCCTGAAGACTTGCTTGAAGGGTGGTGAATGGACGTGGACACCGACTGGGAGTGGGACGACACTCTCTTCGCGGGCGCGGCGGGCTACTACCGGCGCGGGCGGCTCCCCTACGCGCCCGGTCTGGCGGACGCGCTCACCGAGGCCCTGCGGCTCGACGGGCGAGGGCGCCTCCTCGACGTGGGATGCGGCCCCGGCACCGTCGCGCTGAGCCTCGCGCACTCGTTCGGCGAGATCGTCGGCGTGGACCCGGACAGCGGGATGATCGCCGAAGCCGGGCGCGACGCCGCAGAGGCCGGAGTCGCCGGGAAGGCGCGATGGGTGCGGCTCCGGGCCGAGGACCTGCCCGCGGGTCTGGGCACCTTCACCGTCGCGACCTTCGCCCAGTCCTTCCACTGGATGGACCGCGACCTGGTGGCCGCGACGGTCAGGGACATGCTCCGGTCCGGCGGAGCACTGGTGCACATCTCGGACCTGAAGGCAGAGGACCTCTCCGTAGAAGGCCTTCCATATCCGCCGGTCCCCCAGGACGCGATCGACGACCTGGTGAGGCGCTACCTGGGCCCCGTCCGGCGGGCCGGTCAGGGCGTACTCCCGCACGGCACACCGGGCGGCGAGGCGGCGGTGTACACCCGGGCGGGCCTTCTCGGCCCCCAGCGCCTCGTCGTGCCCGCGGGGCAGGCGCTGGAACGGACCTTCGACGACGTCGTCGCCTCGGTGTTCTCGATGTCGTCCTCGGCCCCGCACCTGTTCGGCACGCGCCTCGACGCCTTCGAGACGGACCTGCGGCGCCTGCTGCGGTCGGCATCCGCATCGGGCCGCTTCTCCGAACGCCGGCCGAGCACCGAGGCCTTCGTCTGGCGCAAAGGCTCCCCCGAAGTCGCGCTGTGAACTGAATCACAGCGCCGGACTGTCACGGTTCTCCGGTGCACGGTGTCTCGATGGGCGGCCGACGAGAGGAGCCGGGTGTGATGCCGGGATACCGCCGCGAAGGCGCGGGAGGTACGGGAGGTGCGGGCCATGGCTGAGGACGCCTTCACGGAGCACCGTCCGCTGCTGTTCACCATCGCGTACGAGATGCTGGGCAGCGCCGCCGACGCCGAGGACGTGCTGCAGGAGAGCTATCTGCGGTGGAGCGCGGTCGATCAGGCCGACATCGAGCACGCGCGCGCGTACCTGGTCCGTGTGGTGACCCGGCAGGCCCTCAACCACCTGCGCACGGTCCGGGCACGGCGCGAGGAGTACGTCGGCGCCTGGCTGCCCGAGCCGATCCGGACCGCTCCCGAGGTCAGCGACGACGCGATCCTTGCCGAGTCGGTGTCGATGGCCATGATGCTCGTCCTGGAGACGCTGAATCCGACCGAGCGCGCGGTGTTCGTGCTGCACGACGTCTTCGGCTACACCCACGGCGAGATCGCGGCGTCGGTCGGCAGGAACGAGGTCAGCGTCCGGCAGATCGCCCATCGTGCCCGTCGGCACGTCCACGCGCGGCGCCGCCGTTTCGAGCCCGACTCCGATGCCGGCCGGGAGATCGTCGAGCGGTTCCTGCGCGCGGCGTCCACCGGTGAGATCCAGTCGCTGATGGACCTGCTGGCGCCCGATGTCGTGCAGATCTCCGACGGCGGCGGGAAGGTCGTCGCCGCCCGCCGTCCGATCACGGGACGCGCCGATGTCGCGCGGTTCGTCCTCGGCGTGCTCCGCACCGTCACCACGTCGACCCACGTCGAACACGCCACGTACAACGGCATGCCCGCAGCCCGGTTCGTCACCGACGGGGCACTCGACTGGCTGGTCGCCTTCGAGATCCACGACGGACGGATCGCCGGCCTCTACGGCGTACGCAACCCCGACAAACTGCACCGCTCCGAAACGGTGCTCCCGCTCGACAGAGGAGGTCATCAGCCATGGAAACCATGACGGTTGAACGCGTCATCGCCGCTCCGATCGAGGACGTCTTCGACTGGCTCACCACAACCACCCACTACACGAGCTCGCCCCTGGTGGTGCGCTGCCGCCTGACCCGGCACGGCGAAGGCGCGCCCTACGGAGTCGGCGCGGTCCGCAGCCACCTCTGGCTGATCGGCTGGTTCCGGGAGCGCATCACCCAGTACGAGCCGCCGTACGCCACGGAGTACGTCGTCGAGCGCAGCCTGCCGCCGTCCCGGCACGAACTCGGCCGCATGACGTTCACCGAGGTCGAGGGCGGCACCCAGGTGCGCTGGACCACGCGCGCGGAGATCCCCGTCCCGTTGCTCGGTACCTTCCTCACCCGGCGCCTCGCGCGGCCGATCATCACCCGCACCTTCGGCAACATCCTCAAGGCCGCGGACACCGCCCTGACAGGTGCCACTCGTCGGGGCAGGCGGGGCACTGCGTCCGCTTCGTAGTGGCACGCTCCCGCCCCGAGCCGCTACTCCCCCGGGCGTACGGCCGGTGTCTTCGGGCGGACGACGACCGCCCGGCGTCTTCTCGCCAGGCTTGTCCTCATGGAATCTCGCAGCGGGACACCTCGCCGGGCCCTCTCCGAAGGGCGCGCCGTTTCCGGAATCCGCGCTCTCGCCGAAGATCGTGCCCTCTCCGAAGACGGCGCTTCCCGCCCGTCCATACGGCCCGCCGAACGCCTCTGCTACGCGATCGGCGCCGCCCTGGTCCTCTCGGGCCTCGTGCATCTCGTGGTCTTCGCGGTCGACGGCGGCCCGTGGGAGGGGCCCGTCTCCTGGCGCAAGCCCGTCACGTTCGGCCTCTCCTTCGGGCTGACGCTGATCGCGGTCGTCTGGGTGACCTCGTATCTGCGGATGAGCGGCCGCGTGCGGAGCGCGCTCCTGGTCCTTTTCGCCACCGACTGCGTCCTCGAGGTCGGCGGAATCACCGTGCAGGCGTGGCGCCGGGTGCCCTCGCACCTCAACATGGAGACCGGCTTCGACTCCGCGGTGTCCATGTCCCTCGCGGTGGGCGGCGGGATCCTGGTCGTCCTGCTCTCGGCGTTCGCCGTCGTCTCGTTCAGGAGGCGACCCGAAGGGCCCCTGGGGATGCCGCTCGCGCTGCGGGCCGGATTCGCGATCCTGCTCGTCGCCCTCGCCTCGGGCGCCGCGATGATCGCCCGCGGGGTGTATCTGACCCGGACCGGCCACCAGGAGGACGCGTACGCCTCCACCGCGCCGCTCAAGTCGCTGCACGGAGTGAGCCTGCACGCCGTCCTGGTGCTGCCCGCCCTCGCCTGGCTGCTGTCCCGCACCTCCTGGAGCGACCGCACACGGCAGCGACTGATGACCGCGGCGGTCGGCTGCTACGTAGTGGCCGTTCTCGGTTCCGGAGTGTGGGGGATCGTCTCCTACTGACCGCTGTCCGGCTTCTCCTGCCGACGCCCGTCCGTCTTGGGACCGGCCTCGGAATCCGCGGGCGCCGCCGGATGGTTGGGACCGCGCAACGCACGCCGTACGCGCGCGAGGAGGGGCACTCCGCCCCGGCGCCGGTGGCCGTGCACCCGCGGGTCGTCCGTGACGTCGTACCGCTTCACGTACGCCCCGAGGAACGCCTGCAGCGTCGCGACGGCAGGGATGGCGATCAGCGCGCCGACCGCACCGAGGAGAGCGGTGCCCGCGATGACCGACCCGAAGGCGACCGCCGGGTGGATGTCCACGCTCTTGGCGGTGAGCTTGGGCTGCAGCACGTAGTTCTCGAACTGCTGATAGACCACTACGAAGATCAGCACCCAGAGCGCGTACCAGGGGTCGACCGTGAAGGCGATCAGCATCGGCAGGGCGCCCGCCAGATACGTGCCGATGGTCGGGATGAACTGGGAGACCAGACCCACCCAGACGGCCAGCACGGGAGCGTAGGGCACACCCAGCGCCTGGAGCAGGATGTAGTGCGCGATTCCGGAGATCAGCGCCATCAGCCCGCGCGAGTACAGATAGCCGCCGGTCTTGTCGACCGCGATCTCCCAGGCCCGCAGCACCTCGGCCTGCTTGGCGGGCGGCAGCACCGAGCAGAGGGCGCGCCGCAGCCGGGGGCCGTCGGCCGCGAAGTAGAACGAGAAGAGCAGGATCGTCAGGAGCTGGAAGAGACCCCCGAGGACCTGCGCGGAGACGTCCAGGACGCCGCTGGCGCTGTTCTGCACGTACTTCTGCAGCCAGTCGGAGTGGACCAGGCTGTCCTGGACCTCGACGCGGGAGAGGTCCGTGTGGAAGGTCTGGTTGATCCAGCTGATGACCTTGTCGAGGTAGTCGGGGAAGTCCTCGACCATGTCCACGATCTGGCCCGCGAGCATCGACCCCATCAGCGTGATGAAGCCGGCGCTCGCGATCACGACGCCCAGGAAGACGAGGAAGGTGGCGAAGCCCCTGCGCAGTCCTCGCGCGGCCATCCAGCTCACCGCGGGCTCGACCGCGAGCGCCAGGAAGAACGCGATCAGTACGTTGATCAGCAGGCCGGTCAGCTGATGGAAGGCCCAACTGCCCAGCTGGAAGCAGGCGATGAGCGCGAGGGCCAGCACCATGGCACGCGGCAGCCAGCGCGGCATGCGGGCGCCACGGCCCGCATCGTCCCCGGCGGGAGGCTGAGCGGGCGGCGTCGTGCCGAGCGGAGCGGTGTCCTGAGTGACCTGCACGGTCTCGTCTGTGGGTGCCACGGTGCCAGTCTCGCCCACTCCGCCGACATTCAGCCGCCACCCCCGTCTGTTGGCACCCGCCCACGCGCGCGGGAGGCCGTCATACCGGGGCAGGCCGCCCCGTAGTCAACGCTTTTCAGCCGGTACGTCCATCGCCGTGCACACCGCACGCCAGACGTCCTTGGCCTCCCACTCGGCATCCAGCGCCTCGTTGACGGTGCGCCCCCCGAGCTCCGCCATCACATGATCACGCGCGAAGGAATCGGCATACCCCGCCCCGAAGTGATCCGCCATCCGCTCCCAGAAGACCGTCAACCGCATGAAACCTGCTCCACACTCGCTCCGACCTGCAAATTCTTTGCCCTTCACACTCACACGTCGATCCTCGACGTTGATGAGGACCACCGCCCCGATACCGGTTCGTGTTCGCGCCGACCGAGTACACGCATGCGGTGCCCCCGGACCCTCGGGGGCACCGCACTCGGTGAATCTGTGGTGAAGGTGGGCGTCAGGCGACGATGCCGCTTTCCTTGATGACGACCTTGGCGCTCGGGGCGCCGCTGTGGGAGCCGAGGGCCTCGATCTGCTTCACGAGGTTCTCGCCCTCGACGACCTCGCCGAAGACGACGTGCTTGCCGTCCAGCCAGGGGGTGACGACGGTCGTCACGAAGAACTGGGAGCTGTTGGTGTTCGGGCCGCGGTTGGCCATCGACAGCAGGAACGGCCGGTCGTGCTTGAGGGAGAAGTTCTCGTCGGCGAAGGTGGCGCCGAAGATGCTCTTGCCGCCGGTGCCGGTGCCGTGCGTGAAGTCGCCGCCCTGGAGCATGAACTCCGGGATGACGCGGTGGAAGGCCGAACCGGCGTAGCCGTAGCCGTTCTGGCCGGTGGCGAGCTCGCGGAAGTTGCGCGCGGTCTCGGGGACGACGTCGTCGAAGAGCCGGAAGACGATGCGCCCGGCGTCCTTGTCGTCAATGGTGATGTCGAAATAGACGTTCTGCATGGGCCTCATCCTGACATCCGTCGTCGCGTCGCCCAATCCCCGCTCTCCGGAGAGGCCCCAGAGACACCCTCGGGAAGGGGCACTGCCCCGCGCGTGAGGTGCCCCTGAGATCATTCCGAGATGGAGTTCATGCTTGATCCACCCCTGGGTATCGGTCCGCTGGCTGTCGGAATGCCCCGCGAACAAGCGGACGCGGCCCTGCTTGCGTTGCGCGATCCGTCCTCGGTCTCGGACTCGGACCGGCCGGGGCAGCACATCGTCCGCCCCAGCGGATTGATGATCAGCATCCACTGCGCTGGTGGCTGTCTGGAGGCGATCGAGTTGGGTCGCCCCACGACTGCCACTGACATCGTGCGTTTCCGCGATGTCGACGTATTCGGGCTGCCGGCGACTCACGTCGCGCGGCGTCTGGGCGAACACACCGCGATCCATGAGGATCCAGAGGACCCCGCCTCGTTCATTGCGCCGGATCTGCTCCTGAGTCTCTGGCGTCCGTTCGCCGCCGACGACGAGCCGGACGAGGAGCAGGGTTACTTCTTCAACTCGGTGCTTGTGGCCCGCCCCGGCTATTACGACACCCCGGAGGAAGCTGCGGCGCGCCTTCAGTCGCAGTCCTGACCTGCCGGTTCACCTGTGGCGGTGCCGCACAACAGCCCAGGTCGTGGCACCAATGGGCAGAAGCCTTCGCGGATCAGCAACTCCCCCGCTGCCAGAAGACCGTCAACCGCATGCCTTCAGTATCGCGCCCCTGAGAGTGCAGCCGTGCCCAGGGGGCTTGCCGAGAACGCTTTCCGTCCTACGGTCGGAACATGGCCGAAACCGGAGCATCAACCGACCCCGTGCCCTCCCCCGACGCGGCGCTCTCCCCGGTCGCCCGCGCCGAGCACTTCGTCTGGCTCACCGCGCGCGTCCTCGAGCAGCGACGGTTCGCGTACCACTTCATGGAAGGCACCACAGGCGCCGCAGGCACCGGCGGCGACCAGGCCGCGGACGCGGTCGAGGCCGCGCTGGCCGCATACGCCACTGGTGACGGCGGGTACGGCTACGCGCTGGAGCCCGACCTGCGCGGTCCCGTCAGCCAGCCGCTGCACACCGGGCACGCGCTGCGCGTCCTGGACTCGATCCGGCGCTGCGGCGGGCAGCGGGTGGAGCGCGTCTGCCGTTATCTGACCTCCGTGTCGACACCGGACGGCGCGCTTCCTGCGATTCATCCCAGCCAGCGCGGCTACCCCTCGGCGCCCTTCGTGCCGATCGTGGACGATCCCCCCAGCGAACTGCTCGCCACCGGTCCCGTAGTGGGCCTGTTGCACCGCAACGAGGTCTGGCACGCCTGGCTGTTCCGCGCCACGGACTTCTGCTGGGCGGCCGTCGAATCGCTCGAGAAGTCGCACCCGTACGAAGTGCAGGCGGCCGTCGCCTTTCTCGACAGCGCACCCGACCGCCCACGCGCGCAGGCGGCCGCCGACCGTATCGGCCGCCTCGTGCGCGAGCAGCGCCTCGCGGCCCTGGATCCGGCGGACCTGGACGCCTACCCGGTGTCGCCCGGCTACGCGCCCGGCGAGCACCACTTCGCACACGACTTCGCGAAGGTTCCCGAGTCGCTCGCGCGCGCGTGGTTCACCGACGACGAGATGGAGCGCTCCCTGGACTTCCTCGAAGGGGATCAGCAGGCGGACGGCGGCTGGCCCGTGCGCTGGCGGCAGTGGGCACCGGGCACGGCTCTGGAGGCACGTCCGATCGTGACCATCGAGGCGCTGCGCACGCTGCGGGCGTACGGGCGGTCCATCGACTGACGGCCACGGACAGGGCGTCCGCCTGACCTCTGACGGGGTGTCCGCACGACGTCCGCGGGGCTGCTCGTGCCCGCGTCAGCCCGCCAGCGCCCGCAGCCCCGCCGTGACGGCCACGGCCGCCGCGATGACGACGAGGAACGGCGCGCGCAGCAGCAGCGCCACGGCCGCCGCCGCGAGCCCCGCGGCCTTGGCGTCCAGGACGAGCTCCCGCCCGTCCGCGAAGGCCTGCTGGGCCGTGAGCGCCGCCAGCAGGGCCACGGGGAGCAGGGCGGCAAGCCGTCCGACGAGCGGCCGCTCCAGCGCGCCCGCTGGCACCAGCAGACCGGCGAGCTTGACGAGGTAGCAGCCGACGAAGGTCAGACCGATCGCGATCCAGATGCTCAACGGGATTCCCTCTGTGGGTCGTTCTGTGGGGCGCTGCCGGTTTGCGGGACGTTGCCGGTTTGTCGAGCGTTGCCGGTTCGTGGAGCGTTCCGTAGCGCGCTGCCGGTCCGCGTGCCCTCGTCGGCCCGTGCCCTACTTGCGCTCCCGCGGGCCTTGCGGCCCTCTACGTAGAGCACGGTCGGCGCCGCGAGTGCGGCCACCAGGACCGGCACGCCGCCGGGCAGCACGGGCAGCAGGCCGAGCCCCAGGACGACGGCGACGGCCGCCGTCGCGCGCTCCCTCGTCGTACGCAGCATCGGTGCGAGCAGCGCGAGAAAGACCGCGGGGCCCGCCGCGTCGAGCCCCCACACGTCGGTGTCGCCGATCGCCTCGGCGCCCAGCGCGCCGAGCAGTGTGGTGAGGTTCCACAGCACGTAGAGGCTGATCCCGGTGACGGTGAAGCCGATGCGGGCGCTGCGGCGGGTGGGCTGGGCGAGGGTGACGGCCGTGGTCTCGTCGATGACCCAGTGCGCGGCGAACGGCCGTACCGCGCGAGGGAGGGCGAGGAGTTGCGAGAGCCGCAGCCCGTAGAAGGCGTTGCGCACACCGAGGAAGAAGGCTCCCGCGGCGGCCGTGAACGGGTTCCCGCCTCCCGCGAGCGCGCCGACCAGGGCGAACTGCGAGGCCCCGGTGAACACCAGCAGGCTGAGGGCGCAGGTCTGCAGCACGGTGAGGCCGCTGCCCGCGGAGGTCACTCCGAAGGCGAAGCCGGAGAGCCCGACGGCGACCCCGACACCGAGCCCGTCACGGACGACGGCCGAGGCCGACTTCTCGGCCGCGTGTCCGCCGCCTTGCTCGTCCGCCTGCCCGGCCGCGTGTCCGCCGCCTTGCTCGTCTGCCCGCCCGGCCGACTGTCCGCCCGCGCCTAGAGGGATCGTCTGTTCTGCCACGCCTCGGACGCTACGAGGGGGACGGAAGCCAGGTCTTGTACGTTCTTGCGCTCCCGTTGGTACGCCCCCGGGGGCACCCCCACGATCCGGGTGAAGTGCCGGTTGAGGTGCGGCTGGTCGGTGAAGCCCACGGCGACGGCCGCTTCGGCGGGCGACGTGCCCGCGTCCAGGAGGCCGCGGGCCCTGCGCACGCGCGCGTCCGTGAGCCATGCGTGCGGCGGCATTCCGTAGGCGTCGCGAAAGGCGCGCAGCAGGGCGAAGGGGCTGGCTCCGAGGTCGGTCGCGAGCTGTTCGAGGCTCGGCGGGTCGGCGAGCCGTTCCTCCAGGACGGCACGCGCGCGTGCCGCCGTCCGCCCGCCCGCCGTGCGCACGGTCCGCTGCGGCAGGCGCCCGCCGTTCTGCCGCAGCAGCCGGGTCACCGCGACCCGCAGCAGGGTGTCGGCTGCGAGCGCGTTGCCCTCCTCCGCGGCCCGCAGCACCCGGTGGACGAGGGCCACGGCGTACGGGTCGTCGAGCACCGGACGTACGAAGCCGGGTGTGCCGCGGATGCCCGTGGTCTCCGCGGCGATGGCGGCGACCAGCTCCGGCGCCGGATAGACCGCTCCGTACCGCCAGCCCTCGGGAACACCGGCCCGGCCCGTGTGCGGGGTGTCGGGGTTGATCAGGGCGAGGGCACCCGGTCCCGCGGCCTGCTCGGCGCCGCCGTGCTGGAAGACGTCGACGCCCTCGGCGATCGCGGCGATCACGAAGTGCTCGTGGGTGTGCCGTACGAACGTCTTGTGGATGTAGCGGGCCTGCAGCAGGTCGACGCCGGGCAGCGCGGCGTACCGCCAGTGCCGCGCCTGCTCCGCCGAACCCGCCATGCCCCCATTCTGCGCCGTCCGCGCCCGCCTCCTCTCGGTAATTCCGCAGGTCGACGCGGTTGTCAGTGGCGGGGTGCACGATGGGGTCATGGTCAGGTCTGCACCCAGCGCCCATGGCGCCCACCGCGCCCTTGACGGGTTCTCCCCCGCGACCCGCGGCTGGTTCACGGGAGCCTTCTCCGCGCCCACCGACGCCCAGGCAGGGGCGTGGCAGGCGATCGCCGAGGGCTCGGACGTGCTGGTCGTCGCGCCCACCGGCTCCGGCAAGACCCTGGCCGCGTTCCTCGCCGCGCTCGACCAGCTGGCCTCGACCCCGCCGCCCGCCGACCCCAAGAAGCGCTGCCGGGTGCTGTACGTGTCGCCGCTCAAGGCCCTCGCGGTCGACGTGGAGCGCAATCTGCGCAGTCCGCTGACCGGCATCCGTCAGGAATCGGTGCGGCTGGGTCTTCCTGAGCCCGAGGTGCGGGTCGGCATCCGCTCGGGCGACACCCCGGCGGCCGAGCGCCGCTCCCTGTCGACCCGCCCGCCGGACATCCTGATCACGACCCCCGAATCACTGTTCTTGATGCTCACCTCCGCCGCGCGGGACGCGCTGACGGGCATCGAGACGATCATCCTGGACGAGGTGCACGCGGTCGCGGGCACCAAGCGCGGCGCCCATCTCGCGCTCTCCTTGGAGCGGCTCGACGAACTGCTGCCGCGGCCCGCGCGCCGCATCGGCCTGTCGGCGACGGTGCGGCCCGTCGACGAGGTGGCGCGCTATCTCTCCCCGCAGCGCAAGGTGGAGATCGTTCAGCCGCCGTCCGGCAAGGAGTTCGACCTGTCGGTGGTCGTCCCGGTGGAGGACCTCGGCGAGCTGGGCGGTTCCCCGGTCGCCGACTCCGAAGAGGGCGCCGAGCGCCCCTCGATCTGGCCGCATGTCGAGGAGCGCATCACGGACCTCGTCCAGGCGCATCGCTCGACGATCGTCTTCGCCAACTCCCGCCGCCTGGCGGAGCGTCTGTGCAACCGCCTGAACGAGATCGCGTACGAGCGAGCGACCGGCGAGACCCTCCCCGAGGACCACTCCCCCGCGGAGCTGATGGCCGAGGCGGGTGCCGCCAAGGGCGCCCCGCCCGTCCTGGCCCGTGCCCACCACGGCTCGGTCTCCAAGGAGCAGCGGGCGCAGGTCGAGGAGGACCTCAAGGCGGGCAGGCTGCCGGCCGTGGTCGCCACGTCCAGCCTGGAGCTGGGCATCGACATGGGCGCGGTCGACCTGGTCGTGCAGGTCGAGTCGCCGCCGTCCGTCGCCTCCGGGCTGCAGCGCGTGGGCCGGGCGGGCCACCAGGTGGGCGCGGTCTCCACGGGGGTCGTCTTCCCCAAGTACCGGGGCGACCTGGTCCAGGCCGCGGTCGTCACCGAACGCATGCGCACCGGCGCCATCGAGTCGCTGCGCATCCCGGCCAACCCCCTGGACGTACTGGCCCAGCAGCTCGTCGCGATGGTCGCGCTCGACACCTGGCAGGTCGACGACCTGCTGGCCACCGTCCGCAGGGCCGCGTCCTTCGCCTCGCTCCCGGAGTCCGCGTTCACGGCCGTCCTGGACATGCTGGCGGGCCGCTATCCCTCCGACGCCTTCGCGGAGTTGCGCCCGCGCGTGGTCTGGGACCGCGTCGCGGGCACGGTCACCGGCAGGCCCGGGGCGCAGCGCCTCGCGGTCACCTCCGGGGGCACGATCCCCGACCGCGGCCTCTTCGGAGTGTTCCTCGCGGGCGCCGACCCGAAGAAGGGCGGCGGCCGCGTCGGAGAGCTCGACGAGGAGATGGTCTACGAGTCGCGGGTGGGCGACGTCTTCACGCTCGGCACGAGTTCCTGGCGCATCGAGGACATCACGCGCGACCGCGTGCTCGTCTCCCCCGCCCCCGGCGTCCCGGGCAGGCTCCCCTTCTGGAAGGGCGACCAGCTGGGCCGCCCGCTCGAACTGGGCCGGGCGCTCGGCGCGTTCCTCCGGGAGGTCGGCGCGCTGCCGCAGGAGCAGGCACGCGCGCGTCTGCTCGCCGCGGGCCTCGACGCCTGGGCCGCCGACAACGTCCTGACGTACCTCACCGAACAGCGCGAGGCCTGCGGCCACATCCCGGACGACCGCACGATCGTCGTCGAGCGGTTCCGTGACGAGCTGGGCGACTGGCGGGTCGTCGTGCACTCGCCCTTCGGCGCCCAGGTGCACGCCCCCTGGGCGCTCGCACTCGGCGCCCGCCTCACCGAGCGGTACGGCATGGACGCACAGGTCATGCACGCCGACGACGGCATCGTGCTGCGGCTGCCCGACGCCGATCTGATGGGCCTCGACCTGCTCGACCAGGATCCCGCCGCGCCCTCCATGGAGTACGACGCCGAGAAGGCCCCGATCGGCGCGGGCGATGTCGCCTTCGACAAGGGCGAGGTCAACCAGATCGTCACCGACCAGGTGGGCGGCTCGGCCCTGTTCGCCTCGCGCTTCCGCGAGTGCGCCGCCCGCGCGCTGCTGCTGCCGCGCCGCAGCCCCGGCAAGCGCACCCCGCTGTGGCAGCAGCGCCAGCGCGCCGCCCAACTGCTCCAGGTGGCCAGCGAGTTCGGTTCGTTCCCGATCGTCCTCGAAGCCGTCAGGGAGTGCCTTCAGGACGTCTTCGACGTACCGGGCCTCACGGAACTGATGGGTGACATCGAGTCCCGCCGCGTCCGCCTCGTCGAGGTCACCACCCCCGAGCCCTCCCCGTTCGCCCGCTCGCTGCTCTTCGGATACGTGGCGCAGTTCCTGTACGAGGGGGACTCGCCCCTGGCCGAGCGGCGCGCGGCGGCCCTCTCCCTGGACTCCCGGCTGCTCGCCGAGCTGCTCGGCCAGGCCGAGCTGCGCGAGCTGCTCGACGCGGACGTCCTGACGGAGCTGGAGCAGGAGCTCCAGTGGCGCACGGAGGACCGCCGCGTCAAGGACGCCGAGGGCGTCGCCGACCTGCTGCGACTCCTCGGACCGCTCACCGAGGGCGAGTTGGCCGAGCGCGGCGCCGAGCCGGAGTGGGCCGCGGAGCTCGCGTCCGCCCGCCGGGCCATCCGGGTCAGGATCGCCGGGGCCGACCACTGGGCGGCGATCGAGGACGCGGGCCGCCTGCGCGACGCCCTCGGCACGGCCCTGCCGGTGGGCGTGCCCGAGGCGTTCACGGAGCCGGTCAAGGACCCGCTCGGCGACCTCCTCGCCCGGTTCGCGCGCACCCACGGCCCGTTCACGTCCGCTTCCGCCGCCGCCCGCTTCGGACTCGGAGCGGCGGTCACGGAAGGCGCGCTGCACCGCCTCGCGGCGAACGGCCGTGTCGTACAAGGAGAGTTCCATCCCGCGGGCATCGGCCAGGAGTGGTGCGACGCGGCCGTCCTGCGCCGACTGCGCCGCCGTTCCCTGGCGGCCCTGCGGCACGAGCTGGAGCCTGTGCCACCGGCCGCACTCGCCCAGTTCCTGCCCCAGTGGCAGCACTTGAGCGGGCACGGCCTGCGCGGTGTCGACGGCCTGGTGCGGGCCATCGAGCAGCTCCAGGGCGCGACTGTCCCCGCCTCCGCCCTGGAGAAGCTCGTCCTGCCCTCCCGGGTCTCGGGGTACGCCCCCGCGATGCTCGACGAACTCACCGCCGCAGGAGAGGTGGTCTGGGCCGGCGCGGGATCCCTCCCCGGGAAGGACGGCTGGGTCTCCCTCTACCTGGCAGACGCCGCTCCCCTGCTGCTCCCGCCCCCGCACCCCCTGGAGCTCACCGCGCTGCACCAGTCCGTCCTGGACGCCCTCTCCGGGGGCTACGGCCTCTTCTTCCGCCAGATCGCCGACCAGGTCCGCGCCACCACCCACCCGGACGCCACCGATCCCCAACTGGCCGACGTGGTCTGGGACCTGGCCTGGTCGGGCCGGCTCACGAACGACACGCTCGCCCCGATGCGTTCGCTCCTGGGCTCGGGCCGCACCGCGGGCGCCACGGCCCACCGCGCCAAACGCAGCATCCCGCGCGGGCGCTACGGAAGCCTGACCGCCGCCGCCCGCCCCGCCTCCCGCACCGGCCCCCCGACGGTCGCGGGCCGCTGGTCCCTGCTCCCCCTCCGCGAGCCCGACCCGACCCTGCGCGCCCACGCCCTGGCCCGCACCCTCCTCGACCGGCACGGCGTGGTCACCCGTGGCGCGGTGGCCGCCGAAGGCGTCGAGGGCGGCTTCTCGGCGACGTACCGCATCCTGTCGGCCTTCGAGGACAGCGGCCAGGCACGCCGCGGCTATGTCGTCGAGGGTCTCGGCGCCGCCCAGTTCGCGATGGACGGCGCGGTGGACCGCCTGCGCGCCACGGCGAACTCCCGGGAGCGGACGGACGGTTCGCGCCCCTCCGACGCCCAGGCGGCCGTCGTCCTCGCCGCCGCCGACCCGGCCAACGCGTACGGGGCCGCGCTGCCCTGGCCCGAGCCGCCGAACGACGCGGGACACAAGCCCGGGCGCAAGGCCGGTTCCCTGGTCGTCCTGGTCGACGGAGAGCTGACCCTCTACATGGAGCGCGGCGGCAAGACCCTCCTGGCCTGGCCCGCCGCTCCGGAGAGCCCGATCACCGAGGACCCCCGCCTGCACGCCGCCGCAAAATCCCTGGCCACGGCGGCCCGCGCGGGCTCGCTCGGCACGGTCACCGTCGAGCGCGTCAACGGCACATCGGCCCTGACCTCCCCCTTCGCACCCCTCCTGGAAGGAGCCGGTTTCCACGCCACCCCACGCGGCCTGCGCCTCCGCGCCTGACCCGGGCACCGCGCGGGCGTCACCCGCACGACGCCCGCCATGCCACCCTGGAACCCATGCCCGAAGGAGACACCGTCCACCAGGCGGCCCGGCGGCTGCACGTCGCGCTCGCCGGGAGCAGCATCACCCGCTCCGACCTGCGTGTGCCCAAGCTCGCGACGGTCGACCTGACCGGGCGCACCGTCCTGGACGTGACCCCGCGCGGCAAGCACCTCCTCACCCGCATCGAGGGCGGCCTCACCCTCCACTCCCACCTCCGCATGGACGGCTCCTGGCGCGTGTACGCCCCCGGTGAGCGCTGGCGGGGCGGTCCCGGGCACCAGATCCGGGCGATCATCGGCACCGCCGACCGCACCGCCGTCGGCTACCGCCTGCCCGTCCTGGAACTGCTGCGCACCACCGACGAGGACAAGGCCGTGGGCCATCTGGGCCCCGACCTCCTCGGCCCCGACTGGGATCCCGAACGGGCCCTCGCCAACCTCCTGGCGAGTCCGGAACGCGCCGTCGGGGAAGCCCTCCTGGACCAGCGCAACCTCGCGGGCATCGGCAACATCTACAAGAGCGAGCTCTGCTTTCTCCTCGGCGTCACCCCGTGGCTCCCCGTGGGCGAGCTCCCCGATGAGACGGCGGCCCGCCTGCCCGCCCTCGCCCACAAGCTCCTGGAAGCCAACCGCGACCGCCCCGCCCGCACCACCACCGGCCGCCCCCGCCCCGACCAGCGCCTGTACGTCTACGGCCGCGCACCCCGCCCCTGCCTGCGCTGCGCGACCCCGCTCCGGACGGCCGAGCAGGGCGACGGCTCCCGCAGCCGCCCCACGTACTGGTGCCCCACCTGCCAGCGGGGCCCCACTCCCTGAAGCCCACCCCGGCCCACCAGTTGACGACCCGTCAGATCCCGCCGTACCGTCCCGTCATGCCCCTCACGGCGTACGACCTCACCGGACGCGTCGCCTTCCTCACGGGCGCCGCCAGCGGCATCGGCCGGGCGTCGGCCCTGCTCCTCGCGGAGGCGGGCGCCACCGTCCACTGCGCCGACCGCGACGCCCAGGGACTCCACGAGACCGCGACCCTCATCAAGGCGGCCGGCGGCACCGCCCACGTCCATCCGCTGGACGTCGCCGACAAGGCGCAGGTCGACGAGGCCGTGTCCGCCGCGGCCGCGGCGTCCGACGGCCGCCTCGACATCATGGCGGCCATCGCCGGGATCATGCACAGCAGCCCGGTCCTGGAGACCCGCGACGAGGACCTCGACCGCGTCCTGAGCATCAACTTCAAGGGCGTTCTGTACGCCTGCCAGGCCGCGGCCCGCATCATGATCGAAGCGGCCGGTACCGCAGTGCAGAACACCCCCCGCACCCCAGCCACCGAAAGCCGCCTCCCCCAGGGCAGCATCATCACCATGGCCTCCGGAGCCGTGGACACCGGCGGCCCCGGTCTCCTCTGCTACGGCGCCGCGAAGGCAGCCGTCGTCCAGCTCACCAAGACCCTCGCCACCGAGGTGGGTCCGCACGGCATCCGCGTCAACGCCGTCGCGCCGGGCTGGATCCGCACCCCCATGACGCACCGCCACGACGCCGAGGCGCAGACCCACACCGAGAGCGTCATGGCACGCAGGTCGCCCCTGGGCCGCGTCGGCGAACCGGACGACATCGCGCACGCCGTGCTGCATCTGGCGTCGGACGCCTCGTCCTTCACGACCGGCCAGATCCTCCGCCCGAACGGCGGCGTCGCCATGCCGTGGTGACCCGCCCCCACAGCCGCCCCCGGCCCTGCCCTCGCACCCACACCCTCGCCCGCCCCGCCGCCGCGCCCGCACGGGCCCACCACGCCGCGGCCGTACGCTCCCCGGGCCAGCGCAGCGCCCCGTCCGGCCGCCGGGCACGCCGCCCGGCCCCTGCCACACCGCTCGCCCGCATCTTCGGCACACAGTGCACCGGCAGTACGCTCAGGCCCCATCCCCCAGCCGCGACCGCACCTTCAAGGACCCCCGCGTCGGGCGCGAGGGCGAGCCTCAGCACGCCCCACCACCAGAGCGCACCGAGCCCCAGGGCCGGCAGCCAGCGCACGACCCGCCACGTCACGGCCGCTGCCCCGCTCACGGCTGCTGCCACGGCTGTCACCTCCCGCCCGACGTGGAATCGACGCTAAACGTCCCGGTTCACCCAGCGGGAGGGCGCACCGAGCGCACCGGAAGCACCACAGCGCACAGAAGCGCCCCCGCACGACACGGGGACACCCCCGTACCGCGCGAGGGCGCCCCCGCACTCCCTGGCCGCCCTCGGGTCACTCCCGCACCCGAGGGGACCCACAACGGCCGTCAGCTGTTCTCCGCCTGGAACATCCAGTGGTGCTTCTCGAGATCGGCCGTGATCCCGATGAAGATGTCCTGGCTGACGGGATCCGCGTCGCCGGTCGCCTCGACCCGCTCACGCATCCGCGTGATCACGGCACCGAGCGCGTCCACGAGCGTCCCCACCGCGTCCGCGTCCTTGACCCAGCCTTCCGCGACCTTGCCGATCCCGCTGCTCTGCGCCACGGTCGCCGCACGCCCGTCGGGCGAGACGCCGAGGGTCGAGGCGCGCTCCGCCACCGTGTCGGAGTGCTGCCGGGCCGTGTCCACGACCTCGTCGAGCTGCAGATGGACGGAGCGGAAGCGCGGGCCGACCACGTTCCAGTGGATCTGCTTGGCCACCAGGGACAGGTCGACCAGGTCCACGAGAGCACCTTGCAGGGCGTCCGAGACCGTCTTCAGATCCGCATCGGACAGCGGGCTCTTCACGACGTACATCTGTCTCCTCCAACTCATCTGTGAACAAGAGAAATCCCCATCAACCATGGCATATAAGAGCCATATAGGTCACTTCGGGGCGCTTCACCCCGTCCAGGAACACGAAAGCCCCGGCCGGGTACCCGGCCGGGGCTTTCACAAGCATGAGCGCTCAGACAGCGAACACCATCAGCGCGGCATCACGCGGCGACGACGTCCACCGCCTCCGCTGGCGCCTTGATCGTCACCCGTTCCGGTGGCACACCTGCCACGGAGACGGAATTGAGCATCGGGCGAACCGGCGTGCGCACCGGTTCCGTGACTGCTGCAGACTCAGCCAGCTCAGCGAGCGACAGTTCATCGCTCACTTCACGCATGAGCTCGGACATCCGTACGTCAAGCGCGTCGCAGATCGCGGAAAGCAGCTCGGAGGAAGCCTCCTTCTGCCCCCGCTCCACCTCGGAGAGATAGCCGAGCGAGACTCGGGCGGACGAGGAGACTTCGCGCAGAGTACGGCCCTGGCGCTGGCGCTGCCGACGCAGCACGTCACCCAGCAGGCGACGGAGCAGAATCATCGGTGGCTCCCTCCTCGGACCGCGTAGCCGCATCCTTCACGCCCCACCGTACCGCCTTGCGCGGCGGCCGTGCGGGGAGCGATGTCGTGTTCACTCAGGGCTGCAAACATCAATTCCCCCCGTTCTGTTCCGTATCCTGTGCCCGCCCATTCTCGGCACGTTCGCCGGAGAGCCGCTCGAGAAGCAGTATGAGCACGCTCCGTACACTCTCCATACGAATTTCCGAACGGTCCCCGTTCAACCGCGGAGCGGTCACTTTCCCGTCGGGTCCGCCGTCGGCGTAACCGCGCATGCCTTCGAAATCCGGACCCGAGACCGCGACGTACACGGTCCCGACGGCCTGTCCGTCCTGCGGATCCGGGCCCGCGACACCGGTGGTCGCGATCCCCCAGTCCGCGCCGAGCGCCTTGCGCACACCGGCCGCCATCTGCCGCGCGACCTCGGGATCCACGGCTCCGCGCTCGGCCAGCAGGGCGCCGTCGACACCGAGCACATCCCGCTTGAGGTCAGTGGCGTACGCGGTGACGGACCCCCGGAAGACCTTCGACGCCCCGGGCGCCGCCGTGATCTCGGCGGCCACCAGGCCCCCGGTCAGCGACTCGGCGACCGCGAGGGTCTCGCCGCGCGCCGCGAGGAGGCGCAGCAGCCTGCTCGCCGACACCGCGGCGGCCGAGGGCCCCGGGGACGTCACTTCGCGTCCTCCCGGGCCGCCTCGTCGGCGGACTCGCTCTCCCTGGCCATGCCCTGCCTGCGCAGCACGATGGCCTGTTTCACATAGTCGAGTCCGGTCACCACGGTCAGCACGACGGCGACCGCCATCACCCAGAACCGCAGCGTCGCGAGCGGGCCGGTCAGCGCGAGGACGTACATCCCGACCGCCGTGCCCTGCGCGAGCGTCTTCATCTTGCCGCCGCGGCTGGCCGGAATGACTCCATAACGGATCACCCAGAACCGCAGCAGCGTGATCCCGAGCTCGCGCCCGAGAATGACCCCGGTCACCCACCACGGCAGGTCCCCGAGCCAGGACAGACAGATCAGCGCGGACCCCATGATCGCTTTGTCGGCGATCGGGTCAGCGATCTTCCCGAAGTCCGTGACCAGGTTGTACGTGCGCGCCAGATGCCCGTCGAAAAGGTCGGTGATCATGGCGACGGCGAAGGCGGCCCAGGCGAAGGACCGCCAGGCCGGGTCGTACCCGCCATTGCCGAGGAGCAGCATCACGAAGCCCGGCACGAGCAGCAGCCGGACCATCGTCAGCAGATTCGCGACGTTCCACAGGCTCGCCTGGTTGACGGCCGCGGCGCCCAGCTTCCCGCCGCGCACCGGCTGCGCGCCGGAGCCGCCAGACGCGGATGCCGGGACTCCGGTCATCTGCCGGCCTCCTCGAGACACTCAGCCACCAAGTCCACGCCCTCCGTGCCGACGACCTTTGCCACGACCATACGACCGACCTCCAGGCCGGCCCCACCCGTGGCACCCGTCAAGCGGATCTGGCCGTCGGTCTCCGGGGCCTGGTGAGCGGCCCTGCCGAGCGGGCCCTCCTCCTCGTCGAGGGACTCGACGAGCACCTCGACGGTCTCGCCGAGCCGCTCGTCCGCGCGCTGCGAGGTGAGCTCCTCCGCGAGCCTGGCGATGTGCGCGAGCCGCTCGTCGACGACGTCCTGGTCGAGCTTCTTGTCGTACGTGGCCGCCTCGGTGCCCTCCTCGTCGGAGTACCCGAAGACGCCGATGGCATCCAGGCGCGCGCCCGTCAGGAACCGCTCGAGCTCCGCCAGGTCCGCCTCGGTCTCGCCGGGGAAGCCCACGATGAAGTTCGACCGCGCACCGGCCTGCGGCGCCTTGGACCGGATGGTCTCCAGGAGCTCCAGGAAGCGGTCGGTGTCGCCGAAGCGCCGCATGGCGCGCAGCACGCCGGGGGCGGAGTGCTGGAAGGACAGGTCGAAGTAGGGGGCGACCTTCTCCGTCGACGTGAGGACGTCGATGAGGCCGGGCCGCATCTCGGCGGGCTGCAGATAGCTGACGCGGATCCGCTCGATCCCGTCGACGGCCGCGAGCTCGGGAAGCAGCGTCTCCAGGAGCCGGATGTCGCCGAGGTCCTTGCCGTACGAGGTGTTGTTCTCGGAGACGAGCATGACCTCCTTGACGCCCTGCTCGGCGAGCCAGCGGGTCTCGCCGAGGACGTCGGAGGGGCGGCGCGAGATGAAGGAGCCGCGGAAGGAGGGAATGGCGCAGAAGGAGCACCGCCGGTCGCATCCGGAGGCCAGCTTCACGGAGGCGACGGGGTTGGTGCCCAGGCGCCGGCGCAGCGGGGCGCGCGGCCCCGACGCGGGCGCGACACCCTCGGGCAGGTCCTGCGGGATCACCGCGGGCTCCACGGGGGCGTGCCCCGGAAGCGCGACGTCCGCCTGGGCGCCCTGGCGCTCGGCCGGGCTGATCGGCAGGAGCTTGCGCCGGTCACGAGGGGTGTGGGCCTCGACGCTGCCGCCGTTCAGGATGGTCTGCAGGCGGTTGGAGATGTCGGAGTAGTCGTCGAACCCGAGCACGCCGTCGGCCTCGGGCAGTGCGTCGGCGAGTTCCTTGCCGTACCGCTCGGCCATGCAGCCGACCGCGACGACGGCCTGCGTCTTGCCGTGCCCCTTGAGGTCATTGGCTTCGAGGAGGGCGTCGACGGAGTCCTTCTTGGCGGCCTCGACGAAGCCACAGGTGTTGACGACGGCGACGTCAGCGTTCTCGGCGTCCTCGACGAGCTGCCAGCCGTCCGCCTCCAAGCGGCCTGCGAGCTCCTCCGAGTCCACCTCGTTACGGGCGCAGCCAAGAGTGACAAGGGCGACGGTGCGGCGTTCGGGCATGGTCTCAAGACTACTTCGTCCCCGCCTCGGCCCCCGCCGCCAGGGTTACCCGGCGGTCGGCCCACGGCCGCCGGGGCGTCATCGGGCCGTCACCGCGGCCCCGCCGTGACCTGCTGCTCAGCCGACCTCGGGGTCGCCCTTGGTGTACGTGAGGCGCTCGACCTGGCCGGGTTCGAATTCGTTGTCGACCTGCTTGCCGTTCACGTACAGCTCGATCGCGCCCGCGTCGCCGAGGACGAGGTCGATCTTCTGCTTGTCCTGGAACGTCTTGTCCTGGCCCTGCTCCAGCACGCCGTCGAAGAGGGTGCGGCCGTTGTGGTCCTTGGCGGAGATCCAGCTGCGGCCGTCCGCCGCGGCGACCTTGACCGTGACCTTGTCGCGCGGGACGCCGGCGATGGCGCTGTCCGAGGGGTCGGGCTTGGGGTCGGCGGGCTTGTTCGGCTTCGGCTTCTGGGTGGGCTTGGTGGGGGTGGGCGTGGAGCCCTCGGCGACCGACTTCGAGCCGTCGCCGTCGTCCCCGCCGCTGAACGCGGTGAACCCGACGAACCCGATCACGGCGACGATCGCGGCGACCATGGCGGCGGTCCAGTTGGGGCGCCGCGGTTCGGAGCGGATGCGCTCGGCCTCGAAGAGGGGCGCCGCCGGCGTGGGAGCGGGCGGGTGTCCGCCGTGCCCCTCGTCGTACTGGGCGAGGAGCGGGGCGGGATCGAGTCCGACGGCACGCGCCAGCGTCCTGATGTGCCCGCGCGCGTACACATCGCCGCCGCACCGCGAGAAGTCGTCCTGTTCGATCGCGTGCACGATCGGGATGCGCACACGGGTGGACGAACTGACCTCGTCGACGGTCAGGCCCGCATCGATACGCGCCTGCTGCAGGACGTGACCGATCGAGGGCCGGTCGTCGGCCTGGTGAGCACCCGCCGGGCCTTCGTCTGCGGGGCGGTCGTCTGAAGGGCGGTCGTCTTCAGGGGAGTTGCCGATGGACACGGGGGCGCCTTTCGAGCGTGTAGCCACCTGCCGGACGTTCAGTTTAGGGGGGTCGGGAAAGGGTGGGGCAACCGGGCGGACGGAGTTTGTACGCCATCAGAATGGCCGGACATCCTGATGGTGGGACATCGTGCTGTTCTTCCCCTCAACTTGACGTGTGCCGAAGGGAAACGGTTGCCTGCCGATCCCTTACGGGTGAGTCACCCACCCTTATGGCTGAGCCTCCCCGCGGATCACGGCCAGCACGCCATCCAGCTCGTCAGGCTTCACAAGAACGTCACGTGCCTTGGAGCCCTCGCTCGGCCCGACGATGGAGCGCGACTCCATGAGGTCCATCAGCCGCCCGGCCTTGGCGAAGCCGACGCGCAGCTTGCGCTGGAGCATCGACGTGGACCCGAACTGGGTGGAGACCACCAGCTCGGCGGCCTGGCAGAGCAGATCGAGGTCGTCGCCGATGTCCTCGTCGATCTCCTTCTTCTGCTTGGTGCCGACGGTGACATCGTCCCGGAAGACGGGCGCCATCTGGTCCTTGCAGTGCTGGACGATCGCGTGGATCTCGTCCTCGGTGACGAAGGCGCCCTGCATACGGGTGGGCTTGTTCGCGCCCATCGGCAGGAACAGACCGTCACCCTTTCCGATGAGCTTCTCCGCACCCGGCTGGTCGAGGATGACGCGGCTGTCGGCGAGCGAGGAGGTCGCGAAGGCGAGCCTGGACGGCACGTTCGCCTTGATCAGGCCGGTCACGACGTCCACGGAGGGACGCTGGGTGGCGAGCACCAGGTGGATGCCCGCCGCGCGCGCGAGCTGTGTGATGCGCACGATCGAGTCCTCGACGTCGCGCGGCGCGACCATCATCAGGTCCGCGAGCTCGTCGACGATCACCAGCAGATACGGGTACGTCTTCAGCTCCCGCTCGCTGCCCTCGGGCGTCTTGAGCTTGCCGTCGCGGATGGCCTGGTTGAAGTCGTCGATGTGCCGGTAGCCGAACGCCGCGAGGTCGTCGTAGCGCAGGTCCATCTCGCGTACGACCCACTGGAGGGCCTCGGCGGCCCGCTTGGGGTTGGTGATGATCGGCGTGATCAGGTGCGGAATGCCCTCGTACGCGGTGAGCTCCACGCGCTTGGGGTCGACGAGGACCATCCGGACGTCCTCGGGCGTCGCCCTTATCATGATCGAAGTGATCAGGCAGTTGATGCAGGACGACTTGCCGGAACCGGTCGCTCCGGCCACCAGGATGTGCGGCATCTTCGCCATGTTGGCCATGACGTAACCGCCCTCGACGTCCTTGCCGAGCGCGACCAGCATCGGGTGGTCGTCCTCGGCCGCGTCCGCGAGGCGCAGCACGTCGCCGACGTTCACCATCTCGCGGTCGGTGTTCGGGATCTCGATGCCGACCGCGGACTTGCCGGGGATCGGCGAGATGATCCGGACGTCGGGGGACGCGACGGCGTACGCGATGTTCTTGGCGAGCGCCGTGATCTTCTCGACCTTCACGGCGGGGCCGAGCTCGATCTCGTACCGCGTGACCGTCGGGCCGCGCGTGAAGCCGGTGACGTCCGCGTCGACCTTGAACTCCGCGAAGACGTTCGAGAGCGAGTCGACGACCGCGTCATTGGCCGCGCTGCGGGACTTGCCGGGACCGCCGCGCTCCAGCAGGTCGAGCGAGGGCAGCGAGTACGTGATGTCCCCGGCGAGCTGCAGCTGCTCGGCGCGCGGCGGAAGGTCGCGCGGGGCCTCGGGCGCGGACTTGGTGAGGTCCGGCACGAGGCTCTCAGCGGGCTCCTCCGGCTTCTTCCTGAGCTTGCCGGGCACGGGGGCGTCCGTGGCGCGCGCGGTCGGCACAGGGGCCGCCTGCTCCCGCTCCTCGCGCCGTTCGCGCTCCTCCCGCTCCCCCGATACGCCCTGCGTCAGATCGGCGACCAGTGGGGAGGGCGGCATGCCGTGCAGCACGGCGCCGTCCAGGGCGGCGGCCGCCGCGGCCGCCACGTCCACGGCGTCCATCGGGCGGTCCATGTCCGGCTGTACGGAATTCCTGCGCGGCCTGCGGCGCTTGGCGAGCGCCTCCTGCTCGGCCTGCTCGGGGGCGTACTCGTCGGGTGCGGCGGAGCGCCGCCGCGAGGAGCGCGCGGGCAGCGCCTCGCGCCACTGCTCCTCGTAGCGCTCGTCGTCGTCCGTGAACGCGTCGGCCTCGGGCTCCTCCTGGATCACGCCGAGCTTCACGCCGAGCAGCCGCAGCCGCTGCGGGATCGCGTTGACGGGCGTCGCCGTGACGACGAGCAGCCCGAAGACAGTGAGGAGCACCAGGAGCGGTACGGCGAGGATCTCGCCCATGGTGAAGATCAGCGGAGTGGAGGCGCCCCAGCCGATCAGGCCTCCGGCGTCTCTTATCGCCTGCATGCCGTCGCTGCGGGCGGGCGATCCGCAGGCCACGTGGACCTGGCCGAGCACGCCGATGACCAGGGCGGACAGGCCGATCACGATGCGGCCGTTCGCCTCGGGCTTCTCCGGGTGCCGGATCAGGCGTACGGCGATGGCGCCGAGCAGCAGCGGCACCAGGAGGTCGAGACGGCCGAACGCCCCGGTCACCAGGACCTCGACGAGATCACCGACGGGACCGCGCAGATTCGACCAGGTGCCCGCGGCGACGATCAGCGCGATGCCGAGCAGCAGCAGCGCGAGCCCGTCCTTGCGGTGGGCCGGGTCGAGGCCCTTGGCGCCCCGCCCTATGCCGCGGAACATCGCGCCGACCCCGTGCGCGATGCCGAGCCAGACGGCGCGCACGAGCCGGTACACGCCCCCTGTGGGGCTGGGCGCCGGCTTGGGCGCGGGCTTCTTCGCGGCGGACTTCTTGGCCGGTGCCTTCTTCGCGGGCGCCTTCTTTGCCGCCGCCTTCTTGGCGGGCGGTTTGGCAGCGGCCTTCTTCGCCGGAGCCTTCGTCGGCGCGGCCGCCTTCTTCGCGGGCGTCTTCTTGGCTGCGGACTGACGTGAGGCCATGGGTGTGAGGTTACCGGTGCGGACCACTGCGGACACGTGTGCCCACCGCTTCACCCGTTTGTGTCGCCCCTGTGAGGGCCGTCAACTGACGGGGAATCAACGGGCCCGCGGGCCACGACGGCACGTCAGTTCTGCGAAGGGACCGAGGGTGCGCCGCTTCCCGTGCCCGGCTCCAGGGCGTCAAGGGCCCGGCGCAGTCCGGTGAGTTTGCGTTCGAGATGGGCGGCGGTGGCGACCGCTGCCGCGTCCGCCGACTCGTCGTCCAGCTGTTTGGAGAGCGCCTCGGCCTGCTCCTCGACGGCCGCGAGACGCGCCGACAGCTCGGCGAGCAGACCCGCGGGCTCCTTGGCGTCGCCCGCCGCGGACTTGCCGCCGCCCTCGAGCTGGAGCCGCAGCAGGGCTGCCTGCTCCCGCAGTTGGCAGTTCTTCATGTACAGCTCGACGAAGACCGAGACCTTCGCGCGCAGCACCCACGGGTCGAACGGCTTGGAGATGTAGTCCACCGCGCCCGCCGCATAGCCGCGGAAGGTGTGATGCGGCCCGTGGTTGATGGCGGTGAGGAAGATGATCGGGATGTCCCGGGTCCGCTCCCGCCGCTTGATGTGCGCGGCGGTTTCGAAGCCGTCCATTCCCGGCATCTGGACGTCCAGCAGAATGACCGCGAAGTCGTCCGTGAGTAGTGCTTTGAGCGCTTCCTCCCCGGACGATGCCCGCACCAGTGTCTGATCGAGCGCAGAGAGGATGGCCTCCAGCGCCAGCAGATTCTCCGGCCGGTCATCGACCAGGAGGATCTTGGCCTTCTGCACCATGGCCCGCCCTCCTCGCCCCGGCGGTACACCGGGCGCCGCCCCAGAGGACGACTCCCTTGCGCCGTCCGTCCTTGTGCCGGTCATGGTAGCCGCACCCCGCCTGTCGCCACACCCTGTCACCGCGATGTCACTGTGCACGTAGCAGAAACGCAGTGGGAGACCAGAAGGTTCCCCGAATACCGTGGTT
Organism: Streptomyces sp. NPDC059002; assembly: GCF_042740435.1. Taxonomy (NCBI): domain Bacteria; kingdom Bacillati; phylum Actinomycetota; class Actinomycetes; order Kitasatosporales; family Streptomycetaceae; genus Streptomyces; species Streptomyces sp. NPDC059002. Next base: position 10,260 of record NZ_JBHYJI010000056.1, on the reverse strand, counting down.
CTACACGGCCTCGGCCACACTCTGTCAGCAACTCCGTGTGACCAAGCCGGTTCTCGGTCACTGCGCGCGCATCCACTGCTCCATCACCGACAACAGGTGGTCCGGGTCGACCGGCTTGGTGACGTAGTCGGAAGCGCCGGAGTCGATCGCCTTCTCCCGGTCGCCCTTCATCGCCTTCGCGGTGAGCGCGATGATCGGGAGCCCGGCGAACTGCGGCATCCTGCGGATCGCCGTCGTCGTCGCGTACCCGTCCATCTCCGGCATCATGATGTCCATCAGAACAACCGTCACGTCGTCGTGCTGTTCCAGGACTTCGATGCCCTCGCGGCCGTTCTCCGCGTACAGCACCGACAGGCCGTGCTGTTCCAGGACGCTGGTGAGCGCGAAGACGTTGCGGATGTCGTCGTCGACGATCAGCACCTTCTCGCCGCCGAAGTGGATACCGGGCCGCGCGGACGGAGTCTGCCCCGTCGCGGACGGCCACTGCTCCTGCGGCCGCTGGTCCTGGGCTCCCGCCACCGGCTGTCCCGGCAGGGCCGGCGGCTCCTGTGCGGGCGCGGGACGGCGTCGCCTGCGGAAGAGCGCCGCGGGCCCCGTGGCCGCCTCCTGGTGCACCGGAGCGCTGTCGGGCCGCACCACGTCCTCGGTGGCCGGGGCCTCCTCCAGGGCGGGCAGTTCGCGCGGTCCGGGCGCGGGCGCGAGCTGCGTGTAGCCCTGGGGCGGCAGTTCGCTCGGGTGCAGCGGCAAATAGAGCGTGAAGGTCGAGCCGCGGCCCGGCTCGCTCTGGGCGTGGATCTCGCCGCCGAGCAGCCGCGCGATCTCCCGGCTGATGGAGAGACCGAGGCCGGTGCCGCCGTACTTCCTGCTGGTCGTGCCGTCCGCCTGCTTGAACGCCTCGAAGATGACCCGCATCTTGCTGGCCGCGATGCCGATGCCGGTGTCGGTCACCGAGAAGGCGATCAGATCGGCGTCCGCGTCCCGCAGCGAACCCGCCTCGAGGAGCTGCTCGCGGATCGCGTTGGGCACGTCGTTGTTGGCGTGCCTGATGACCAGCTCGACCGCTCCGGAGTCGGTGAACTTCACCGCGTTGGAGAGGAGGTTGCGCAGCACCTGGAGCAGGCGCTGTTCGTCCGTGTGCAGCGTCGCGGGCAGCTCCGGGGAGACGCGTACGGAGAAATCGAGGCCCTTCTCTGCGGTCAGCGGGCGGAAAGTGGCCTCTACGTAGTCGACGAGTTGGACCAGGGCGATGCGCGTCGGGGAGACGTCCATCTTGCCCGCCTCGACCTTCGACAGATCGAGGATGTCGTTGATGAGCTGCAACAGGTCCGATCCCGCGCCATGGATCGTTTCGGCGAACTCGACCTGCTTGGGGGTGAGGTTCGCATCGGCGTTGTCGGCGAGCAACTTGGCGAGGATCAGCAGGGAGTTGAGCGGGGTGCGCAGCTCGTGCGACATGTTCGCGAGGAACTCGGACTTGTAGCGCATCGAGACCGCGAGCTGCTCGGCGCGCTCCTCCAGGACCTGCCGCGCCTCTTCGATCTCGGTGTTCTTGACCTCGATGTCACGGTTCTGCTGGGCGAGGAGTTCGGCCTTCTCCTCCAGCTCCGCGTTCGAGTCCTGCAGTGCCTTCTGCCGGTTCTCCAACTCGGCCGAGCGCTCCCGCAGTTGCTCGGTGAGCTCCTGCGACTGCTTGAGCAGGACCTCGGTCTTCGTATTGACGCTGATGGTGTTGACGCTCGTCGCGATCATCTCGGCGATCTGGCTGAGGAAGTCCTTCTGGATCTGCGTGAAGGGCTGGAAGGCGGCCAGCTCGATCACGCCGAGCACGGTCCCTTCGAAGAGCACCGGAAGCACGATGACCTGTGCGGGCGGCGCTTCGCCGAGGCCGGAGGCGATCCGCAGATAGCCGGACGGCGCGTTCTCCACGAGGATCGTGCGCCGCTCCTTGGCGGCCGTGCCGATCAGGGTCTCGCCGGGCCGGAACGACGTCGGCATGGACCCCATGGAGTATCCGTAGCTGCCCAGCATGCGCAGCTCGTACGCGTCCTCGTGGTCGCCCCCGAGATCGTTGCCGTCGTCCGTGGGCATCGCAAGGAAGAAGGCGCCGTGCTGCGCGGAGACCACGGGCGTCAGCTCGCTCATGATCAGCGAGGCGACGTCCTCCAGGTCGCGCCGGCCCTGCATCAGACCGGAGATCCGGGCGAGGTTGCCCTTGAGCCAGTCCTGTTCCTTGTTGGCCAGGGTGGTGTCGCGCAGGTTGGCGATCATGGAGTTGATGTTGTCCTGCAGGACCTGGATCTCGCCCGCCGCGTCGACGTCGATCTTCAGGTTCAGGTCGCCGCGGGTCACCGCGGTGGCGACCTCGGCGATGGCACGCACCTGACGGGTCAGGTTCCCGGCCATCTCGTTCACGGACTCGGTGAGGTCGCGCCAGGTGCCGTCGACGTCACGCACGCGTGCCTGGCCGCCCAGCTGCCCTTCCGTGCCCACCTCGCGAGCGACCCGGGTGACCTGCTCGGCGAACGACGACAGCTGGTCGACCATCGTGTTGATGGTGGTCTTGAGCTCCAGGATCTCGCCGCGCGCGTCGATGTCGATCTTCTTGGTCAGATCACCCTTGGCGATCGCGGTGGTGACCATCGCGATGTTGCGGACCTGCCCGGTCAGGTTGGACGCCATCGAGTTCACGGACTCGGTGAGGTCCTTCCACGTACCGGAGACGCCCGGCACGCGCGCCTGACCGCCGAGGATGCCGTCGGTGCCCACCTCGCGGGCCACCCGCGTGACCTCGTCGGCGAACGAACTCAGCGTCGTCACCATCGTGTTGACCGTGTCGGCGAGCTGCGCGACCTCGCCGCGCGCCTCGACCGTGACCTTCTTGGTGAGGTCTCCGTTGGCGACCGCCGCCGAGACCTGGGAGATGTTCCGCACCTGGCTGGTCAGGTTGTTGGCCATCAGGTTGACGTTGTCGCTCAGGTCCTTCCAGATGCCGGTGACGCCCGGCACCCGCGCCTGACCGCCCAACTGCCCTTCCGTGCCCACCTCGCGGGCCACCCGCGTGACCTGCTCCGCGAACGACGACAGCTGGTCGACCATCGTGTTGACGGTCGTGACGAGTTCGAGGATCTCGCCCTTCGCGTCGACGGTGATCTTCTTGGAGAGGTCGCCCATGGCGACGGCCGTGGTGACCTCGGCGATGTTCCGCACCTGAAGGGTGAGGTTGTTCGCCATGCCGTTCACGGACTGCGTGAGGTCCTTCCAGGTGCCCGAGACGCCCTGGACCTCGGCCTGACCGCCGAGGATGCCGTCCGTGCCCACCTCGCGGGCGACCCGCGTGACCTGCTCGGCGAAGGCGGACAGCTGGTCCACCATCGTGTTCAGGGTGTTCTTGAGCTCCAGGATCTCGCCGCGCGCGTCCACGTCGATCTTCTGCGACAGGTCACCGCGGGCCACCGCCGTCGCGACCTGCGCGATGTTGCGCACCTGCGCGGTGAGGTTCCCGGCCATGCCGTTCACGGAGTCCGTCAGATCGCGCCACACACCGGCCACGCCGGGCACCTGCGCCTGACCGCCCAGGCGCCCCTCGGTGCCCACCTCGCGGGCCACCCGGGTCACCTGGTCGGCGAAGGCGGAGAGCTGGTCGACCATCGTGTTGATGGTGTTCTTCAGCTCCAGGATCTCGCCGCGCGCGTCGACCTCGATCTTCTGCGAGAGATCGCCGCGCGCCACGGCCGTCGTCACCTGGGCGATCTGACGTACCTGCGAAGTCAGGTTCCCCGCCATGAAGTTGACGGAGTCGGTGAGGTCCTTCCACGTACCGGAGACGCCCGGCACGCGCGCCTGACCGCCGAGGCGCCCCTCGGTGCCCACGTCGCGCGCCATCCGCGTGACCTGGTCGGCGAAGGACGACAGCTGGTCCACCATCGTGTTCACGGTGTTCTTCAGCTGGAGCATCTCGCCGGAGACGTCGACGGTGACCTTCTGCGACAGATCACCGTTCGCGACCGCCGTCGTCACCTGCGCGATGTCCCGCACCTGCGTGGTGAGATTACGGAAGACCGTGTTGACCGAGTCGGTCAGATCCTTCCAAGTCCCTGCCGCACCCGGCACGTTGGCCTGACCGCCGAGCTGCCCCTCGGCACCGACCTCGTTGGCCACGCGCGTGACCTCGTCCGCGAACGTCCGCAGCGTCTCGGTCATCTGGTTGATCGTCTCGGCGAGCTGGGCGACCTCGCCGCGTGCGCTCACCGTGACCTTCCGCGACAGATCGCCGTTGGCGACGGCCGTCGTGACCTGGGCGATCCCCCGCACCTGCGCGGTGAGGTTGCCGGCCATGAGGTTCACCGAGTCGGTGAGGTCCTTCCACACGCCCGCCACGCCGGGCACCTGCGCCTGGCCGCCGAGCTCACCCTCCGTGCCCACCTCGCGGGCCACCCGGGTCACCTCGGAGGAGAACGAGGAGAGCTGGTCCACCATCGTGTTGACGGTGTTCTTCAGCTCCAGCATCTCGCCCGCGACATGGACGGTGACCTTCCGCGACAGGTCACCCTTGGCGACCGCCGTCGTCACCAGCGCGATGTCCCGCACCTGAGCGGTCAGGCGGTACGCCATGGTGTTCACGGAGTCCGTGAGGTCCTTCCACGACCCGGACATCCCGCGCACCCTGGCCTGCCCGCCGAGCTTGCCCTCGGTGCCGACCTCGCTGGCCACGCGCGTGACCTCGTCGGTGAACGTGGAGAGCTGGTCGACGAGGTTGTTGACGGTCCTGCCGACCTTCAGGAATTCGCCGCGCAGCGGATGGCCGTTCCCGTCCACCGCCTGCGCCCGGAGCTCCATCCGCTGCTCCAGGTCGCCCTCGGCCACCGCGGAGAGGACCCGGCCGACCTCGGAGACGGGACGTACAAGATCGTCGACAAGCGCGTTCGAGGCATCGATCGCGGCGGCCCACGAGCCCTCGCTCGCTCCGCCCTCGAGACGTTCCGTGAGTTTTCCCTCACGTCCGACCATGCGCCGCACCCGCGACAGCTCACCGGTCAGATGCAGATTCCGGTCGGCGACCTCATTGAAAACAGCCGCGATCTCCGACATCACGTCGTCGCCGGAGACCGTCAGGCGCTTGCGGAAATTTCCGTCCCGCATCGCCACCAGGGCGGCCAGGAGCCTGTTCAGCGCCGCCGCGTCCACGGAGGCGGTCGCCCCATTGCGTGGTTTGCGCTGTTTGTTCAGGGACTGTCCGTCTTTCGCGCGCGTCTTAGTGCCCCGCGTCGCTGCGCCAGACTCCACTGTGTCCCTCCCGCAAGGGTCGACCGGTACTGCTCGGGTTGTTCTGGGCTCTCTTCATGAAGCTTGCCCAGTGTTTCACCATGGCTGAACCAGGCCATAACAGTTCGGCAGCTTCGCACACCGTCCGCACACCCTCCGGGCGGAAACACTGACGACCGGCATCAGCATGGACGGCGAAGGTAAGTAACCTTGCATCCGGCTGTCCAACCACCCCGGTCCTGCCCGGCCAGGGCGGTGGTACACGAACAAGCGGGCATCGGAGGGGCGGCCGCACCATGAGTTCGGGAGACCTGGGCGTCGATACTGTCGATACTCGTACGAGGAGTGCTGTGATCACCGCGCGCGCGGCTGCGACCTTCGACCCCGTCGGACGTTCCGTCGCGACGGCCCGCTCCTTCGTGCGCGACACCCTCCAGGGCTGGGGGTTCACGGACATCGTCGACGACGCCGTCGTCCTCACCAGCGAGCTGGTGACCAATGCCGTGGTGCACGCGGGCACGGCCGCCGACGTCCTGTGCCTGCGCTCCGACGACGCCGTACGCATCGAGGTCTCCGACCGCTATCCGGAACGCGAGATCCCGCTCCAGCAGTCCTCCGTCAACATGGGCAGCCCCGACCGCGAGGGCGGCCGCGGCCTTCAGCTCTGCGCCGCACTCGCCACCCGCTGGGGCGTCGACTACACCCCCACCCACAAACAGGTCTGGTTCCAACTCGACCTCCCCGACCGCCCGGTGGGCACCCGCACCGCGGGCCCCTCCCTGCCGGCCAACCTCCTCCCGATCGCCGACGGCCGCGTCCGCGTCGCCGTCGTCCAGATCGACCGGGTCGGCGCCATCTCGGCCTGGAACGAGGACGCCGAGGAACTTTTCGGGTACGTCGCCGAGCAGGTCATGGGCAAACCCCTCAACGACCTGGCGGCCTGGCCGCACACCCCGGGCACCAGCACCGGCATCGCCGAGGCCCTCCAACTCTCCCGCTGGGAAGGCAGTTACGGAATCCGCGGCTCCAACGGCTGCGTGATCCCCGTCTACGCCTCGCACCTGCGCGTCCGCGACACCGACGGCGAACCCTCCACCGTCTGCCTCCTCGTACGCGACGAGGAGCGCGCGGTGCTCCAGACCCCGATCCGCGGCGCGAACCCCGAGCAGAGCACGCTCAGCGAGCCGAACGCCACGGACCCCTTCGAGGTCTTCATCGGCTCCCCCGCCCCCGACGACCTCGACGGACTGCTCCAGCGCACCGTCGAACGCGCCCGCGACATGCTCGACGGCGACGCCGCCTTCCTGCTGCTCGCCACCGACGACGAGACCGAGCTGGAGGTCCGCGCCTCCACCGGCCTCCCGTCGGCCCGCCAGCGCTTCGCCCGCGTCCCCGTGGAAGCGGGCCCCGGCCGCTACGGCTCGGCCCGCATGCCCGCCGTCCACGAGGACCTCACCGTCGTCCCCGGCGCCGTCCCGCTCCTCGGCGGCACGGGCATGCGCTCCGTCGTCACCGTCCCCCTCAAGGTCGAGGGCCGCCTCACCGGCTCCCTCGGCGTCGCCGCCGAGTCCCCCGACCGGTACTCGAACGAGGAGGCGCTCCGCCTCCAGTTCGCCGCCGACCGCATCGCCCTGGCCGTGGAATCCGCGCGCCTGGGCGAGCTGGAGCGACTCCGCCGCGGCTCGCTCTCCTTCCTCGTCGAGGCCTCCGACCTGCTCGCGGGCACCCTCGACCGGGACCAGACCCTGGCCCTGATGGCCCAGATGACGGTCCCCACGCTCGCCACCTGGTGCGCCGTCTACACCATCGCGGACCAGTCGGCCGAGCCCTATCTCTCGTACGTCCTGCACGAGGACGAGGAGCGCATCGACGGCCTCAAGGCGCTCCTCTCCAAGATCGCCCCGCCCGACCCGGTGCCCACCCCCGGCGCCCGCGTCTGGGCGGCCCCCTCCGAAGCCGCGCACCAGGCGGCCCTGCGCACCTCCATGCGCAGCCTGGGCCTCGGCGAACCCATGACCCTGGGCTCCGGAATCGGCACGACGCTCTCCACGGCATCGGCTGTGGGCGGCGAGACCGTGGTCCTGCCGCTGGTCGCCCGCAACCGCGTCATCGGCATGCTCACGCTCGGCAAGCCCTCCGACGAACACTTCCGCCAAGAGATCCTCGAATTGGCCGAAGATCTCTCCCGCCGAGCGGCCCTCGCCCTCGACAACGCCCGCCTCTACTCCGAGCGCATGGCCATCAGCCAGTCCCTCCAGCGCAGCCTGCTGCCGCCAGGACTCCCGCAGGTCCCCGGCGTCGAGGTCGAGGTCATCTACCGCGCGGCGGGCGAGGGCAACGAAGTCGGCGGCGACTTCTACGACCTCTTCCCCATCCGCGACGGCGCGTACGGCTTCGCGATCGGCGACGTCTGCGGCACGGGCCCGGAGGCGGCGGCCGTCACGGGCCTGGCCCGGCACGCCCTGCGCCTGCTCGCCCGCGAGGGCTTCGGCGGCCCCGCCGTCCTGGAGCGCCTGAACGCGGCGATCCTCGACGAGGGCGCCCGCAGCCGCTTCCTCACCCTCCTGTACGGCGAGCTGTGGCCCCAGGAGGACGGCTCGGCCATCCTCAAGATCGTCTGTGCCGGACATCCGCTCCCGCTCCGCCTGCGCCAGGACGGCACGGTCGAGCCGTACGCGGAACCGCAGCCCCTGCTCGGCGTCATGGACGACCTCGAGCTCTACGAACAGACGATGACGCTCGACCCGGGCGACGTCCTGCTGTGCGTGACCGACGGCGTCACCGAGCGCCGCGAGGGCACCCGCATGCTCGGCGACGACGGCCTGGCGGACGTCCTCACCACCTGCACGGGCCTGACGGCCGGCGCGGTCGCGGCCCGCATCATGCGCGCCGTGGAGCGCTTCGCCACGGACGCCCCTTCCGACGACATGGCGATCCTCGCGATGCGCGTCCCCGGCCTCCAGAAGGACTGACACTCCCCGGGCGCCGAGGGGCGCCCGGGCCCAGGAACCACAAAAGGCCCCCGCCCAACTGGGCGGGGGCCTTCATGAGTTGAGCCCCCAAGCGGAATCGAACCGCTGACCTTCTCCTTACCATGGAGACGCTCTACCGACTGAGCTATAGGGGCCTGTTGTCCTTCGCGGTTTCCCGCGTCGGCAACGAGATAGATCATACCCGAAATCGAAGGTGCCTCGAACCGCCCGTTCCTCTGGACCGACCGCACCCGCGCTGTCAGCCTGCGCGCATGCCGACCCGACCGGGCACGTCCTTGCGGTACGCCGTGTCAGCGGCGCTCACCGCCCTCCTCCTGCCGCTCGCGGCCTGCGGATCCGACGACTCCGACGGCCCCGACACGAAGCCCACGAAGAAGTCACCGGCCACCGAGACCCCACACCCCGGCGACCAGAAGATCACCACATCCTGGAAGGGCGACAAACGCGTCTACACGGTCCACGCCCCACCCGGCTACAAGCCCTCCGCCCGACTCCCCCTCGTCATCGCCATGCACCCCTACCCGGGCAACGGCCGGGCCGCCGCAGAGATCAGCGGCCTCAACGCCAAGGCCGACAAGGAGAACTTCCTCGTCGCCTACCCCGACGGCCTCAACCAGGGCTTCAACGCCCTCATCTGCTGCGGCACCGCAGACGACGTCGGTTTCATTCGTACGATGACGAAAACATTGACCGGCACCTGGAAAGCCGACCCGGACCGCATCTACGCGGCCGGCATCTCCAACGGCGGCGACATGGCGTACAAACTCGCCGTCGAACTCCCCGACACCTTCGCGGCGATCGCCCCGGTCAGCGGCGGCTATCTCGGCACCGACGCGGAAAGGGCGTCGTACATGCCGAAGACACCGGTCTCGGTGATCACCTTCATCGGTGGTCTCGACAAGTACTACTCCGGTATGGACGAAGGCATCACGAACTGGCAGAAACGCCTGGACTGCCAGTCGGCCACGCCCCAGAAACTCAAGAACAAAATCAAGAAGACCACGGCGAAGTGCCGGGACGGCTCGGACGTGGTCGTCTACCGCCTGCCCGACATGGGCCACGCCTGGCCCGACGGCGCGGGCGGCACCATGTCCGATCCGACAGCGGGCATCAATGCGACCGACCTGCTGTGGGAATTCTTCAAGACCCACCCCAAGAAGACGCCTCAGCCCTAGAACGCCGGCTGAAGAAGCCCGCCCAGCGCATTGCACGCCGAGACCACGCGCTGCAGATCCCGCCGCGACAGCGACGCGTCGACCGGCAGCGCCAGCGTCTCGTCCGCGGCCCGCTCGGTCTCAGGGAGCACGACGTCCCGCCAGAACCGCGGCATCCGGTGCACAGGCGTCTTCACGGGCACCCGGCAGTCAACTCCCTTGGCCCGTACGGCGCGTGCGAACGCGTCCCGGTCGGGCCGCCCGTTCCCGGGCACCCGCACTACGTACTGCTGGTAGCTGTGCCCGGCACCGCCGGTCGGGGTCACGACCCCACTGAGCCGCCCGCTGAGGTACGCGGCGTGCGCCCGCCGCCGGGCCTGCCCGTCGGGGGGCACCTCCAACTCGTCCTGCTCCAGGACGAGAAGCCCATGCCGCTGCCCCACGCCCCTCAGCCGGGCCACATCGGCCTGGTTCCCGAAGCGGTGGACCACGACGACGGCCGCCGTCCGTGGGGTCACCACGGCGGCAACGGCGTCCGGGTCGAGGCAGTACGTCGACGGCTCGATGTCGGCGAAGACGGGCATGGCTCCCGCGTCGACGACGGCTTCAGCGACCTCGGCGTTGCCGTAGGCCGGCACGACGACCTCGTCACCGGTACCGACACCCGCGGCGCGCAACATTCCAACTGTCCCCATACGGCGGATGTTGGCTGCACAACGTGAACGGCAAGTGACGCAAAACAAAAAAGAGCTGGTCCCTGAACCGAAGTTCAGGGACCAGCTCTTCTATCAAAAGGAGTTCGGCGGCGTCCTACTCTCCCACAGGGTCCCCCCTGCAGTACCATCGGCGCT